>CAYSXZ010000043.1:0-4873 GCA_964435235.1 Microcaldota archaeon
ATAATAAAATATTTGCAAGTAAATATTTATAACAGGTTTGTTGAACCAAATTACATTTCGCTGTGCTAATTTATTCGAATAAAGTAAAGGAATAAGAATAGACAAATTTCTTGGACTAGCGCTCAGCAGTCCATGACCCATAATTTTTAATTGATTAGTGAACAGTATAAAATAGTGATTACCATGAATGAAAAAGAAAGAATCTTGTTTATTTTTGGGTTGTTTTTTCTTGTGCTCGGCGGATGCATTAGTGGTCCTAGCGGAGGAAATATTACGGAAGAAAGCCCTATCCGGCTTAATGTTTCTGAAAATGAAAACCAACTGCCTGTAATAACTCAACCATCTCAAAGCGAACAATGCGAACCAACGTATCAGTTCTCAGAACTCCCTACAAACGGAATATTAGGGCGATCGGCCCGGTTCAGCGTCACATCAAGGTGTGCAAGTGGCAAGACAATAATTTTGAACATAGATGAAAAGCGTGAAATTGGCGGGCAGATAACAAATGATGATCCGGTTGTGTTTAATTTCATACTACTGCCAGCAAGGGAAGGAACGAAACAGCTTGTCGTATGGAGCGATAACGATGTAATTTATAATAGAACATGGGTAGTTGTTCCGTTAGGGAGCATGGACACCTCGGGCAATAAGAACGATCCTGTTTCTGTAAAGGAATGGATTGCAACCCGATTTGATATTGACGGAACGGTTAATGTAAAGAGCGTAGGCGCCTATATGAAAAGACTTTACTCTCAAACGATGCAGAGTAGTATGGTCGTTGCCGAAATACATCCAGATGATAATGGCCGACCTGGAGAAAATCAGCTCGCAGTAAGCATAATACCGATAACAGAAACCACACTAACAGCGAATTGGATATACTTTAACTTCCCGCAGACAGTAACTTTAGAACGTGGTAGTTATTGGGTTGTTTTTAGGGTTACTCAAGAAACACAAGATCAGATAGTAAGTGATGTTGTGAACATTCACTACACGTTCAATGGAGATACAACCAAACCTGCAAGCAACAACATAAAAAAGATGAATCTTCAATGGGACAATTCTAAGAGAAGGTTTGCCGAGACATCATGGGAGCCTCTGGCCTATGATAGAACATACGCAGTTATACTTAGCGGCGTCGAACACTAAAATAATTACGGAAGGAATTACGCCGAGGGAGTTGAGGTGACCTTTGGTCACCGCCTCCCTCGTCTTACGCCGAGGGAGTTGAAGCGATTTTCTATCGCTGCCTCCCTCGTCTTACGCCGAGGGAGAGATTTGAACTCTCGAACGCTTTCGCGCAACAGGTTAGCAACCTGTCGCCCTACCGGACTAGGCGACCTCGGCATGAACGAAGTGAATGACGAGGGATGTGAACAAAGTTCACAACGACCTCGGCATGAACGAAGTGAATGACGAGGGCAGTGACAGCAAGCGCATGTCACTCCAACCTCGGCATGAACGAAGTGAATGACGAGGGCTTTGACCGAATATTAGACGGTCGTTCCCCAAGCGCAGAGTCGCCATCTCTGACCTACTCTTCTACTCAGGGCGGCGTGCATATTATTATATACTACTGTTGGTCTTTTCAACCTTATTGTCGCTTTCCCTTTTGCTAGTTTTGTTATCACTCCAATACCAGCGTAGGTATGAACGCTCAGAACGACCAATTCGTTTTCTCTAAGTAGGGGAACTTCCATATCTGGCCTTTTTAGAATGTTGTATTTTACGCATACCTCATTCGTTGGTTTTGGAATCTCTCCTGGTTTTCCTACGATCGACCCAACAAGGCCGTCTGATTTTGTGATCGATGGATCAAGAGTAGTCCCAACTGCTATCAAACCGCCCGGCCCTGCCTCTGTAAGATCTTCGTTTTCTTCTCTTAGACTTTCAACTCTCGAAAAAAGCGGTTCTGGCTGGACTCCTTCTTTTTTCTGGACACCTGGGGCAATTTCTATCTCATCGCCAACCTTAACCATGCCCTGAACTATAGAGCCTCCAATAACTCCTCCCTTAAGTTTTTCTACCTCAGTACCGGGTTTATTTATATCGAAAGAGCGTGAAACATACATTCTTAACGGTGCGTTCTTTTCAAATTTTGGAGTGGGCATGCTCTCAACTATCTGCTTTGCAAGCACGTCAAGGTTAAGTCTATTATGCGCTGAAACTGGTATTATCGGCGCATTCTCTGCAACTGTTCCTTTTAGAAACTCTTTTATCTGTCGATAATTTTCAAGAGCCTTTTCTTTTGTTACTAGGTCCACTTTTGTTTGGACCACTATAATATTCTTTATGCCGGTGGTATTTAGAACGAGCATATGCTCGAGAGTCTGTGGTTGTGGGCATGGCTCGTTCGCTGCTATAAGAAAGAGAGCACCATTTAGTATGCTTGCTGCAGCAATAACCGTAGTCATAAGCGTTTCATGGCCAGGTGCATCCACCAATGATATCTTTCTTTTTATCTCAACAGGCCCGCCACAAACAGGACATTTTTTCTCTAAAGTAACTTTATTGCATTTTGGGCAGTTATATATGTAGACATCTGCGTAACCAAGACGTATCGTTATTCCTCTCTTTATCTCTTCGCTATGGGTATCCGTCCACTTACCAGTGAGTGCATATGTAAGCGTGGTTTTACCGTGATCCACATGTCCAAGCAGTCCGATGTTCATCTCAGCCTGCAAAGATTCACCTCTTCTATTTCTTCTCTTCCTTCTTGCCCTCGCTCTTGAATAGCTCGTCAAGTGCTATTGGTCCTGCTTTTACAATCTTCGCATTTATCTGAACAATTGAGGAAGAGTAGATATTACCCCTTACTATTTTCTTTTTTCTCATTCCTTTTTCCTTTGTATGATAACCCACTCCTCTTGTAAGCAGTGCGCGAATTTTTCTCTGACCAGACACATCATTCCTCATAGGAAACCCGCTGTCGTCGCTTCCTCCTGTAAGCTCAAGCTCATAACCGGCTGCGCCAACAACCCCTCCGTCTACCTTATCGCCTATTTTTTTCCCTACAAATTCTACTTCCTTCTCCTTTGGTATTTCAACCTTGTAGCTTTTTCCGTTCTTTGTATCCGCTATTATGAGTTGCATAACTCTCACCAACAGACAGTTTTATAGGATTAATAATGATAAGCAGGAACAATTAAAAAAGAAATAGAAAGAAGAAAAAGAAAAAAAATGTATTCAATTTATGCGTTCTTAAGCCTTGCCTTGTAAACGTAGCCGTCCTTGCCAACGTAGTACATGAAGCCTTCTTCCTTTTCAATCTTTTCATTTCCGACTCTTTTCTTTCTGCCTTTCTTATTATGCTTCATTGGTGCTGCCCAAACATATCCATCCTTACCTACAAAATAGAGATAACCTTCCTCCCGTGCGATTCTTTCAGACCCAATTTTTTGTCCCATCTTTTCACCTTAAAATAGCCCATCGGGCTTCTTGCCGCCGAATAAGCGGTGTGATTATTTCTGAGATAGACTTTATAAAACTATCTCGAAGAGTGAAAATCCAAATAAAAGAAACATTTATAAACCTGTTTCTCTCCTAATAAAAGACTAACATTTTTAAAATTTACGATTTTTTTCGAGAAAAAAAGAGGGGAGGAAATGTCATCTACAATTAAAAAATGTCCGGAATGTAAAAGCACTCGGCTTATTAGGGATTATGAAAGGGGAGAGATAATCTGTGCAGATTGTGGTCTTATAATAGCAGAAAATATAGAAGACCAGGGGCCTGAATGGCGTGCCTTCGACGCAGAGCAGAAAGAGAAGAAGGCGAGAGGAGGCGCACCGATAAAATACATGCGACCAAACAAGGGATTAGTTACGGAGATAGACCAATACAACAGGGATATACGCGGGGGGAAGATTTCTCCTAAGAAACAAGCACAGCTTTACAGAATGAGAAAATGGCATAAAAGAGCTTCTGTTTCTACATCTATGGAAAGAAATCTCATAATCGCGCTTACCGAGCTTGATAGGGTTGCGTCATCGCTTGGGCTTCCGGAGAATATAAAGGAAAGCGCAGCTTTGCTTTATAGAAAAGCAGTAAAGGCAGAACTTATAAGGGGAAGACTGATTGAAAGTGTAGTAGCGGCTGTTATATACGCTATATGTAGAATGCAAGGCATACCCCGCACGTTGGATGAAATATCGAAAGCTTCCGGAATAGAGAAAAAGGAGATAGGAAGAGCATACAGATTCTTGAAAAGCGAACTGGAGATGGATGTTCCGCTTACAGATCCATCGCAATACGTCCCGAAATTTGCTGCTGCCCTAAAACTAGACAACGGAGTACAGGATGACGCAGTAAAACTTATAAGGAAGGCACTAAGACGTGGCCTTATATCCGGCCGTGGTCCAACCGGAGTTGCTGCGGCAGCGTTGTATATCGCTTCTGCGCTTCATGGGGTTAAAAAGACACAGAAGGAAGTTGCAGATGTTGCTGGAGTTACTGAAGTAACAATAAGAAATCGTTATCGCGAACTAAAGAAAGAACTTGGTCTTAAGATAAATCTTTGATCTTCGGTGTTCGAATGGAGCAAGCGGATATTCTTCCGTGGACCGAGAAATACCGGCCTAAAAAATTAGAGGATGTCATAGGCCAGGATGATGTCGTTCGCTCCCTAAAAGCATTTGTAAAAGCACGAAACATGCCGAACCTTCTCTTCGCAGGGCCTTCAGGAGTTGGAAAAACGACATGCGCATTGGCATTGGCGTATGAACTTTTCGGAAAGGACTTCGGAGGCAATTTTCTTGACCTCAATGCGAGTGATGAAAGAGGGATAGATGTTGTACGTGGAAGAATAAAGGATTTTGCGCGGAGCGTCTCTTTGGGAGGGGTTCCATTTAAGATAATCTTCTTAGATGAGAGC
>CAYSXZ010000044.1:0-1934 GCA_964435235.1 Microcaldota archaeon
GTATTATATGTGATATGATAAAAGATAGCCAACAAGCGAATCTCCTTCTTACTATGGATGAAGGGGCGCATATCATAAATGTTTATATCTACTATGAAAACTTTAGCAACGTACCGCCAAGAACACCAATAGAAAACACTATGATCTTCGTTTACGTTATCCCTGCAAAAGGAGAAAAGGAGTTGCTTAGGATATATAGCGACGAAGATGGTAAGGCAACGTTTAATTTCTCTAAATATTATGAGATAGCATATGAACAACAGATGGCTTATACATTCAAATTCATATACTGTCCGTTCTGTCATCCTGAGGATCCTGGCTATCCGTGTGGTTTTGAAGAATGTGTAAAGAGCGCTGCGATAGAACTACCTCCCGAAATAAGTAGCCCTGAGGATGTTCCTCTTGCGCCAGGAGAAACATCTCTGCCAGAAAGCGAATTGCAACGTCGCCCGTTCCTTCCAACATCAATTACTATTACTTATACTCCACCTCCAAAGCCACAAACAGTCACACCTGTCTTTTGTCTTCCCCTTCTTATAATATTCGCCCTACTCGGGGGCGCTCTTTATTACACTGGACGAAATCCTTTTGCAGCGTTTTCATTAGGTGCGCCACGCGCTGGAAGGCACATAAGATACGCACCGGGTAGCAGAGGAGTGTATATAAGTGGAAAGAGCATCGCCGCGACCATATCGAGTGCAGTAAGCGGAATAAAAGAGGTGAAGGGGGCTGCGAAGGCTGGAAAGGCAAGGGGAGCAGCAGAAGCAAAACTTGCTGGAAAGCCGCCAAAAGAAGTAGCAAAGGCAACAAAACTTGAGGGTCGGAAAGCAGCACGTAGCAAAATTGGAGAAGTTGCTAAAGGTGGGCGGATACTTGTAGCCGGTAAAATAATTTCTGGCGGGCGGGTTGGTGCAGGATTGGAAAAAGCAAAAGCAGCAATAAAGGGAAGACGCGAAGTGCTCAGAGGAGCAAAGGCAGAATTTAAAGCAGGAATGGAACTAATAAAGAGAGAAGGGGTAAAGGGATACGGAAAACTAATCGGTCAATCGCTTATAAGAGCTGCGGGTGCAATACTCGGTAGCTCTTTCCTTTCGGTATTTGGCGTTGGAAAGCTTGCTGAAAAGATGATGAGTTTCACGACTGCAAGCTATAGGTTTGCATCAATTATGGCAGAAAAACAAGTTGCGAAAGAGGAATATCAGAAATCAATTAACAAACTTGAAAAGGCTATGAAGGCTTGGGGGGCAACTGAAATCAAAATTGAAGGAAAAGTGTATTATGAGATAGAAACAAAGGGCGGCACTGTAAGAATCGATAAAGAAGCACTGGGGAAGGGGGAGTTAGTCGCAACGCAAATTATTTCAAGAAAGGATTATGTTGAAGAACGTAGATTTGAAGGTGGGTATAAGGATCAACTTACTGAGATAAAACTTACTGGGGTCGAGTATAAAAAAGGTAGTGGTGACCAGCTAATCGCAGTAACATGCATCCCAACACCACCTAAGGAAATACCAGGAGAATATAAACTAACAATTAGCGAGAGTAAGATAGGAAGTGGAATAAAGCCTGGTTCTGAAGAAGAGAAAAACGCGCGTAAATTTATACAGCAATTAGAAGGAAGACCTATTCCTGCTGAAGTGCTCTCTAGAGATTTCGCTAACGCAGCAATCGAAAAAGGGATAACAGTAGGAAGTCTTACAAAAGAACTTGCTGATGGAAGATACAAACTTGATATGGCCATCCAAAATATTGACAATGCAGTGAAAAGTACAGCTATAAAGGCATATCTCGAAACAGATAAAAAATTTAACGAAATTGTGGAAGCTGTAAATAAGAAGATTGAAAAAACAAGTGAGGATTTCCAGAAAAAGAACACTATAAGCGATAGTGGAATGGCTATGATGATCAGTAGACCACCTACTACAGATAAAGAT
>CAYSXZ010000045.1:0-4503 GCA_964435235.1 Microcaldota archaeon
CTACTGTATATATAGTATATACAAATATAAAATAGTATATACTCAGGTGATCTGAATGAAAGAAGAGGAAATAAATTTGGAAGATGGAGGATATGAAGAGGTAACACCTCAATACACGCCGCAAAAGAATGCAAATCAAAAAAATGAGATAACGGACGCTACGGGCGCTCCTAATGAGCAAATCGGATCAAACAGACCGGACCTAAGGGTTGTACAGGCTGATAGAGACAAGAATGGAAATGTAGTCTACACAAATGTTGGCGGTATGTGGAAAAACGTATCAAAGAATGGAAATGAGTTTTACACCTTGCGCATCGGACAGTTGAAGTTGCTTGTTTTTCCTAACAACAAATAGGTGGGAAAATGGCCTCCAAAAAATTGTACAGAGAATTAGAAGATCTTCCTGGAATAGGTGAGGCAACCGCTGAAAAACTAAGAAACTCTGGTTATGATAATTTTTCCTCAATAGCCGCTGCGAGTCCGCAAGAACTCGCTGAGTTAGTCGGTATGAGTGTAGAAGCTGCAAAAAAAGCGATAGAAGCAGCAAAGGATGCTATTGATATTGGAATAGAAACAGCAGACAATGTGTATGAAAGAAGAAAGACTGTTGGAAAGATAACGACCGGTTCAAAGGCGCTTGATGAACTTTTAGGTGGTGGTGTCGAGACACAGGCGATAACAGAAGCATATGCAAGATTTTCGAGCGGGAAGACCCAGCTCGCTTTTCAACTTTCTGTGAATGTCCAGAAAACAGAAGGAGAAGGCGGGCTTAACGGTGGTGTTCTCTACATCGACACAGAGCATACATTTAGACCTGAAAGGGTTGCGCAGATAGCAGAAGCAGCCGGGTTGAACCCAGATCAAGTGCTTAAGAACATCTATGTTGTTCGCGCAGAGAACAGCGACCACCAGATCTTGATTACAGAAAAGGCAGAGGAGCTGATAAAAGAGAAAAACATAAAACTTATTGTTGTAGACTCCCTAACCTCCCACTTTAGAGCAGATTATATAGGTCGTGGCGCTCTTGGCGAACGACAGCAGAAGCTCAACAAGCATGTTCATACCCTTCAGCGAATTGCAGACAGCTACAACCTGGCTGTCTACGTAACAAACCAAGTTATGGATGACCCTGGTATGTTGTTCGGAGATCCAACAAAGCCGATAGGTGGGCATGTCCTTGCACATGCTAGTACGTATCGTTTATATTTAAGAAAAGGTAAGGATGAGAAGAGGATAGCAAGGCTTGTTGACAGCCCAAACCTTCCTGAAGGAGAATGTGTATTTAAGGTAACGCCAAAGGGCATAACGGATTGAGAGGATGCTGAGTCCTTGTTCGCTATGCTCAGCTAGATGTTGCAAGGAGCTTTACATAACAGTAACTGCATTCGACGTCCTCCGTATCGCTGCGAGAATAGGGAAGGAACCGAGCGAGTTTGCAGAGATCTATCCTTTGAAACTTATTAATTTCGATAATGAAACTGTATTAGAATGCTATGATAATACAGCTTATCCAGCTGAGTACATCCTTTGCATAAAATCGCATCCTTGCTTTTTTCTCAAGGACAATAAATGCACCATACATGAGTTTTCTCCATGCGTTTGCAGAAGCTTTCCGAAAGGAATTGATGGTAGTTGGAAAACGAGAGTATGCCCATTTCCGGCTGGTTGGTTGTTCAGAATTTTTGGGACGAATACACCATCCTACTATGTTAGGGAACTAACAGTCTATAAGAACATTGTTATGGAATGGAATAAAAAGAAAGGAAAAAAAGAAGATTGTATGATATTCCTTCTTGAAAAGGCTAGGCGGTGTGTTGAATGCTAACTTCTATTCGCATAAAGAACTGGCGCTCCCATAAAGACAGTTATCTTGAATTTAGCAAGGGAACAAATCTTCTAGTGGGCATAATGGGTGGTGGGAAAAGCAGCGTTCTTGAAGCCATCAGCTTTGCCTTATTCGGAACATTTCCTGCGTTGGAACGACGAACAATAAGGCTCGAGGATGTTATAAGGTTCGGTGAGGAACAGGCAACAGTAACTCTTACACTGAAACTAAATGGGCAGGATTACCGAATAGAGAGAGTGATTTTGAAAAAGGAAAAAAGGGTTGGTACAAAGGCAGATATCTTTAGGGATGGTTCGCTTATCGAAACTGGATCTTCTGCAGTCACTGGATATATCGAACAGCTTCTTGGCGTAGATTATGATTTATTTACAAGAGCTATCTATTCGGAGCAGAACAACATAGATTATTTTCTGAATCTCGACCCGAGCGGTAGAAAGGAGGAGATGGATAGATTGCTTGGGCTCGACCGTTTCGAGGATGCGAGGGGTAATATCGTCACTGTAATAAACCGAATAGAATCTAATAGAAGAATGCTAGAAGGACTGGAAGACCAAAACCTTGTAAAAGAAACGAAAGAAGAGCTTGAGAAACGCTCGAAAGAAATCAGATCATTAAAGGAGAAAATTGATGCTATTTCCAAGGAATGCGAAAAGGAAGAGAATGTATTAAAGAAGAACGAAGATAGATTCGAGGCTGTTTATGAGAAGAAAAAAAAGTTTGATGAGCTCGAAAGGGAATTAACGAAAATACATGGTATGATAGAAAGCCTAAGGCTCGAGATAGACCCTAATGTTACAGAGGAAATTAAGGAAAAAGCAGTCGCTGAGCTTGAAACGCTCAAGGTCGTGCTTCAGGAAGCTAGGGCAACCAGGCAAAAACTCGAAAATGAGAAATCGAACTCCGTAAAAGAATTAGGTTCGATTTACGAACAAATAAAGGCCGAGAATGAAAGAAGAGCTGAGTTAGAAAGAATTAATGAAACTTTAACTGCGTTAGGCGGAAGCAGGCTAGAACAGTTAAGAATGGAACACGCAGCTCTGGAAGAAAAGATGCTAAAGGTAAGTTCTGAAAAAAAGACGCTTGAGAATGAAATTGCGGAACTTTTAGAACTCATGGAGAAGATAAGACCGGGGATGACGAATTGCCCTCTCTGTGGTAGTAAGCTTGATGAAGAGCGTATGGAGCACATTAGAAAGGAAAAAAACAAACTTATTACGGAGAAAAAGGAGAGAGTGAAAAAGAAGGAAGAAGAAGGAAGAATCGTTACAAAGAATATAGAACTACTTAGAGGAAAAATAAAAAAGATAGAGATTATGCTTGAAAAAAGAGAGGAGTTGGAAAAGGGAAGGAAGGAGATTGCGGCGTTAGAAGAAAGAAAGAGGATGTTGGAGTCAAAGATAGGGAATATAGAGAAGAAGATAGAACTGGATGATGAGCTAATTTCAGAAAAGAGAAAAAATTACGAGAAGCTTATGGTTAATTGTGAGAGATATATGAGAACGCTTGCAAATAAGCAAAAACTCAAATTGTACGCAGAAAAAGAAGAAGAATTGAAAAATAAGATTTCAAGTCTCGGATACTATGAGAAAGATTTCGAAGAGGCGAGGGCCGTCCTTGAAGCTACTAGAATAAGACAGCAGAAGCTAGAACTTGAAAAAGGCGCGCTACAGCAACAGCTTAATATGGTAACAGAGATGGAGGCTGCACTGATAAGAAGGATGGAAGAGATAGAGAAGAATAGAAAGATGATAGCTTACCTCTCAAAACTTTCTGAGGAATTAAAGATATATAAGAACGCTCTGCTTGAGACTCAGATAAACCTTAGAAGAAATTTAATAGAAGCGATAAACGCAGCAATGAGTGAGATATGGACAATATTTTATCCATACAAAAACTACTCTGGAATTAGGCTTGCAGTTACAGAAAAAAGTTATATCTTTGAGGTTTATGAGCATGGAAAGTGGAAAACACTTGAGACAGTTGCAAGCGGAGGAGAGCGGGCATGCGCTGCCCTTACCCTTCGTGTTGCTCTCGCTACTGTCCTTACGCCAAACCTAAGCTGGCTTATACTCGACGAACCAACACACAACCTTGATAAGGAAACTGTCGCCCTCCTTTCTGAGACGCTGCAGTTTAAGGTTCCGCAAGTGGTTAGTCAGACTCTTGTTATAACTCATGATGAAGGACTGATGGGTGCAGATTTTGCTTCGAGTTATAGATTTTATAGGAATAAAGAAATAAACGGCCCAACACAATTAGATAGGGTTTAGATCTATTCTAGGATTTCGAGTTGCGAAGCAATCTCTTCATCATTTGCGCATTTTTTACCAGTTGTGGCTGTGTACCATTCCCTGCAGCTTTCGTTGTTTTCTGATGAGTAGTACACTACAGCAGCGGTTATATCTTCAGGTTCGGCTAAGCCAATTGAAAGGAGATATTTAAGCACGTCTCTAAACTCTTCTACAGCCAATGTACCCTTTCTGATTGCTCGTAATCCCCTTAAGTCTGTGAACTTAAGGGCATCATTAAGTATTAAGACATTATTAAGAGTGAACCTACCAAGAATGAGATTGTTTAAATGAAGAGATGATAATTTTTCTACAATGAGCTCAACTAATCTTTTTCGATTATGTGGTTTGAGCTTTGTTATATCAAGG
>CAYSXZ010000046.1:0-19639 GCA_964435235.1 Microcaldota archaeon
AGATTATGTAGAGGGCAAGCGACCCAAGAACTATTATTATCTCTGTCGGTAACTTCTTTAGATCTTCTTTTATATTTTTCTCCATGTGGATGTCCCTGTTGCGATTCTCCTATAACATGCTATTTGGATATTTCAGAAAATTGTTTCTTAAATTCGTTTACCTCTTCTCTTATTTCATTAATTTTCTTGGTAAGTAATTCCATCGGGTCTCCATCCTTTGTTTTGATAATAAGATGAGGAGTACCAATAACCGGATGCTGAATACGGTATGCGGCGAATTCTACACTCTTTACCTCATTCAGTTTTTCGACAAGAAGATGTGCTATCGATTGGTCTACATCATCACCAAGGTCTATTTCAATCTCATTTTTTTCCTTACTAAGAATTCTGATGGCCATAAATCTGCACCTTTTGTTAAGTCTTACAGTTTATTCTTGGAAAAGAACTTCTTTTAAAGCATAGCGGAGAATATCACATTGGTGGAGAAAAATGAAAAGACCACTTATTATACTATGCATAGACCGTGACAATGACATCTACGAAAAAACTGGAATAAGCGGTCCGATAATCGGCAGGGCAGCTAATCTTGATGCCGTAATTAAACTGGCCCTTGCAGACCCGGAAGATTCAGATGTCAATGCACTCTTTTATGCGCTGAAGCTTTACGACCAGATGGTAAAGGAAAAGGAGGCGGTAGAGGTAGTTACGCTGACCGGGGATAAAAGTCTTGGCTACGTCGCAGACAGAAGGATAAGTTCCCAACTTGATCGCATCACACGAGAGTTAAATCCTTCTAGTTGCATCCTTATTTCAGATGGTGCATCTGATGAAGAAGTCACGCCCATCATACGCTCAAGATTGAAGGTGGATTCCACAAAGATAGTATTTGTTAAGCAGGCAAAAGAACTGGAAAAAACATACTTTGTTCTCCTCGAAAAATTGAGAGATCCTTATTATGCAAAGATAATTATAGGCATCCCAGCACTTCTGATACTTTTGATTTCGCTTTCAACATTTCTTGGCCTTGGGTGGGAGCCGGTCGGAATAATAGTTGGCTTGTATTTGTTAATGAGAATGGCAGGTTTCGACGAGATGGTAATGACTATAATAAAGGACTTCAGATTTTCTATAGAAAAACCAGGATGGATAGGGTATATAGGAGGAATTGCACTTTTCATTATTGCTAGTTATGTTGGTTTCCAATCTTTCGAATCCCAACAACCTAATCTTCCAGGTGAAAAGCTTGCAGGTTATGTGATGGGGAGCGTAATATGGCCAATCTTTCTAGGTCTTCTGCTCATAATGCTCGGAAAATCTGTGGACGCACTCATAGAAAAGAAAAAGTACGAAATGACACGCTATCTTCTCTATACAATTGCTGCAGCCCTTTCTGCCTTTCTTATATGGATTGGAAGTCTGTGGATAGTAAATCTAAATCCACCATATGTCGATTTTGGAACGTTTCTACTTATGCTTATTGTATGCTTATTCCTTGGCTATGTCTCCAACTGGGCGATTAACATATACCGTCGGGATATTTTGAAGGAGATGAAACTGGAAGGAAAAGAAGCAATTAGTGATCATGGTGTTTATCTAGGAAAGGTGGTTGGGGTAGATATGAGAAAAGGAAAACTAATAATCAAGACAATTTTCGAAAAGAAATACTTCCTGCCGCTCTCAGCGATAGTTGCTATAGACGAAAAGGTGGTCTTAAGAGCAGGAGAGTAATAAAATTATTTAAATTGTCTTTTCATCTTTTCAAGAATCTTCTTTTTCTCTTTTGAATCCTTCAATGCGGCCTCGAGAACATCCACTATATTTTCAACCGGGATGATCCTTACTTTTTCAAGTTTCTCCTTGGGAAGGTAAACATCCTTAGAATTTGCCGAAGGGATGAGTACATTTTTTATACCGCTTTCAATCGCTGCTTCAATCTTTGCGGTTACTCCTCCCACAGGAAGCACCTTTCCGCGTATATCCAGCGATCCAGTCATAGCATAATCCTGTTTGATTGGTATTTCTGTTATCGCAGATATAACTGCAACCGCTGTAGCTATGGATGCGCTGTCTCCTTCTATTCCTTCGTATGTCTGGATAAATTGAATATGAATATCCTTTCTTGAAATATCAGTTCCGACGTGCTTCTTTATTATCGCAGAAACATTTTCCACCGCTTCCTTTGCAATCTGCCCTAGCTTTCCAGTTGCGATTACTTTTCCCTCGCTTTTCGATGCCGCTGGTGTGACTTCTGCTACCATAGGAAGAACAAGCCCGGCTTTAGAATCTCCAAGCACCGCAAGACCATTAACACGACCGATCGCAGTTCCGGATGTTGTTAGCATCTGATATTCCTTTCTCATCTCTATAAGTTTTGTACCAAGTTGACTCTCTATTGTTCTAAATATTTTCTTAGCCTCTAAGACTTCTTTTTTCGTGACGAAAGGTAATCCCCGCTCGCGCGCGATATCTCCAGCGGCGCGCACGAGCCCACCAAGTTCTCTAAGGTTGAGCGTGAACTTATTCCTACGACCGGACATCCTTCTTGCCTCTTCTATAATCTCCTCGACTGCATCCATTGCAAAATGCGGAATCTTGCCGTCCTTCTTCACTTCTTGTGCAACGAACTGGACTAATTTCTCTTCATTTTCTGGTGTGTCATCCATGCTATCCTCAACGTAAACCTCATAACCTCCGCCCCTTATTCTAGAACGAAGGGCTGGATGAATTCTTGCCATGTCTGGAAGGTTGCCTGCGGCCACAAGCACGAAATCAGTTGGTACTGGTTGCGTCTTCACCAAGGCACCAGAACTCATCTCACTCTGACCAGTAATTGGATATTTCTTTTCTTGCATCGCGGTCAAAAGCTCTTGCTGCCAGTTTATCTTTAGTGATGCAATCTCATCTATGAAAAGCACTCCTCTGTTTGCTTTGTGGATGGCTCCTGCTTCGACACGTAGGTGTGGCGGAGTACCAAGACCACCACTCTGTAGCGGATCGTGCTTTATATCGCCTAGAAGTGCACCTGCCTTTGTGCCAGTCGCATCTATAAAGGGCGCCGTGGTTTTTCCTGTATTATCAACAAGGAGTTTTGGATTGGTTATGTTTTCCCTAAAGGAAAACCTTCTTCCTAATCCCGCAGTTGCTGAAGATATCACATAAAGAAATCCAAGCCCCAAGAGGGCGGCTATCACAAACCATTTTGCATTTTCAGGTATTCCTAGGAGAAATATTACAACATAGAGCACAACAGCTCCTATAAGAAGAAGGAGAATGGGACTTAAGCCACGTTCTTCCTCTTCTGTTATTTTTCTTTCTCTTGCTATTCTTCTACCGAGTCCAGGACCGAGTGCGCTAGTTGGTTTTCCCTTTTTAATAGCTTCGAGTTCTGCTGGTGAATAATATTTCATATACTTTCTATGCGTCTTGAGATACTCATAATTTGGATATGTCTTTACCACTTCTATCAGAGGTTGATTTTCATCTTCAAGATTTGGATGTACAACTACATCTTCAAGGTCTTCTACCGGCATAAGCTCTGCCATTGCCTGCGCCAACATGCTTTTACCAGTTCCTGGCGGACCAATTAAAAGAACATTTCTCTTCTGCTTCGCTGCCTTTTTGACTATGTCTACTGCTTTCTCCTGACCTATTATTTGGTCTATTAATCTCTTTGGAACCTCTATCTCTGCTGTGCTTTGAAATTTTTTCAGGAAACCACCCTCAAATTTCCAAATACAATTCTTGGCGAAAAGAAACTTCCGCAACTCTTTGTTTTCTTTTCTATATTTTCTATATCTCTAAAAAGATTAAATATGTTTCCAGTTATCATAAACCCGCCAACTGCCTTTTTCTCTTTTCCAAGGAGCATTCCTGCATTTATCTCCACTCCAAAATCCCCAGTGGTTCTATTCGCCGTGTGTGTTCCATGAAGGGCATAAATAAGTAAAGTTTTTTCTCCCTTATATTCTTCTTCCACATTTTCAACATCTCCTACTGCTATTTCGATATTCGAGTTTCCAGGCATCGGCGGCGCTGAGAATGCTGCTCTGTTGCAGTACCCATCTCTTTCTATTCCTTCTAGAAACGCTGTTTCACGGTCATAGATGAAATCCATTACAACACCATTCTCTATAAGGGGCCTCCTTCTGGCAGGCACCCCTTCGTCATCGAATGGCCTTCCTGCTGTTCCGCTTAGTGTCCCGTCGTCGTATAAACTTAACTTTTCATTAAAGAAAGATTTGCCTTTCTTCGTTGCAAGGACGCTTATCCCTCTCCTTTTCCAATCTCCTAAAAATGATGGCAGTAGTATATCGAGAAGGTCCGTTAACGTCTCTGGGCCCATCACTACTGTGTACATCCCCGGCTCTGGCCTTTTTGGTTTTCTCATCGCTCTTGCCATCTCAGCGGCTTGCAGTCCCATGTCGTAAAAATCTCCGGGAAGATGGGTAAACGCATTAGAATAAAACCCAAAACCATCTTCGTCCATAACTTCTCCATAGACAGAGAGAACAGTGCATCTATACTCTCCTTCGAGTCCGTAGCTATTCTCAATTCTCGTTTCTTCTTCAGAAGTGCTAACCATTATTTTCGTATTCTTGGAATACCTTTCTGCACCGCTTCTTATCTCTTCTAAGATGTTCTTTAATCCAGTTTCATCCATGTTCGCTATTTTTCTATCATAAATATCAACGTTCGGGAAGGTAGTTTTTGGAGCGAATGAAAAATTAGATTGTGGTGAGAATTTTGACGCTTCCGCTGCCTTCTCAAGCGATTTTTTTATTTCATTTTCGTGCGTGCAGTATGCAAAACCAACTCTCCTATCTTTAAGGACTCTTATCCCGTATCCAGTTATTTCGTTGTACTCTCTTGGTTTTATTTTTCCTCCATAAAGCATAAGCGAATAAGAGGTTGTTTTTGAGAAATAAATCTCGTGAGGAAATGAGAACATAGTATTTTATTTTATTTTGTAATTTATAATAGTTATGGCCGAAACGAAAAGGCTTTTTGTAGCAGTAGAATTGCCTTCGGAATTAAGACATAGATTGCATCTACTTACAAGGGAATTACCGCAGGACGCGATAAAGGCGGTTGAAGAAGAAAATATCCACATCACCCTAAAATTTATCGGTGATGTACAAGTGGAGAAAATAAAAGAGATAACCGAGCGCCTTGGAAAGATATCCTTTTCACCATTTCGTTGCGCCGTTCGCGGTGTTGGTGTTTTTCCAAATCAAAACTATATTCGCATCGTATGGGTTGGTCTGCAAAACAACGAGATGTTGTTGCTTGCTGAAGAGATAGAGCAGGCGCTCAGCGGAATCGGTAAGAAAGAGGATAGGGAATTTGTTGGGCATATAACAATCGCAAGGGTTAGAAGGAAGATAGATGTCAAGGATTTTCTGAGTAAACACGCAAACGAGAGCTTTGGAGATTTTTATGTCTCTGATTTTGTTCTTATGGAAAGCCAACTTGGCAGGGAAGGGCCGACCTATACTGTGATTAAAAAGTTTACACTCGAAAATTAATTGGTGTTTTTATGACAACTCTTGATAAAGCAATCATCGCTTCTTACGAAAAAGGAGGGAAGAGGTTCGAGATATACGTGGATCCAGATGCAGCCCAAGCATATCGCGAAGGCGTGAAAAAGGATTTGAAGAATATACTTGTTGCGGAAGAGGTTTACTCGGATGCGAAAAAGGGAGAGAAGGCAAAAACAAGCGATGTGGAAAAGACCTTTGGCACTACTGATATTATGCAAATTTTAGATTTTATACTAAAATACGGCGAGATTCATCTTACTACAGAGCAACGTAGGAGAAAGGTTGAGGAGAAAAGAAAACAGATAATAGCAATAATTGCGCGAGAGGCCATAGACCCACGCACGAATGCTCCTCATCCAATAGTACGAATAGAAAACGCGCTAGAGGAAGCAAAGGTACATATAGATCCTTTCAAAGATGCAAGGGAGCAATTAGAGGATGTTATTAAGGAGCTTAGAGTTTTACTTCCACTCAAATTCGAAAAGATAAATGTTGCTGTAAAAGTTCCTTCTGCATTTGCGCATAAATGCTATGGTACGCTTAAAAATTATGGTATAAAGAAGGAGCAGTGGCTTTCTGATGGTAGTCTAATAGTCGTGGTTGAGATCTTTGCAGGATTGCAAGGCGAATTCTATGATAAATTGAATAAGATGACAAACGGCACGGTTGAAACCAAAGTAATAGAAGGTGGCAGATTTTGAATATTACTAAGATACGCGAAGGATTGTATGGGATAGAAGGTGGAATAGCTACAAAGAACCTCGTCCCTCGCGTAAAGGTTTATAATGAGAAAATTATTAAACAAGGAGAGGTGGAGTATCGAATTTGGAATCCGTATAGAAGCAAGCTCGCCGCTGCTCTGAAAAAGGGATTGAAAACCTTTCCTTTTACTGAGAACACTAAGGTTCTTTATCTTGGCGCATCTACTGGAACAACAGTTTCTCATTTGTCTGATATAATAGTCGATGGGGAGATATATGCGGTTGAGATATCTCCTCAAGCAATGAGGTCTCTTCTTAGAGTTGCGGAGCAGAGAGAAAATGTAATTCCGATCCATGGAGATGCGCGAAAACCTCAGGAATACGAAGAGGTAGGAAAAGTTGATGTGATATACCAGGATGTTGCACAACCAGATCAAGATGAAATACTGATTGCGAATACAAGGATGTTCCTGAAGAAGAACGGTATTGCTATGATTGCGATAAAGAGTCAAAGTATAGATGTAACCCTCAAGCCAAAAGAGGTTTTTGACCGCGTAATAAAAAAGCTTGAACAGCATTTCGAAGTCATCGAAAAAATAAAACTTGAGCCCTTTGACAAGGACCATCTCTTTGTTGTGCTAAAATTCAAGGGATGATGTTGGTATGCAGCAATGGAATAAGATTCAATGCTGAACATGTATGCCCTCGTCCCTATGGCACATTTATCAATTTATTTAAATCTAATGTGAAAGATTATCTCATGAAGATTCTAAGAGATGTTCTAAGAGAAATTGAACCAACGCAGAAAGAAGCAGATGAGATAAAAAAGCTCGCGGCCTCCTTGATAAAACTGCTAAAAGAGTATGAAAAAAAGAGAAAGATCCTACTTGCTGGTTCTGTTGCAAAAGGGACGTACCTCCGAGATAGCGCAGATGTAGATATTTTTATAATGTTCAAGGAAAGGCTGCCGAAGGAAGAGATGAAGAGGGAAATCGAAGAATTGATGGCTAAGGCATTTCCAGGCACGGTTTACCAAATGAACTACGCCGAGCATCCCTACATCCGCTTTCACATAAGTGGAAGAAGGGTAGACATGGTACCTGCATACGAGATGAAAAAAACAGAGGAAAGACTTACTGCTGTAGATCGTTCAGTGCTGCATACAAAATATATATTGAAGAATCTGAAAAAAAGCAAGAGAGAGGATGTCCTTTTGTTGAAGCAGCTGCTGAAGGCAAACGGGCTTTACGGTGCTGAGATAAAGATCCAAGGGTTTTCCGGATATCTATGTGAACTGTTGATCATAAAGTACGGTAGCTTTTCAAAACTTATAAAAGAGGCTGCAGGATGGAAACTGCCGCTAATCATCGATTTGAAGAAATACTACAAGCCCAAGGATGCAGAATTACTGATTAAGAAATTTAATTCCAAATTTGTAGTTATTGACCCTACAGATAAGAACAGGAATGTTGCAGCCGCTCTTTCAGAAGAAAATTTTAAGAAATTCGTGTCGTTGGCGAGAAGATTCTTGAGGAAGCCATCGAAAAACTTATTTTTTAGGGAGGAGAGCTTCGACGAGAAGATTAAAAGGGCAAGCAAGCATGGCAAAATCATTCTTATAAAATTCAAAAAGCCAGACGTTGTAGACGACGTTCTTTGGGGCCAGCTGAAAAAATTTATGAGAATGCTTGAAGATGCGCTGGCAGATTTTGTTATTAGGGGTATAATTGCGGATGCTAACAGAGAAGTGCGCGTTGCAGTCATTGCGAAGAATGATGTAGCAGGGGGCGTGGTAGAAAAACAAGGCCCGCCAATCAAAATGAAAAAGCATGTCGAGAGCTTTAGAAGGGCGCACAAAAATGATAAGATAATAAAGCGCGGAGGAAGGCTTATTGCCTTAGTAAAGACACCGAAGAAAAAATTAAGGGATGCTGTGCTGGAGTTTATCAAGGAGAATTATGAAAAATTCAGCCACCTTCCTTTGAAAGAAGCATCTGCTGAATTGCTCTAGATGACCATTCAACAACTGAGAAAAGGAATGCAATAAAGAAAATAGATACGCCGGTGTATCCGATTATGCGGAGAGATTGATCCGGATCAAATTCGTAGATCAGATGAAATCCAACTATAAGAGCTATAGCAATCGTCCTTGCAACGTCCAACCAAAGAAGCCGTTCTTCCGGCATCAAATCATCTTTACTATTACCCTTCTTTTTCTTGGTCCATCAAGTTCAACGAGCATTATCCTCTGCCACGTCCCAAGCTGAAGTTTTCTATTCTCTACTGGAACTACGAGAGAGGGAGAGATGAGTGCACTGAGCAAGTGAGCTTCTGCATTGTTGTCTATGGAGTTGTGCCTCCAGCTTCCCTTAGCAAGCTTCGAAAAGAATTCCTCGTAGTCCGATTTTATGTTTGGCTCGAACTCGTTGATTATCACAGCAGCGGTTGCATGAGGAACAAAAACAAGACATGCATTTCCCTGCCCTATTCGCTTTTCGACCCCTTCTGTTATGTCGACAACTTCCACCCTTTTTCTCGTCTCGACAAAAAATTCAGAATTCAATTCGATCACTACAGCTACACAAGTTCTTCAGCCTTAAACAATCTTTCGCAATAATAGCATCTATAACCGCCATCCTCCTTTACGAACTTCTGTTGAACATCGCTCTCGCTCTTTGTTATGCAATTCGGATTTGGGCAAACACCAATCCCCTCGAGTCTTTCAGGAAGACTGACAGTATACTTCTTCTTTACCTTCCCGCTCTCAATTATGTTAACGGTTGCATTTGGTGAGATTAGCGCTATTATGTTCGCCTCTTTTTCAGTCACAAGCTTTTCCTCTATTTTAACGATGTCCTTTTTACCCATTTTCTTACTTGGCACGTTCACAACGAGCGCGACCCTGTAAGGATAAGTTTCGCTTATGCCAAGAATCTTCAACACCTTTGCACCGAATCCAGCCTGGATGTGATCAACAACAGTTCCCTTTTCTATTACATCTACCGTCAGCATGCCATCACCTTCTTAGAACGTAATCTATTACCGCCATCCTGAGCGGAACACCATAATGCGCCTGCTCGAAGTATCTTGCTTGCGGCATCTTGTCTATCTCTGGGTCTATCTCGCTAACCTTCGGCAAAGGATGGAGTATAGCAAGGTCCTTCTTAGTTCCCTCAAGGTCTCCCTTTTTCACTTTAAATTTCTTCATTATGCTCTGCGCCTCGTACGGGTCGGCGAATCTCTCTGCCTGTATCCTGCAAACATAGAGAACATCTGCATCTTTGAATTCCGGCTCATTCTTTGTAGTTACATTCAATCCAAATTTCTTTTCGACCTCAACAAGATAGTTGGGGTCCATCTCAAGCCCTTTCGGTGAAATGAGCGTTATATTCGCATCGAACATCGCAAGCCCGTAAACGAGCGACCTCATCGTTCGTGCATGCTTTAAATCGCCGAGAAGAGTTACATTAAGTCCGCCTATCTTCCCCTTCATTCTCCTTATTGAGAAAAGGTCGATAAGTGTTTGAGTTGGGTGTTGGTTTCCTCCATCTCCCCCATTTATCACCGGCTTCCTGCTCATATCAGCCGCGAGCCTCGCAGAGCCTTCCTTCGCATGCCTTACAACGAGAATGTCTGCATAGCCCTCTACGGTTTTAATCGTATCAGAAAAACTCTCTCCTTTCTTAAGGGAGCTCAGTTCTGGAAGAAAATCAACGTACGTCATCCCAAGTCGCATGGCTGCGGATTGGAACGAGAGCTTTGTCCTCGTAGAAGGTTCGAAAAATAATGTGGCTATTATTTTTCCTTTTAAATCGATTTTCTTTTTTCCATCCGCAATAGAATCAGCCAGATCCAAAATCTCTTTCACATTCTCCTTTGTCAAATCTCTTATAGAAATAAGATCCACCATCTCAACACCACATGATATTACAGCTCAAGGTTTATATTTATTTTCTCTCTTGAGTCTCACTCATGGTCGGTAAGTTAATAGTGCTGGAAGGCATAGACGGATGCGGAAAAGAGACTCAAATACGACTCCTAAAGGAAAGTATGAAATTTACTACATACAAATATCCTACAGATGATTTTGAGATACTAAACGAATACCTAGAAAAGAGCGTAACTCTCGATCCAAAGGCGGTCTTCTTCCTTTTCCTTGCAGATATAGCAGAAGGACAAAATCCCATACACAACGATTTGAAAAATGGGAAGACAGTCATACTAGATAGGTACGTATTTTCTACAATCGCATATGAACTCGGTGCGATAGGTTACGATAATGCAAAAACGATTATCGAAGCTGCCGGTTTCCTAAAACCGGACAAGGTTATTCTTCTCGACATCTCTCCTTCGGTCTCGCAGGAGAGAAAAAAAAGACAAAAGGAACTCGATAGATACGAAGAGGATATAAAATATTTAGAGAAAGTAAGATTAGATTTCATAAAACTTTACGAGGATGGTTTTTTTGCAAAGAAGTGGTACAAAATTGATGCTACCAAGGACATCAGTTCGATTAATAAAGAGATACTGAAAATAATCTAATCTTGTTTTGCTCCGTTAGTCTAGCCCGGTCAAACGCATTACGGTGTAGATTCGTCTACAACGGAATGCGGTTCAAGGACACCGGACTTTCACTCCGGTAACTCGGGTTCAAATCCCGAACGGAGCATCCACTAATTTTGTGATTTCACGCTCACGGATGGAAACCTAATAACTACCCCTCTTCCTAGCGAGTTTTCATTTGTTTCTTTCTTAGAATCCTCTAAATCTTTTAGAATACGCCCAATTTCTACCAAACCATCGTCTCTTTCGAGCGCATTACTAATTCTGTTTAATAATTTGTATAATTCATCCTTTTCGGAAATACTCCCAATAGCGTTTGCCAGTCTTTCATTCAGTTTCGTTATGTTATCTACCAGATTATCGCTTAGTAGATTGAATCTTTTTCCGAATTTTATAGATTTTATAATTTTCCCATCAAGCGCTGAGAATATTCCAATTATAGTCTCTCTTATCTCTCTACTATAATACCTTTTCAGTCCATTTAGACCTCGAGTCAAAAATACTTCTATCATATTATCATCGGCTGCGGAATAAATCTCTGCAACCTTTTCATAGATATTCCTCTTGTGCAGTAAACCATACCTATTTAGCGTTGCTATCATTCCTATACATCCATCTATCGAAGCCTCCAAGACATGGAGTCTCGCATATGTTTTTTCCTTTCTTTTCAAATCCCAACTGTCTATAATTTTCAATGTGGTGCAAAGTACCGGAGCTATACTTTTCCTTTGCCCTTTTGCTCGGGCCATCTTTCCTATCGTTTCTATGAGTTCAACATAATCATCTACCGCTTCAGGATTTTTATCAAGGAATTTTTCAAGCAGTTTAATTGAATGGCGGTATTCTTTTTCGAGTTCTTTTTCTGGAAATTCTCCTTCCATATTCTTTCTAGATGCTCGGCCCATTCTTTCTTTAAATACTGCTTCTAAAAGTGCGCGTGCTTTTTTTTCAGAATAATCCTTTTCCGCTTCTCTATCGCATCTTTCGTGATACTTCTTTAGCTCGTTTAAGAGTTTCCATATCCCTTCATTTATTCTATCCTTCTGTCGTTTATTTTCTGCATCCATTGCAGTATTTTTTCTAAAATAGGTTATTTTCATGTTAATATATTGCATGAAACATTTTATAAATTAAGAGATCATGATTTTATGTTAATGGCCGTAGATCGATTTAACCGATGCTTGCGAGCACCCGTCAATTTATTTTTAAATGTTTCTCTTTAGAATTATCCTACGCATATTATATTACTAAATATGTAAATATGCTTTTAGCAGATACATCGCCGAACACCCTAAGCCTTGTCTTAGGATTCGACGAGAAGAAAAAGGATTTGCTCATCATTCCAATTAAAGAGCTGTCCTAAAGAATGCTACAAAGAGGTAGTTATATGGCAGAAGAATGTAACGACAAAAAATGCTTCAGGCATGCAAAGCCAGCGGTTAAGATAAGGGGAGAGCGAGTGATAGGGAGGGTAGCGAGTACGAAGGGAAAGAACACCGCAATAATCGAGAGAGACATAACAAAAAAACTTACAAAATATCAAAGGTTGGCTAAAGAAAAGTCGAGAATAGCGGCACACAACCCCCCATGTATAAGCGCTTCTGTAGGGGACACTGTGCTGATAGGTGAAACAAGGAAATTGAGCAAGACAAAGGCTTGGACTATTATTGAGGTAATAAAAAGTAGGTAAAGGTAACGGTGATTTTAATGAAAGGACTGACTGGAAAGGTTGTGAAAACGCTTACAATGGGTTCACAACTTCCTTGCACAGACAACAGCGGTGCGAAGATAATAGGTATAATAAGCGCTATCGGTTTTAAGGGAAAACGAGGAAGAACGCCGCATTTAGGTGTCGGAAATATTGTGATAGCCTCGGTAAAACGAGGAAAGCCAGATATGGTTAAGAAGGTTGTAAAGGCGCTCATAGTCAGACAGAAAAAAGAATACCGGAGGCCGAGCGGTATTAGAATTGCATTCGAGGATAACGCAGCAGTTTTGGTTACAGACGACTTCCTTCCAGTAGCCACAGAAATTAAGGGCGTAGTCGCGAAGGAAATTGCAGAAAGATTCCCCAAGGTTGCTGCTATCTCTTCAGGGGTTGTTTAGTATGAAACCAGACACCGAAAGAAGAAAGTATTATCATGCGAGACTCCATGAAAAAAGGCGTAATCTTCACATTCATCTTTCAAAGGATCTCAGAGGAAAACTAAAGAAGAAAACACGAGCAATACTAGCGAGAAGAGGGGATCGCGTGAAAATCCTAAGAGGCCCAGGAAAGGGAAAAGAAGGTAAAATCGTACGCATCGATGTTTCAAAGAGAAAAATCTTTGTTGAAGGAATAAGCATTAAAAACGCAAGAGGAAAAGAGACCTTACTACCTCTTCAGCCGTCAAATCTTATGTTAGTTTCAATCGAGGAAACAAAAGAGAGAAAGGAACTCTTTTCCGAATCTGCTTTCAAAAAACCTGAGAAAAAACAAGAAAAAGAAGATATTAAGGAAAAAGAGAAAGAAGATGTTAGGGAAAAAGAGACGAAAAAAACCATAGCAGCCGCAGAAAAGGTAGAAAAAGAAAAGAAAGAAACGGAAGAAAATCCGAAAGTGTTAGTGTCAAGGTGATGTAATGGCTAAAAGAGGTGGCACAAGGCATCTAAAAAGGCTTGCGATACCAAAGGCAATGCCTATAACAAACAAAAAGGAATCGACCTGGCTCGTAAAACCTATGGCCGGGCCGCATCCGAGCGAAAAATGCATTCCATTAGGAGTATTTTTGAGAGATGTTGTTAAGTTAGTTAAAACAATTCGAGAAGCAAAGAAGGTACTCCACATGAGGAAGGTCTATGTTGACAGTAAGGTGAGAACAGACGAAAAGTTTCCTATTGGGTTAATGGATGTGGTTTCATTACCAGAGATAAAAAAGAATTACCGTATTGTTGTTGACTGGAAAGGAAGGCTTGTCCCATTAGAGATCACACCAGAAACTGCTAACAAGAAGATAGTCAAAGTTGTGAAAAAACACACCGCGCCCGGAGGAAAAATTATGCTAACATTCCATGATGGAAAGAACATGGTAGGAGACAATCACATAAAAGTCGGAGATAGCGTCGTAGTGAAATTGCCGAAGCCAGAGATGCTCTCTCATCTAAAAATGGAAAACGGTGCGGTATGCCTGGTCAAAGAAGGAAAACATGCAAGTAAGATAGTAACATTAAAGGAAATCCTTAAGAGAAAGGAGGGAAAGAAACCAGAAGCTCTCGTTGAGGATAGCACAGGGAGTTTTATTACTGTACTCGATTACCTTATGGTTGTCGGCAAAGAATTAGAAGGAGGGTGAAGAGATGAATGAGGATAATCCGATGAGAGAGATACTCATAGAAAAAGTCACAGTTAATATCGGCGCGGGTCAACCGGGAGAAAAACTCGATAACGCAAAAGGGCTGCTAGAAAGGCTATGCAACGGAAGAAAACCAATTGAAACAAAGGCAAGAAAAAGAGAGCCCGCTTTTAAGCTCAGAAAGGGTCTGCCGATAGGAACGATGGTTACGCTCAGAGGGGAAGAAGCAGAATCATTTCTCGAAAAGGCACTCGCTGCGAAAAGAAAGGTGCTTAAGGCAAGGAATTTCGATAATGGGGGAAATTTCTCGTTCGGTATAGCAGAATACATAGACTTTCCAGGAGCGAAATATGATCCGGCCATCGGAATGTATGGGTTTGATGTATGTGTTACGCTCAAAAGACGGGGAAGGAGGGTATCTACGAGAAGGATAAAAAAATCAAAGATAGGAAAAAGCCATAGAATATCAAAAGAGGAAGCGATGGAATTTGTAAAAAACAAATTTGGAGTAAAGATTGAGTGATGCTTATGAAAGACAACAAAAAGAAAGTTGTAATAGATAATAAGGATAGGTATAAGGGGAAGGGGCTACGGCTCTGCAGGAACTGCGGCACAGCCCGTGCGGTTATTAGGAAGTATGGTCTGCGAATATGCAGAAGATGCTTCCGCGAAATGGCTGAATCCCTAGGATTCAGGAAATATGGCGGTTGATTCATATGGTCGATCATCTTGCAGATGCGCTTAACACGCTAAAAACGCACGAAATAGTGGGGCAGAGAAATTGTACTGTGAAGGCAACAAGACTTATCAGAGAAGTCTTAAGTCTGCTTAAGAAATACGGCTACATAAAGGATTTTAACAAGATAGAAGACGGTCGTGGTGGTTATTTCAATGTAGAACTTGATGGAAGAATAAACGACTGCGGTGTAATAAAACCGAGATTCTCAGTAAGGAAAAACGAATGGGCAAAAAAAGAAGAACAATATATTCCAGGGGTCGGTGTTGGGCTTCTTATAGTTTCTACATCCCAAGGGATAATGACAAATGCAGATGCGGAGGAAAGAAAGATAGGCGGAAGGTTGCTAGCCTACATTTATTAGGTGTTCGGCATGGTAGTGATTCCACAAGGAGTTTCTGTAGAAATAAACGGATTCGAGGTTACAGTTAAGGGACCAAAAGGCGCAATCACCAAAAAATTTTCTCCAGTAATATCGCTCGAAAAAAATGATAATGAAATAATTGTGAAAGGAAGCAATAAGGAGAAGGCCTACATAGGCACGGTCAATTCTATTCTTTCAAGCATGATCAAGGGAGTCATAGAAGGGTACAGTAAATCTATGAAGGTGCTCTACGCTCACTTTCCAGTTACGCTTGAAGTTAAGGGAAGTCTTGTTTATATAAAAAATTTCCTAGGAGAAAAGAATCCAAGAAAGGCTAAGATAGTCGGACCTACAAAAGTTGATGTGAAGGGACAGAACGTAGTTGTATCTGGGCCAGACAAAGAAGGGGTCGGCCAAACAATTGCAAACCTAAGGGCTGCGCTAAAGATAAGAGAAAAGGATTGCCGCGTCTTCCAGGATGGAATTTACGAGGTTATAGAATAAGGTGAATATTATGGTCGCAGAAAAAAAAGCGGTGAAAAAGAAAAGAATAAAGAAAAAGAATAAGCCAGCTTTCAACCCTCTTAACCTTGGCTTTATGAAAAGGGTAAAGGACAGATGGAGGAAGCCGAGAGGGACAGCAAACAAGAAAAGAAGAAAACATCGTTTTGCAGGAGCACTTCCAAAAATAGGTTACAGAAATCCTGAAAAAATAAGGGGCCTGAGGTACGATGGAAGGGCAGAGGTGCTTATTAGGAATCTTAATGACCTCACTATGCTAAAGGGAAGAAAAGACGTAGTTGTAAGAATCGCAGCATCGATCGGAGGTAAGAAAAGAGAGCTTATAAAATTGCAAGCAAAGGAGCTTGGTATCGAATTAGTGAATCTAAAAGAGAATCATCCAAAGGATGAGGAAAGGTGATGATTGTGTCCGTTCATACAGTAAGGAGATTGGCTGCAGATATTCTCGGCGTCGGAGAGAACAGAATTCGAATAGCTTCAACCAACATGAAGGAAGTGCTTAGTGCGATGAGGCGATCAGATGTACGCGCTCTTATAGATAAGGGCATCGTAAAAGCTGCTCCTGTGAAGGGAAGAAGAAAGAAGAAAGGAAAAAAGAGAAAAAGCGAAGGAAGGAGAAGAGGAAAATCAAGCATTCATACAAAAAAGGAATGGATGAAAAAAGTACGAGCGCAGAGAAAATTGCTTAAATCGCTCGTCTCGTTAGGTGCCGTCAAAAGAGAAAATAAGAGAGCGATTTACATGAAAATAAAGAGCGGAATATTCAAGAATAAACGAGCCATGCTTACATACCTAAAGGATAACGGTATAATACCGCAAGATTTTGAGTTGCCAAAAGAAGAGGCAGCAGAAGAAAAAAAAGAAGACAAAGAAAAGGGTAAAGGTGAAATAGTGGGTGAAACAAAATGACGAGAGCAAAAGGTCCTACTTACAGGATTGCTTTCAGAAGAAGAGTGGAAAAGAAAACGAACTATGCAAAAAGACTCGCACTTGTAAAGAGCGGACTACCTAGGATGGTGGTTAGAAAGAGCAACCGTTATGTGCTTGCGCAATTCGTAGAATTCAGACCAGAAGGAGATAAAACAATATGTACCATCCATGGTAAACTACTAAAAAAACGCTTCAACTGGCCATCGAAGAGGAACTCTTGGAGCGCATATCTTGTGGGTCTTTATGCAGGAAAAGAAGCGGCTAAGAAAGGGGTTAAGGAATTTGTGCTTGATATAGGGATGCGGACACCTTCGAGTGGTTCCATATTGTTTGCTGCGCTTCAAGGTGCGGTTGATGCCGGACTGACCACAAAATACGATGAAAAGAAGGTTCCATCAAATAAACTCGCAAATCCTCCAGAGGCTATTAAAGCGCAATTTAACGAGATAAAAACAAAAATTCTTTCAGGAGAAGGGTGATTTTTATGAAAAGAAAAGGCGGAGAAGGTGTTGAGAAGCTGAAGCCGATAGATAAAGAGACATGGCAGCCGAAAACAAAACTCGGTCAGATGGTAAAGTCCGGAGAAATCTACTCGTTGGAAGAAGTTATTAATAGTGGTAAACCAATACTCGAACCAGAGATTATAGATGTTCTTCTTCCGGAGATGGAAGTTGATACGCTTGAGGTTAGAACAACGCAAAGAGTAACAGACTCCGGAAAGAGAACAAAATTTAGAGTTGTTGTCGTAATAGGAGACAGAAAGGGCCATGTTGGGGTAGGAGTCGGAAAAAGCGAAGAACTCAAACCAGCAATGGATTACGCAGTAAGAAATGCAAAGAAGAATATGATCTCTGTTAGGATGGGGTGCGGCAGTTGGGAGTGCAGATGCAACAATCCGCATTCTGTTCCTATGAGAACAAGCGGAAAGGAGGGAAGTACGATTGTGACACTAAGGCCCGCACCACGCGGACTCGGTCTTGCAGCGAATACGATAGTTAAGAAGGTACTTGGCATGGCTGGAGTTAAGGATGTCTGGAGCGCAACAATCGGAGGTTCGAATACTTACAACATGGCAATGGCTACACTGAAAGCGCTCGATGCGCTTAACATGTTAAAACCAGCGCCTGAATGAGGGGTCTTCTATGAAGATTGCAGTAGTTCGTATTCGCGGAATAAGAAAAATAAAACCGAAGATAAAAAAGACACTTCAACTTCTAAATTTAGAAAAACCAAACTATTGCGTTATAATCGATGATAGCAAATCAAATCTTGGGATGTTAAGGGTAATCAAGGATTATGTCGCTTTTGGAGATATAAATGAAGATACCCTTTTCAGATTGATTTATAAGAGAGGAAGAAAGGGTTCAAAGCGGATAAGTGAAATTTATGAAAAGGAAAAGATAAAAGAAATGGTGCGAGATATATTTGATGGGAAGGCAAAGATATCAGACATCATCGATCCCGTGTTTATGCTTCACCCACCGAGGAAGGGTTATAAGGATACAAAAAGACTATACCCTGTGGGTGATCTGGGGAGACGCGATGACATGAGCGCCTTGTTGAGAAGAATGATGTAATAAAATCATTATATTGAAATAATATATAATATTGTATTGTGATATTTCAACGCAGGTGAGACAAAATGGTCAAAAGAAAAGAAAGAAGGCACAGAAGTTATCTAGGCTCTAGGTCTCATGGAAGGGGGAATGCAAAAAGAGGAAGAGGAAGCGGAACTAGAGGTGGTGTTGGAAAAGCAGGAAGATGCAAGCATAAGGGAACCTGGGTTGCAACATATGATAAGGCTTATTTTGGAAGATCATCGCGTGGCTTTGTCAATCCTGTAAAAAAGCCAGAAAAGAGCATTATCCATCTTTATGCCATTAATCAAAAGGCAATTAGAGGAGAGTTAGAGAAAAAAGGAGACAGATATATTTTCGAATTCAAAGGGAAGATACTTTCAACAGGAAGCGTATCAGTACCGCTTAGCATAAAGGCGTTTGAATGGAGTAAAAGAACAGAAGAAAAGATAAGGTCCGCAGGTGGAGATATAGTAAAATTAGAAGAAACCTAAGGGCGATTTCATGGGATTTTTCGAAATAATCCACTCCATTGCTTCTCGTTTACCTGTGATAAAAGCGCCCACAACGCCACCGACCGCAAAGGAAAGGCTTTTTTGGACTGGCGTGATTCTTGTTCTCTTCTTTATGATGTACAATACGACCTGCGTTGGGGTAAAACATCAAGCTGGTGGGTTTGATTTTCTTCAGGCGATAACTGCTTCTAGAATAGGCAGTCTTCTTACAGCAGGTATAGGTCCTATTGTTTTTGCAAGCATTTTCCTTCAGCTTTTCAACGGAGCAGGACTTCTCAACCTGAATCTTAAGGATAGAGAGGATAGAAAAAAATTCCTTGAAACACAGAAAATCTTAGCAATAGTATTGGCATTTGTAGAAGGAATAATTTTCGTTGCGACAATGAAGGTGGCCATAACCCCAATCTTCCAAAATCTCGGCGAGCAGGCTATTTTGGCACCAAACGGAACGCAATCCATTCACGCACCATACACTATGGCGTTGGTTATTTTGCAGATTGCGCTCGGCTCTATAGTTATACTATATCTTGACGAGATGGTTACAAAATACGGAATTGGAAGCGGGATTAGTCTTTTTATAGCTGCAGGTGTTGCATTCTCTATAGTCAGTGGCCTTGTAGCTCTAATAATAGGACCTGGAGGAGTGGTCGCGATAATGAGCGAAGGAGGAGCCGAAGCTCTGCCAAATGCATTACTTGCCCTCGCACCTTTTCTATTCACCATTCTAGTTTTCTTGGTTGTTGTGTATGCTGAGGGAATAAAGGTTGAGATACCGATAGCATTTGAAAGAATCAGGGGGCTTGTTCCAAAGCTTCCTTTGAAATATTTTTACGTTTCTAACATACCAGTCATATTCGCA
>CAYSXZ010000047.1:0-72368 GCA_964435235.1 Microcaldota archaeon
TGGTTATATCCTATTAAGCTCTGCTTTTATTTCCTCTATGGGCATCTTACTAACAATCATTGGTATCCTTTCTTTCTCAGAGATCTTTATTGCGAGCTTGTCTATCTTTGCAACATCTATATTATGCAGAATTATCGCGGAGGGTTTTGTGGGGCTTACCCTAACAACAACAAAAGGACTCCTCCCAGTACTGACGCCCATAAAAATAAACGCCCTTTCGTTTACATTTCCATAGAGTTTCTGGAAGTATGAAAAAGGCATTTCTAATATAACCTTTATGCTATCTATAAGAGTATAGCCGTATATCTTTTTTGTTTCTATTAAATCTTCGTTAGTAATAACAGTTCCTTTTATAAGCGTTATGAAGTCCTTAAGAGTAATGCTTCTTGCAAACTCGTGCACCTCAAAAAATTCTTCTGTCGGTTTTTCTTTTTCAGCAAATTTTTGAATTATCGTTCCGCCCTTAGCCTTATCGATCTCAAAAAGCGCATGAATAAATCTCTTTATAACACCCGTTCCCGGAGACTTTCTCCTACTTCCTTCATAGTCGCTTATTGTTGACACAGTAATTTTTAGATAATTTGCGAGCTCTACCTGGCTTATACCGAATATCTCTCTCCATTTTCGCATGGCCGCGCCCGGGTCTTCAGAAAGGGCTATTTCCCCAGCTATTTCTTTTTTGATTCTCTCCATAAAGATCAAACAGTGAGTGTTTTAATTTAGTGCTATTAATATGATTAAGACAAATGTTTAAAGGGATTTCGTCTATTGTGGATGCCAGAAAGAAAATAAAAGAAAAAGAGTCTAACCGAATAGGCTGGCAAGACCTGCTGCTGCCTCTTCCTCTTTCTTTCCCTCTTCCTTTTTCTCTTCTTTCTTTGCCTCTCCACCACCAGCTGCTGTTGCTGTTGGTGCCGGTGCTGCTGCTACTGCCACGTTCTTAAGCAGCTCTTCAAAGTTTACCTCTTTCACAGCATCTGAGAGGACCTTTGCTTTTGCCTCATCAGCTTCCGCACCGCTTGCCTGTATAACCTTAATTATATTTTCTTTCGTAATCTCTTTTCCTGCACCGTGCAGAAGAAGCACCGCATGCAAATATGGGTCTACCTTTGTCATAAAATCCACCCCTCTTCTTCTATTCATTTTTTTGTTCAGCGGGAGCACTCTCCTCCTTTAGTTGCACATCAGAAAGGGCCTTGCCCTGCCTCAGTGCCGAGAGAAGGAGCTGATCCATAGTAACTATGGTGTATAGCTCTCCGTTAACAGCCACATTCAACGCCTGCCTATACGCTTCCTGAAGCAACTGTTCTATGCTCATAGAAGATGGATAGTTGGCGTTAATAGAAAGATTGAATGCATCCTTGACAGATGCTTGAAGATCTGCATTAAGAGTGTCCCCTATGCTTAAGAGATCGCTTCCGTATATGTATTGACCGTCAAAACCAAACAATAACTTTGCTTTTATTTCGAATGGTTTCACACCAAGTGTTTGCAAAGCCTTTGCCTTTGCTTTCGTTATCTTTTCTCCTTTCTTTGCAACTACGCTCTCCTTTGCAACAACTATCTTTCCCCCCTTTATCTGAGCGTTTATTCCGCCGCTTTTCAGTTCTGAAAGTGCTGGACCTGGAGGAAGATCTGTTTCTCCTTCCGGAACTACTATATCTGATGGAGCTATCTCATCAATCTTTGCAGCCCTGCTCCTTTTGTTTTCTTTTAGGAATTTATTAAGTTCATATGGAGATGTGTTTGTGAGCACCAATGCTACTGGCCGTTCGCAATCAGAAACCCTAGATGAAAGATGCGGGTTGGATTGGAGAACTCTTGTTATCACTGCCTTTTTTAGAACATAGACCTTTCCACCGTCTTCTCTTATCTTTTTTCTGAGCAATTGGAATAACGCATCGGAAAGTTTATCGAGACTTATGAGCCCTACGGTTTTGTAGCGGCTGATGGCCTCTGTAACCTCTTTGACCTTTTCGATCTTTTCCCTTATCGATTTTTTGTTAACATCTGCTGCGTATCCCATAACCATCAACCCACCCTTACTGGTTTACCCATCGTAAGCTTTACATAGATGGATTTTATGTTTCCGTCTCCGCCTATTTTGTTCTTTACTGCTTCGTAAACGGCCTCCGCGTTTTCTGCCAAATCATCAGGGGACATGCTCTCCGTTCCTATGAAGGCTTGGAGGACCGGAAGGTATTTTCCTTTTGTTGCAATTCTTATTGATTTTCTTGAGCGTTCCATAAGACTGCGCACATCCCCAACAATAGGCATAGGCAGTTTTCCCTTTTTACCTAGATATTGCCCAAGCACCTTTGCAACTTGGCCCATAAGATTAGGTTGTGCAAGAAGGAAATAATTCTTCGTAAGGTCCTTAAGTCTTGCCGGCTCTGCATAGGCAGGCAGCTCTGAGGGATGAATTATAAGCTCTGCGCCTGCTTTCTTTGCTTGATCACCTATTGCTTCCTCTGCTATAACCGCAGCCTTAAGTTCCTTCCCTCCCTTCCCTTTCGGAAGTAAAACATCTATGCTAACTCTGTTTTCGCTCTTTGAGAAATCAATATTGCGAGTGTTTATGATAAGTTCTACACTCTGCGTGAATTTCCTTTTTCCTTTTTCTTCAAGAGCTTTTGTGATAGCTCCTAGAATTGTTTTTCTGTCCATGAGAATCAAGCCCTCCTACTTGTTATTCATTCAAGTAGTCAATGCGGGTGATGTAAATATAAAAACATTGCTTTTTAAATGTTCCTGGAAATCGAGAAAGATCATTCCTTTGTTATCTCTATGCTACACCTGCCTTCTTCGTAAAAACTTGTTATTCTGAATCTTGCCCAACCGTATGAGGGTTCGCTGGGCTTCACAAATTCTGATGGGTTTTTTATTGGATATCTTACTACCTCGGAGATTTCGCTCTCGCCATTCGGTGTTTGTACCTTCATTGTTATCTCCCCACCATTCCCTACTCTAGATGTACTAAGAGAAATAACATTCTTTGGTATGTAAAGGTCAGTGTATATCGTGCTGTTTGTTCCAAGACTACCAATAGAATTTGAAAGATATGCAAGTCGAAATACAAGTAGTTCGGCTTGATGCGCCGCTATTTCTTCATTAGTCTCTGCTGCCTTAAAATATACAAGCGCAAGCAATGGTATGAAAACTAATAGCACAAGTCCTACGATGATAAGGAGTTCTGTGCTTATCTGTCCTCTTTTCATAACAGTTCACCTCTCCTCAACGATTTTCTACTTTTTTCCTTTCCTTTTCTCCTAGAAAGTCTCTTTTTGAGTTCTGCAGCCGCGATATTGGCGGTGTCTTCGACCGTTGGTCCTTCCGCCTTGATTGTGAAATTTTCTTTATCACCTTTCAGCATGATACTGATAGTATATACAGATTTTCCTTTCTTAACATGAACTGCAAGACGTCTTATTCCGAAGCTCTCTATAAATTTTGATGCTGCCTTTTCCACAGCATTCTTTATAGAATCACGATAGATAATAGTATCGTCATCAAGCCCGCTTATTTCTACCTCTAATTTTTCTTCTGCTGCCTCTTTCACAGCTTTAAAAATATCCACTGCAGAGAGAACTCCAATAGGTTTGTTGTTGGAGAGCACGACTACAGATGAAACCGATTTTTTAATCATTGCGATAGCAGCCTCTTCTACTGTTGAATTCTCTGGGATTGTCGTTAAGTCTGGTCTGTAAACCTCTGCGATCTGCTTATCGTCATAGCTTTTTTTCATAGGTACAACAACCCGCATCTTTTGCTTTTCGGTTGGTTTTATGCTTTCGGCAACTAAATCGAGCGTAGAAAATATGCCTCTTGGTATTCCTTTACTCATCACAATAAGCCGCTTTGCGTTGTTCTTTTTCATCTCCAACCTTGCTTCTGCAACTGTTTTTTTCTCGTCTATGAGATAAACAGGGGAATTCATCAGCATCTTTACTCCTATCTTTGGAATGAGGGCAGCTGCAAGCATGTCCTTGAGCAGTTCAACTCTTGTAGTGATACCAATCGGTCTTTCTCTTTCGTCCACTACCGGAAGAGCTTTGAAACGTCCTTGTAAAAAGGCCTCTATTCTTTCGAGGATTGACGTATTTGGAGTGAGAACTGGCGGCCGAGTAATAACTGTCTTGCATCTTGTCTTCGCTGGGTTTTCAACGTTGAGTAACCAAAGATTTCTATCATCTATTATTCCAGCATATTTTCCGTCTTTAGTTACTATTACGGCCGTGTTGCTATCTAATATCCCTGCTAAGGCCTTCGAAAGCGGATCATTTTCGTCCACTACTAAGGCTTCCTTTATTTCCATATTAACTACCTCTATTCACATGCTATCCTAAATTTCTAAGGATAACTAGGCTGATGTAAATTAAAAAACATTACTATCACCTAATAGTACGAGTTTTCGCCAATCCTTCAAACCCAGCAGATAGCAGTAGATCTATCTCTTGCTCTGCTTAACGTTGAAGCGTATTCTCTGGGCCCGTTCTGTGTTTACCCTCCGGAATGTCTAAATCCAGAGCTTCGCTAACTTTAAAAGTATGCTGTTTAATAAAATTCCTGTTCGATACTCTTTTGCATCATTATGGCACAAGATTATTGGAAAATGGAAATTGCCGAGCTGCTTAAGGCACTAGAGACGGATGGTGAGAGGGGCCTATCCGCAAAGGAAGTCGCTGCAAGGCAGAGGGTATATGGTAAAAATGTCATACCGGAGAAGGACAGAAGAAATATTATTCAGATTCTCCTTTCGCAATTTAACAATCCCTTCATCTACATTCTTCTTATAGCAGCAGTTATCGCTTTCTTTACCGGAGAAGTTACAGAAGGAACAACGATAATTGTGCTTATCCTTATGAGCGGTTTTCTAAGTTTCTATCAGGAGTACCGCTCTGAAAATGCAATAAACGAACTGAAAAAATATCTCTCCCCACGTGCCACTGTTATAAGAGACGGCCAGCAGATGCAGATTCGCGCAACCGAACTCGTTCCCGGGGATATTGTGATTCTTCATATAGGGGACGTCGTTCCAGCGGATGTAAGACTAATAAAAGAGGAAGACTTACGAGTAAATGAAGCATCAATAACAGGAGAATCGAAAGACGTAGAGAAGACATCAAATCCCTTGAGAATAGAAAACCCAGCACCACATGAACTTTCGAATTATGCGCTTATGGGCACGACTATTACGTACGGGTTCGGAAAGGGAGTCGTAATAGCTATAGGGCAGGGTACGTTTTTTGGAAAGACAGCAACCCTTTTGAGCGCAAAGATACCGGAATCCGATTTTCAGGCCAATCTCAGAAATTTTAGTAGCATGATACTTAGAGTAATAGTAATATTCACCGTTGTCATCTTCCTCTCGAATGCCATCTTGAATCACGGAATAATAGAATCCCTCTTGTTTGCATTGGCGATAGCAGTTGGCATAACCCCAGAGATCCTTCCTGTGATAACAACAATCTCGCTCTCCAACGGCGCTCTTCGAATGGCAAGAAAGAAGGTTGTTGTGAAAAAGCTAGCAACTATAGAAGACATAGGGAATATGGATGTTCTATGTATGGATAAAACAGGCACCCTCACCGAACCAGGGATGCAGCTCGAAGGAGGGGTGGACCCAGAAGGAAGTCCTACTAAAGAGTTGGTACTCTACGGAATGCTCTGCAACAACGCAAACGTTATGGGAAAGAAGACGACCGGAAATGTGTTCGATGTTGCGATAGTCGAGTACGCGAAAGAGAAACCTAAGGAAACTGAGGGATACGCTGAATACAAACGAATCGATGACATAGAGTTCGATTTCGAGCGAAAGAGGATGAGTGTAGTTGTTGAAGGGAAGGAGAGAATGATTATTACGAAAGGAGAACCAGAATCTGTAATCTCTGTCTGCTCTCACGTTTCCATCAATGGAAAGGAGAGACCCATCAAAATACTGAAGAAAAAAATAATCAAGACGGTTCAGAGATTTTCAGAAGAAGGATACAGCCTTCTTGGGGTAGCCACAAAAGCCGTAGAGAAAAAGGAGGATTACACGAAAGAAGATGAAAATGGGTTGACGCTGCATGGTTTCCTTCTATTCAAAAGTCAGCCAAAGAAGTCTGCTGCAAAATCAATAGTTGAGTTGAAGGAGCTAAATGTAGCGCTCTGTCTTCTGACTGGAGATGACCCTGCTGTGACAGCAAAGCTTTGTAAGGATGTCGGGCTTGAGATAAATGGCGGAAGGGTTGTAGTCGGGAAGGAGATCGAAGGGATGAGCGATGAAGAGCTTCAGAATGTTGTGACAAAATATAACGTATTCGCAAGAATTACGCCCATTCAAAAGGTTAGAATAATAGAAGCGCTGAGAAGGAACGGCCATCTTGTCGGATTTCTTGGTGATGGGGTAAATGATGCTCCCGCCCTTCGGCTTGCGGATGTTGGTATATCCGTGGACACAGCGCTCGATGTTGCGAGAGAAGCAGCAGATATAGTTCTTATGAATAAAAGCCTTGAGGTGATTGTTGATGGAGTGCGCCAAGGCAGGGAGACATTCTGTAATGTAACGAAATACATATTGAATACCATAAGTGCGAATTACGGCAACATGTTTACAATTGTGGTTGCATCGTTCTTCCTTCCGTTTATTCCATTGCTCCCATCGCAAATCCTCCTCAACAATTTCCTGAGCGACATTCCTCTTCTCACGATTTCAACAGATAAGGTTGATAGAGATTTTGTTAAAAAGCCGAGAAGATGGAGCATGAAGATGATATCTAGATTCATGGTTTACTTCGGTATGATAAGCACCATTTTTGATTTTCTTACTATTTGGATATTCCTTTATCTATTTGGTGTCAGCGCTGCACTCTTTAGAACATTGTGGTTCTTAGAATCTTCTTTATCAGAAATTGCTGTGACATTCATAATAAGAACGAGGCTTCCGTTCTATAAAAGCATGCCGAGCAAACTTCTCTTAATCGCTTCTATGTTCGTTGCCTCTGTTTGTCTCTTCGTGGTATCAGCCCCAGCGATAGGGGACTATTTCCAATTCGTTCCACCTCCAACTGAGTATCTACTCGCGGTTGGAGGGATAGTGCTAGCCTATTGCCTCTTCACAGAAATCGTAAAGCATCTCTTCTTTAGACATTATACAGAATTTGCAGAGCATTACTGAGGTGGCTGATTATACTTACAGATACCAGCAAGCGTTTCGCTATTATTTGCCTTCACTACTATTTTTACAAAATCGTTCGCTGCAAATTCGTTTATTTTCATCCAGTCACCAAGAATCTTAAATGCATCTATCGCTGGAGGAAGATCATTTTGCATGTTAGCAAACATCAACCCAGATATTCTTAAGTAATTCTCCTTTTCATTTCCTTCAAAGTCGCCCGCAACATTTATTATTACATTAAATAATTCTTCGTAATGTTGGTAAATGTCTGGCATAAGTTTCTTATCGATGTTCCTAAGTTTTTCGCTTAATGCATTGCTGAATGTTTTTCCCAGTATGCTGTATTTCTCAATCAATTCCTTTGCTTCTTTTGGCAACGGAATATCTACTAGCACTCTTTCTGTTAGGTTTGGTTGTAGTTGACTCCTTTTCCCGTTAGCCATCAAATCCCGCGGCACTACTACACAGTATTTTCCATTGTTTTTTCCATTATTATCTCTAGCGTTATTATTCCTATTCATGTTATAGTTTGTGTCTCATAATATTTATAAATGTTTCAACATACTTAGGTGGCCGATTATACTTACAGATACCAGCAAGCGTTTCGCTATTATTTGCCTTCGCTACTATTTTTACAAAATTTCATCTATTCAAAGTATGCTTATTGGATGCACCAAGCTCAACCCCTCTTTTTTCAGCATTTCTTTCTATCTTCCTTGCAGCTTCAATAACCTCTTTTCCTGAAGGAACATCACGATAACCAAATTTACCCCTGTTCCGCATCTGCTTCTCATCGCCATCCGTTACCAAACCAGCTTCTTTTACAGCTTCATAAGGAGAGTTATTATAATAATTACTAAGTAAACCCCGTAACCTGTTTTTATTAAAATCTTCCTGTGTTAAATCTCTTGGGTCTTTCTTCAGTTTTTCAACCAACATTTTAACTACTGTTACTCTGTCGGATACGTCTTTCCACTTTGCGAAATAAGTTATGTATCCGCTATTAAGAAGTTGCTCTGCCTTTCCCTGTTCGAGCAGCCCTTCGATTTTTCTTACTGCAATGGTTTTCATCTCTTTTCTGGAGAGGCCGACGTTGTATATTATTCTCTCTTCTCTTTCCCTGCTCGAATAATCCTCAGCAAATTCCATCGTCTGCTTTGGGGTAGCATCCTGCCCGAATTCCTCTATAGCCTTGTCAGTAAGCTTCCAGTTGCCTTTCTTTATGAAGTATAATGCAAGCCAGCGTTTGAATTCGAATGATTCTTTAGTCATTGTGTTTATTATTGTAAGAATATATATTTAAATATTGTTGAGGTGATGGTTTTTAGACTGCTAATCGTAGACCGATGGGATAAAGGTGGCATTGTGAAAATAGTCGCAAAAAGTTCCAAATTTGATCAAAAAATAGTCGAAAAACCGACTATTTTAAAAAATATTCGGTTTAGAATAATTCCATGGAAAAACCTGATATAAGCCAACTAAGGATAATCGCGCTCTCGCTACTGAATTCTGTGGATAAGCTACGGCGAAGACACATCGTTGGAAGGTTGCTTTCTTCGCTACAAACAAAACCACGAATCAAGCTTCTTAGGGGATTTAGAGGCGTTGGTAAAACTACAGCAATGCTTCATGCATTTGGTATGATGAAGGAAAAAGCGTTATATTTTTCCGCAGATAATCCAATTGTTAAGAGCCATGGAATATACAACACAGGTAAGGATGCTATAAAAAATGGATTTGGTTTGCTTTTCATAGATGAGGTTCATACCTATCCAGAATGGAGAGCCGAGATAAAGGCACTGCACGACGAGTTTCCTTCACTTATCATCGTTGCAAGCGGGAGTGCACCACTTGCCCTCGTCCCTGAAAGAAGGGAAGAATTGATATGCCTCCATGAGATGGATATGGAAGAATCAGCATTTATTGGAACTGGAAAGAGCGTATTCGCAGACGAAGAATGGCGAGACAGGGAAGAGGCAATGAGATTCATAGCTGCAAATCAAGAAATAGCAAACACCTTTCACAGCTATTCTCGCGTGGGAGGCTTCCCTCTTTCATTTGAATTGGAGGAAGGAAGAGCGCTAGACGCGATATACAACTCTATAAGAAAGTCCATACGTGAGGATGCCGTATTCTTCTTGAAGATGTCGAAAGAAAAGATCTTTGCGATGGAAAACCTCTTGAATTTTCTTGCAACATCCAAGCCTGGAGAACTAAGTCTTACTTCGCTTTCTTCCACACTACGGGTTTCTAAAACAGTAGTCTACGAAATAATCGATAGTCTTTCTGCGATGGAAATCGTGCGTGTTATCAGACCCTACGCTGGTGGGGCTGCGCTTGTTCGAGCAGAGCCCAAACTACTATTCTTCCATCCAAATATGCGATTTGCGATATGCCGTCAACTTGGAAGACAGGCGGACGAAGGCGCAGTGAGAGAGGAACTTGCGGTATTCGGCCTCTCAGAACGCGGTTGGACTATCCATACTATTAAGGGAGAGAAGAAATCACCAGACTATGTAATAGAAAAAGGAAAAGAAAAACTGATTGTTGAAATAGGTGGGGAAAGAAAAACACGTATCCAACTTAAAGGATTTCCGGAGGGACTTGTAATTGGGGAATATCAGCTTATTCCACTGCTTTTAGTCGCAAAAAGTTCCAAATTTGACCAAAAATAGTCGAAAAACCGACTATTAAAAAGGGTCAACAAATTATTTGTTTTAAGGTGGTCAATAAATTGACCGAATTTGCTATTTTTCGGTCAATAAACTGACCGATTTATAAAACTTTGCTTGCTATAGTGATACATGGGTGTTATTGAATTTCTTAAGGAAGAGCGCTTTCTGATGGAAGATGCACTTCGTGGATATGTAAAGGAGACAAAGCGTGACGCTTACAGCCAGCTTGGGAAAGCAAACATAGTAGTATTACATGGCTTGCGTGGAACTGGAAAGACAACCATTATTGCGCAGAAATACTTTGAGAGTGATAAAAGGCTTGCTATTCACGGCGAGCATCTTAAGCTTGCAGGTTATACTATAAAGGACCTTATACCAGTTATGAGGTACGTCTTGCCTGAAGGTTATCTTTTCATAGACGAAATAACAAAACTAAGGACATGGCCGGAGGAAATAAAGATTCTTTCGGACCTCTATCCAAAAATAAAAATAATATTAACAGGATCGTCTGCTGTGGATCTTCAGAATGCGAAGCTGGTATTGGCACGACGAGCAGTTTTCGCAACTCTTTCTCCACTTTCCTTCAGCGAATTTTTACGAATAAAGTATGGAAAACAATTGCTCTCTTTTGATCCGTTTGCGAAAGACCCACTCACACATGCCTTAAGAGTGGAGATGGATTTTAGAGAAAAAATAAAGGAGGATCCTGTAGATGTACTCTCAGGATACAAAAAGCAAAACCTTCCGTATCTTATCGAAAGGCCTGCTTCAACTGTGTTGGATATGATAGACAGAGTGATCTACGAAGATATAGGTACAACTGGCTCCTTTACTGAAGATGTAATCGAAAAATTCTGGCCGCTTCTAAGATTGCTTGCACTTTCTGAGAAAATCAGTTATGACAATCTTTCTAAGGATCTTGGAGTAGGAAAAGGAACTGTAATAAAAATGATTAACTTTCTTTCATTGGCGCACGTAATTAGACCTGTTTTCCCCTATGTTTTGGGAAAAGGAAAGGTAAGAAGAGAACCAAAGTATCTCTTTGCATCCCCCGTAATAAGGGAAGTCATACTGAATGTTCTTGGCGAGAGGGAGCGGGGAAGAGGATTAGGACGAGAGGATATGTTTGCAATGCATATCAGCAATGAATTGTTCTATCTGAAAACAGGACCTGATTATGTATGGAGGGATGGTATATTTGAGGTCGGAGGACCAAACAAGGGTTCTGAGCAGTTTAAAGGTCTGAAAATAAAAGGAAGAAAATTCATAATCCATGAAGGCGTGGAGATCCTCTCTGGTGATGTGTTGGCAGTACCATTCTATATCTTCCTTTTGCATAATAGTCAATAAACTGACCGAATTTGCTATTTTTCGGTCAATAAACTGACCAAAACCCTACTCGACAATCTTTTAAACCTAAAACTCCCTAGTCCTTCATGATAGTCGATAACCCTCTTGTTGACGTGGATAAGGATGGTACAATAAACTGCAAGGTATGCGCAAGGCGATGCAGAATACCAAAAGACAGAACAGGATTCTGTGGCATAAGAAAGAACATAGATGGCAAACTCGATCTCATAGTTTATGGAAGGCCTTCTGCCTTTGGGATAGATCCGGTTGAAAAGAAGCCACAATTTCATTTTCTTCCTGGTACGACCGCTTACTCTCTAGGGACGTATGGCTGTACTTTTATGTGTAAGTTTTGCTGCAACTGGGAGCTTGCGCAGGCAATACGGGAGCATCTTCCGCTCGATTCTTGGATCGACCTTCCACCAGAAAAAGCAGTGAAGGATGCAAAGCTTAACAACTGTGCTTCGATGGCTTATACCTATAACGAACCGGCAATATGGTACGAGTATCATAGAGACATGGGAAGGATCGCGATACGAGAGGGAATATTTAACATCCTTGTAACAGATGGCTACGGAACTCCGGAATTTTGGGAAAAGGCATCGGAATATATCCATGCAGCGAGCATCGACCTTAAGGGTTTCACAGAGAAGCTTTACAATGAGCTAACAGGAGCGCGACTCGCTCCTGTCTTGGATTCCATCAAGACAGCAAAAAGATTAAGTAAAAAACGTGGGCTTTGGGTGGAGATAACAAGTTTGGTAATTCCTGGATGGAACGATAGCGAAGATGAGATACGTCAGGAGACCGAATGGCTTAAGGAGATAGACCCTGAGATGCCGCTTCATCTCATAGGCTTCTTTCCAAGTTATAAGATGATGAGCACTCCACCAGCAACTGCAGAAAAACTTCTTTCGCTCAGAAAGATAGCGCTTGATGTCGGCCTTAAATACGTATACGTTGGAAATGTTTTAACCGAAGAAGGGGAAAACACCTACTGCCCGAACTGCAGTGAGATGTTGGTTCGTCGTGCCTGGTTTGCTTCAACCATCACAGACGCATTCGATGTAGAAAAATCAAAATGTAGAAACTGCGGGCAAAGGATTGCAGGGGTGTGGACAGTAGAACAGGCAAAGAGATTCAAAAAGGGATAAGGTCAAAATCGAACCCAGGATAAAAGTTTTAATACATTTCATCACATTTTGGTTTGGGAGGTTGTTTTATGAAAGCGTTTTCTGAAAAAGAAGTTCTAAAGGAGAATAGAGGAACCGGCCAAAGATTTTCTTCTCTGTACAAACCAGGGCCGGACGGTCAGCTTGGTTTTAAAACCAACCACAAAGATGTTGAGAGTCGTATTCTCAATGAGCTTAAATGGTTTGGTTGGAAAGAGGATTTTGGTAAAAATATAGTAGAGATAAAGCGACGGTTGTTTAAGGAGAATGATTGCTTCTCTGGACCGGTTGGCGGACAATTGGAGGCTATAAATTTGCGTAAAAAAATAAATGGTATAACTGTCTCTTTAACAATAAACCGCTTCTTTGCATACTTCTCTGTCATTTCAATCTCAGGCGCGAGAAAACACAGATCTGTAAATGAAATATGCGACGTCATACGAGAATTACTACCAGAAATGCAGCTTACAATAACCGAGAAAAAGCTTGAAGATATGGATGGCTTCTCTGTATGCGCTGAAGGCAATATTCAGCGTGAGAAAAAAGAGAAGAGGGACCTACGTTATCATGGATTTGGTTGTTAGACTGAGCACTCATCAGACAGTTACGGTTTCTCCTGGAACACGCCTAAATAGTTGCACATCCCCAACATGGTCAGCACCGGTGAGATAGCGAACTAGACGCTCGACGCCAAATCCTCCACCTGCAGATGGTACCAAGCCCTCTTTGGCAAGCTCTAAATACGACTCAAATCTCTTCATGTCTAAACCATGTCTAGTTATTTTTTGTATTATTATATCATACTCATGCTCGCGTTCCGCGCCAGAGAGAGCTTCACCGAAACCCTCTGGATATACGAGATCATAGTTCAGATAATGGCCAGGCTCTTTCGGGTCCTCCTTATCATAAAACTCTCTTTTATGACAGAGCGCCCAAAATGGTTGCTTTGCTGCTTGTGAAGCATGGATTTCCCAATCTTCCCCATATCTTTCTGCGAGTTCGTGAGTAGTATATCTAGGAAAGGGTTTAACTATCTCTGGCAACCCCCTTCCAAGAAATTTAAGCTGCTCTGCGCATTCCATCTTTACGTGTTCTACCATGCTTATCAGAAAGTCTTCCATCAGTTCGAATACAGTTTCCCTTGTTCCATATGCAATCTCAAAATCAACCTGTGAAAACTCAAAAAGATGCCTTCCGGTTTCTTTTCGTTTTGGGTGTTCAAGCCTAATGTTTGGAGAGATGATAAATATTTTTTCAAGTCTTTCTTTTATCGCAAGCTGTTTGTGAAGAATCATGGATTGGGTTAATGTAAGTCTTTGACCGAGATATTCAATTTCCCCACTCTTGATGACTGAACTTCCAGGATCAGGACCAAGCGGGTCAGTTACTGGAGAGAGTATTACTGGCATCATTTGGGTAAATTTCTTTCTGTGAAAAAAAATTCGTAGTATGCTTCAATACCTCAGAAGTTATTTCTGCATATGCGATTTTTCTGCTTTTCATATAAAATCACCAAAAGGATAAGGTTGGACACTAATTTATATTTTTTCTCTTATTTTCTGGATAAAATCCAAAAAACATACCACTTTTAAGCGTTTTCTTGGAAATATTCCAATATGGACCAAAAGGATATGGAGATACTTGGAGAATTGATTACTGATGGAAAAGCAAAGATAAAGAAGATCGCAAAGAAACTAGGTTTGCCTATGAGCACCGTCCACCACCGCATTCTTAGAATGGAAAAGGAAGGTCTGATAAAGAAGTACACAGCAATTCCTAATTACAAAAAAATTGGCTTACCGATTCTCGCATACGTCTTCGCAAATGTTGATTATTCGAAAGCAACCTCTCAAGAGGAAGTAGCGTGTGAAATAAAAAAGCTCCCGAATATTATGGAGGTTAACATCGTCGCTGGTGAGATAGATATAGTTGCAAAAATAAGAGTGAAGGACATCGATGAGCTGAGTGATGTAGTAATCAAAAAGATGAGGAACATAAAAGGGATGGCTAAGACGGTAACAGCCGTGGTAATGAAAGAGATAGAAGCTTGATATTTTAATAAATCTTTAAAATTTTCAATAAATTTTTAAATATTTCGAATTAATATTAAAACATGGCAAGCGAAAAGGCAGAGAAAATACCAGTAAAGGTGAGGCAAAGAAGCCGGAGCGGGGCAACAGAGGGAGAGTGGGAGGAAGAAAGAAAGATTCAGCCGAGAGAAATCGAGATACGCGAAGTAGAGGAACCAAAGATTCCGAGCCCTGAAGCGACGATAGATTGGATTTTTAGATGCCTTGGCGGAAGCGAGGAGGACAGGCTTGCACGAGAGATTTTCAAAGAACTTGTATACGCGGGAAGAAAAGGGGTTCGCTCTAAGGACCTCCAGAAGAAGACAAGGGTGACCCAGGGAGCGATTGTCTATCATCTTAATACATTTATGCGTTGCGGATTAGTAAACAAACAGGGAAGATATTATTACTTAAGAAGGCAGAGTCTCGATAGAACGCTGGAAGAGTTGGAAGACGAGATATTAAGAAGGTTCGAGAGAATGAGAAGGCTTGCCAGGATGATAGAAGAGGAAATGGAAAGAGAGATGGAAAGATTCTGATATTTAGGAGGTGGTATGTATGGCAAAGGAAATTAGAATATATGACCCATTTGAGGAAATGAGGAGATTGCGAAGGGAGATGGACGAGATGTTCGAGTCCATGTTCCTCCGACCTAAGAGAGAGGATTGGATTGTTAGATCACCGTTAAGCGACCTTGTTGACAAGGGAGATTCTTTTGAGCTTACAGTAGAGCTTCCCGGAATGAATAAGGAGGACATCCACATAGAAGCTGATAAGAATTCTATTTCCGTAAGCGCGGAGAGGAAAAAGGCGGAAGAGGAGAAAAAGAAGAACTACTATTATTGCGAGAGGAGCTACACAGGGTATAGAAGAGCATTCGGGCTTCCAGAGGAGATAGACCCAGAAACAGTGGACGCAGAATTCAAAAACGGTGTCTTAACAGTTGTTATGAAGAAGGTAAAGCCGAAGGGGGCAAAGAAGGAGGTAAAGATTAAAGGGTGAACAGGAGATGGAAAAGAAAGAGACGGAGAAGAGCGAGGAGCCTGTGGAAGCAAATAAGGAGGAGAAGGAAAAGAAAGAGTCTGAGGAAGAGTTGAAACTAAAAGAGCTAGAGGACAAATTTCTCCGTCTCTATGCAGAATTCGAAAATTTTAGAAAAAGAACAGCCAAGGAGCAGGAAGGGATCGCAGAAAGAGCAAAGGCTTCCTTACTGCTTAAACTCCTTCCTGTTCTTGATGAGCTTGAGCTTGCAACCGTCCATACGAAGGATAAGGGTGAAAAAAGCAATGAAAAGGTTGGCATTGAAATGATATACAAAAATATGATGAAGATACTCACACAAGAAGGACTTTCCGAGATGGATACTTTGGGAAAGCAGTTTGATCCCTACTACCATGAAGCAGTCCGCGAAGCGGATGGCGAGGAAGGGAAGGTAGTAGAAGTAATTCAGAAAGGTTACATGTTCAAAGGGGTAGTTCTTCGACATGCAAAGGTTGTAGTAGGAAAGAAGAAAGAAGAAAAAAGAAAAGAGGAGAAGGAAAACAAGGATGATAAAGTAGGTGGTTAATATGGGTAAGATAATCGGAATAGATTTAGGAACATCAAATTCAGCAGCAGCATTTTTGGAAGGAGGAAGACCAAGGATAATACCGAGCGCTGAAGGCGCATCACAGTACGGAAAATCTTTCCCAAGCTATGTTGCCTTTACAAAGGACGGACAGAGACTTGTAGGAGAGCCGGCAAGGAGACAGATGGTTGCAAATCCAGAAGGAACTGTGACCGCTTTCAAGAGAAAGATGGGAACGACGTACAAATATAATATATTTGGAAAGGAGTACACCCCGCAAGAACTTTCTGCCATTCTTCTTCAAAAAATAAAAAGAGATGCAGAGGAATTCATAGGGGAAAAAATCGAGAAGGCAGTGATAACAGTCCCAGCGTATTTTAACGATAATCAGAGGCAGGCGACAAAGGATGCTGGAAGGATTGCTGGATTGGAAGTTGTTCGACTTGTAAACGAACCAACAGCAGCATGTCTTGCTTACGGATTAGATAAAGCACAGAAAGAGATGAAAATTCTTGTTTTCGACCTTGGAGGAGGAACGCTGGATGTAACCATCATGGAGTTTGGCGGTGGGGTATTTGAGGTTAAAGCAACTGCAGGAGACACCCAACTTGGAGGAACAGACATGGACAAAATCATAGCGGAGTTTCTCACAGATGAATTCAGAAAGCAAACCGGTGCTGATGTTTCAAAAGATAAGCAGGCGCAGAATAGAATCTTAGAAGCTGCTGAGAAGGCTAAGATAGAACTTTCAACAACGCTTGAAACAGAAATTAATCTTCCATTCCTTACATCTGTAAAGGGAGAGCCAAAGCATTTCACATATAAACTTACTCGAGCGAAGCTTGAGGACCTCATAAGACCGATTATAGAGAGGTGTAGGAACCCGGTCGAGAGAGCATTGCGAGATGCAAAACTATCCCCAGGGGATATAGATAAAATAATACTAGTTGGCGGGCCAACAAGAATGCCCATAGTGCAGAAATTTGTTGAGGATACCATAGGGAAAAAAGTCGAGAGAGGGGTCGACCCAATGGAATGTGTTGCTATGGGCGCAGCGATTCAGGGCGGCGTTCTATCTGGTGAGGTAAAGGATATTGTCCTTCTTGACGTTACGCCGTTATCTCTCGGAATAGAGACGTTGGGCGGAATCGCAACAAAATTGATCGAGAGGAACACAACCATTCCGACGAGAAGGACGCAGATATTCACGACTGCAGCAGATATGCAGACAAGCGTTGAGATACATGTTGTTCAGGGTGAGAGACCGATGGCAAAGGACAATGTCTCACTTGGAAGATTTGTACTTAGTGGAATCCCTCCTGCGCCTCGTGGTGTCCCTCAGATCGAAGTGACCTATGACATAGATGCAAACGGAATACTCACTGTTACAGCTGTTGATAAGGCAACTGGAAAGAAACAGGACATGAGGATTGTAGCGCCACAAAAGATGAGCGAGGAGGAAATAAAGGCAAAGATGAAGGAAGCGGAACAGTATGCGGAAGAAGACAGAAAGGCATTAGAGCTTGCTCAGGCAAAGAATGACGCTGAGTCGATGATATACACTGCAAACAAAACGATCGATGAATTTAAAGATAAACTAACAGAAGGCCAGAAGAAGGAGATAGAAGAAGCGTCAGCTAAGGTAAGGAGCGCTATCGCGAGCAATGATATTGCAAATATAAGAAACGAGATGGAGGCTCTCAAAAAATTACTCGAAAAGGTTGGTGCATCCTTCTACAGTGGTGGTCCAGGTATGGGTGGAACAGGACCGACCGGAACTGGTGGGGAGGAAACCACTTCGCCAGGAGGCGGAACAGGAGGATCAACGCCTGGTTCTGAAGCTGGATGGGAGGACACTGGGTCAAAAGGATGAAGGTGAGACTGAGTGGCAACAAAGAAGGATTATTACGAAGTTCTTGGAGTTCCAAGGAACGCAACAAAGGACGATATCAAAAGAGCGTACAGAAGGCTCGCTATGCAATACCATCCAGACAGGAACAAATCTCCTGATGCAGAAGAAAAGTTCAAGGAGATAAGCGAGGCATACGCTGTTCTAAGCGATGACCAAAAGCGCGCCGAGTATGACATGTATGGTCATGCCGGCTTTGATAGAATGTATTCCACAGAGGATATATTCAGAAGTGCAAACTTCAGAGATTTTGAGGACCTTTTCAGGAGTATGGGCTTTGGGGAGGACCCATTCGACCTATTCGGTTCGATGTTTGGATTTGGAAGGGAAGGAAGGGTAAGAAGCTATGACATAGGTGCGGACCTTCAGATGGAAGTTGAAATAACTCTTGAGGAGGCTGCAAGGGGAACAAAGAGGACGTTATCTTATATGAGGAACGCACCTTGCTCGAAGTGCAAGGGAAGCGGTGCAGAACCAGGAACAGGATTAAGGACATGCAGCAAGTGCGGAGGGAGAGGGCAGATAAGGAGCACAAAAAGAATGGGCTTCATGACATTTACCTCTGTTTCAACATGTCCTCAGTGCAAAGGAACCGGGCAATCTTACGAGAAACCGTGTAGCGAGTGTAGAGGAACTGGAAGAAAAAGGATAACCCAGGATTTAAGCATCGATATCCCACCAGGTGTTCGTGATGGAATGCGCCTTCGCCTTCCTGGATATGGTGAATATGGTAAGGATAGGACAGGAACTCTCTATGTTTATGTTAGGATTGCAAGGCATAAAATATTTGAGAGAAAAGGGGACAATCTTTTTGTTACGGTGCCAATAAGTTTCACTCAAGCTGCGCTAGGAGCAGAGATAGAGGTACCCACTTTGTTCGGAAAGACGCACCTAAGAATTCCAGAAGGAACGCAATCGCATTCAGAGTTCGTAATTCGAAATGAAGGGATGCCTCACTTTAACAGCAGGGAACGTGGCGATCTTATTGTAAAAGTTGTCGTAGAGGTCCCAAAGAAGTTGACAAAGAAGCAAAGGGAACTCCTAAAACAATTCGAAGAAGAATCTGGGAAGAAGAGATGGTTTTTCGGGATTTTCTGAGATCAGATAAAATCTGAGATATCGACAACCTTCAGCTTTGTCGGATAACGGACTTCTTTCTTATCCGGAACGAAAAGAAGCTTTTCATTCGCCTTAACATTTTCAAGGTTTTTCTCAGCCTTTTCGATATCCGTCTTGTCTATTTTCTTCCATTTTATCTCAACAGCCACCTTGGGTTTCTTGAATTTCAGCAGATAAGCGTCCACGTCATAGTCGCTTGCTTCCACTATCGTTTCATCCAAGCCAAGCCGCTCTGCAAGAAACTCCCTTATGCCGTCTTCAACCAGGCGTGGTATAAGCTCTCCAGTATTATGAAGGGCAGCTTTTACTTCTTCATCAGAGTAAGAGTCGTTCAATTGTTTTATAACTAACATCAAAACCAAATAGTGGCTGAAATGCTTCAAGTGCCTCCTCAGTACCTCTATTGGATTTGTTGATCCATCTAGTAAAAAGAAAAAGCATGACCTTCCTTTCAAGATCTATTTTTGGAGGTCTACCTCGCTCCCGGTCTTCTCTTTGAATCATTTCGACTGCTTTCTTTACATAAACAGAGAGATTTCTTAGGCGTTCTTTTACTTTCTCCCTTTTCTTTTCCCATTCTGAGTAAGGATACTCCTTTTCTCTCCCCTTAAAGTATCTCTCACGAACTTCATCCAAAACTTCAAGGAGCTCTTTTGCTCTTTTTTTCGTGATCATCATGCGATTATATCGAACAGAAAGGTTTTTAAAGTATATACTTAATATATACTATTATGAGAAAGATGAATATCAAGGAAAGAACAGAAATAAAAGTGACAGGAATACTTGGTTTTCTTGAAAAGCGAGTTACTCCTTTCGGTAATGGAGCAAAGGTGGATTGCCCCAAAGAGTTCATCGGACGGCGGGTTTATCTAATTATCTGCAGAGACTAGAAATTATTTTTGTCCCAAAGCCCGGATTTACTGTAAGCATAAAGGCCAAGGAGGTTCTTTGACCAGTTCCTCCATTGGGGCCAGTGGCGTAAACCTCCTACGCCGATGATAAAATGATAGTATGGCAAATATATAATAAGCATTTGGTGGACAGGATTACTAGGCTCTGGGATTTTTCTTTCCTTGAAACATGGGATGAAGATCTCAGGAAGATGAATGCCTTGAAAGTTGGCAGACCATTCAAATTTCCAATTGCTTTTATTCTCTTCCTTGCTCTTCTGAAAGTTACCTATGGCATGCCATACAGGAGCCTCGAAGCCATGCTTATTGGACTTAGGCAATTGAGTAGGAAAATTCAGGTTCCGGATTTCACAACTATATTTCGAAGAGTAGAAAAACTTGTGATACAGATTCATGAAAAAAAGTCCCTTCAGAAGTCATTAACGCGATAAGGGAAGGACATGCAAAAGTTGCAATTGACAGTTCTGGCTTATCCGTAACCTGCAGGGGAGAATGGCTGAGATACAAGCACAAGGATGGAAAGATTGCATGCAGAAAGGGGTTTGTCAAAATTCATATCAGTGTTGATATTTTCAGAGGTACAATTCTAGGAGTTGAGATAACAGATGAAAAGGCTTCTGGTAGTTCTGCCTTGCCCTCCTTAACCTATCAGTCAAAGGAAGTTGCAGATATTGATGCAGAATTTATGGATGGTGCCTATGATACATATGAAAATTTTAGGGAACTTGATGCGATGGGTATAAAACCAGTGATAAAACCAAGAAAAACTGGCATCGTCATTAGCTCTAGCCATGGCTATGTTGCAGGCAGGAGAAGCCTGTATATTCACGAGATAAAAAAGCATGGATATGACTATTGGAAAAAGAAGCACAACTACGGCTGCAGATGGTTAGCAGAAGTTGGTTTCTCAAGCTTCAAGCGGAGGTTTGAGGAGAGTTTGATGAGCAAGAAATTTAAAAATATGGTAAACGAGGCAAAATTGAAGGTTATGGCCTACAATATGATTACAAATTGGCCAAGGGGATGGTGAATTTTGCAGTTTTAGCAGTTGATTTAGCAACTAAGAGAAACAATTATGCAACAGAGTAACTGTTCTAGATCGAAAAAGGATTTTTAAATCTAATTGTAGATATATCCATCATGAGATTGGAGATAAAAAATGGTGCTGCAAAATTCGAAACAATAATATCCGAAACACAAAAAAACATCGAGTCAGAAATTGACGTCGATGTTAGCAGGGGCAATGAAATGCTTGGCGTCGAAGAATCAACTGTGTTGTATAATCTGAAAGGTGCTATTTTCTTCGAGAAGAACGATAAAGATATAATTGCTGATGTAAGAACAAAATCAAAGCCAGCAGATAATTTCGTGATTTATTTAGTTATCGTAGCGCTAATCGGGCTATTTACACTCGTTGGTTTCATTTTGTTTCCTATCATACTATGGCTGGTAGAAGAATCTGAGAGAAAAAAAGCCGAAAAAGAACTTGTAAAAGTTTTGTGGAGATCGGTAAAATACGCTGCTGAAAGGCAGAAATTAGAAGTAAGGTGAAAAAGTGGGTGGCATAAACTTAAAGGCTCTTCTTTTATCGTCTATTTTAACAATTCTTATGGAAGTAATCTCCCAACTTTTTTTGGTTTGGGTTCTTAGGGATCTCTTAATTTTATTTTTGATCTGTTTGCCTTTTTTGCATTTCTTCTTTGCTTTTGTGTTATTACCAGCCATCACAGCCTTTTTGTATTATAAGTTCAACAACTCATCGATAAGCGTTACAGAAGGTTCAATCGCTGGCGCTTGTTATTTTATTGGAGTAGTAGTAATTAGCATGATTTTACTTGTATTTATACCTGCGCTGTTGGGGCTTAATAAAAAAACACCCATCTTGTCTTCGTTGACCTACGACTTGCCCATAGCTCTCATTTGCGTTGGCGGGAAATTGATCCTTTCTGTTGCGTCTGGAGCTGTTGTTGGCGCTCTTTTTGGCAGAAAAAAAGAGGAAATGGCAAAAAAAGCTTGGGAGGATACGTGGTGATGCCTTCTCAAATCGAAGAACTTTTTCTGATCCTGAAAAGTAGTTTAGGGTAATCAGCTTATAAAAAAGCCGGCCAGTTTTATGATTAATACGAAAGCAAAAACAGCGATTATCAAGACCTTTGGATCTATCTCAAATCCACCAAGTCTAATATCTGGTGAGAGTGTATTATCCCGAAATAAGTTCCTCTCGATAAAAAGAGAAGAACTTCGGATTTCTCAGGAATACATGAAAAAGTTAAACCTGAGGAAAATCCGATGGATATTGAGAGAGATGAAGAAAGGTGAACTATCTGTTTATCAGATAGCAAAACTTCAGAACGTATCCCAAAGATGGGTGAGGCAGCTACCAAGAAAATATGCCAACATCCCGTTTTTAGGACAAAAAGAAACACTTATAAATCTCACAATTAATAGCTTAGATGTGATGACTATGAATATTGGAAAGGCGTTTGGTTTGGCAAAACTACCTGTCCTGGCTATTATTGGACTTGGGTTATTGGCGTCATTGATAAGCGTGGTCCCAATAGTTCAATTTTTAATGTGCCTATTAGGGTTACCATTGCTCATCATCAGCATTATCCTGTACGCCTATATAGGTTATCTCATCGCAAAAGGAGGCCTTGAGATAGTCGACAGCGCAGCAATTGGTGCGCTTACCGCTCTTGTGTCCGGAGTTATAGGCATGATAATTTCGTTAGTTGCAAGTATGCTTGGTATGGGAGTCGACGTGGCAACCGGAGGCGATGTTGCAAGTAGCGCTCTTGGCGTTGGAATTGGGGTTATCGCTTCAATAATTGGAATCATAATAAAAATGATAATTGGTGCGGTAATCGCAGTGATCGGACATATTATCGGCGGCGCTGCTATGAAGAAGTAATTTTTTTTCTTTTTCCTATTTTTTAACTTATCTCTATTTGAGCCAATCTACAATCAGTGGAAGTAGGGGCTCTTCCTTGTTCTTTGTTGCATTAAATAAATCGGTACCGTGAGAAGAGATCCCATAATATATCTTAAGCACCTTTTTATCAGATGGGGAATTTGCATGTATAGTATTCGCAGACACCATAGAATAACTGTCTTCAGAAGCAGCGACAATGTATAGCTCATGAAGATATGTTTGCGCCTCTTCGGTTATATCGAAATTGCGATACGCGGTGCCAGGCGAAATCATAACTACCTTCGCAACCTCACCGTGGCTCGCTGCATAATCTATTGCAATCGAGCTACCGATACTCGCGCCTACGAGATAATAAGTAGTAATTGACGGCCTTGAAACGCTAAGATAATCCTTAAGTGCACTCAAATCGTTTTTTGATGCGCGAAAATCTCCTGTTTGAAATGCTTGATAGGTTCCTAGATTCGTGCTTTTTCCATGACCACGCATGTCCAGGGCTACTATATCCGCACCAGGAATAGCAGTATGAAGCAGGGGGATAAGCTCGTTATAACTATTTCTATCCTTACCCAATTGCGGTATTAGCACTATAACCTTTGTTGGTCTCGAATTCTGGTTAGAACCTGAGTAATACAACGTACCGTAAATCTTCCAACCATCTTTCGTCGTGAAGTATATTTCCTTGTGAGCTATAGCAGTCAGCGCATCGATCTCTGTAGTTGAAGATGGAGTTGTTCCACTTGTCTGCGTACCTTCATTAACAGTTTCATTACTGATTTCTCCAGCCTGTTGAATTTCAGTTTCGCTAACTGTGATGTTTACAACAACAGGTGCTTCTTCCCCACTAACGCCTTCTCTCTGAGGAGTTATGCAACCAAACAGAAAGATAGGCAGAAACACCATCCATGCAACAAAGAAGATTTTATTCATACTCATACTCTTAGGTTAGGCTAATGCAAATTAAAAAACATTACTATCACCTTAGCAATATGGAATATGAAGCACCCAAACAAGCAATGGAATTTGCTGAGAATGATTCAAGCAGGGAAAGAGAAGATAGAAGGGCTCTTCTTAAAAAAGGCAGCTTTTTAAATGTTTTTATCGAAAATAAACGATACCTTAAGTCCAGAAGGTGCTAGTCTAAGGATTAGACCTTATAGTTTCACATAATTTTAGGTGATCCTGCTTGGGGAAAAAATCTAAAAAAACAAAGGAGAAAAAAGCGGTGGATGTCCTTTCCTACCACCTTGTTCCTAAGATGGAGATAGTAAGCGAAAATGAAAAAAATCGAATCCTGCAGAAGTACGAAATAACACCAGAGCAACTTCCGAAGATGCTTACAAGCGATCCGTCTGTTATTGCACTAGGCGCAAAAAAAAGCGACGTTATAAAAATATATCGAGAGGACAAGACTGGAAAGTATCTTGCTTATAAAATTGTGGTAGAAGGGTAGGGCGAGCTAGTCTTTACCCAATACTTATTCGTCCACAGAAAAAAATAAAATATAAAAAAGATAGAGGGGTTTTTCGATGATAGAAGCACTTGTAAGCTCTTATTTCAGGAGTAATAGTCCAGTCAGTCAGCAGTTACAATCCTACAATAAATTTATTGATGTCGGCCTCCAGCAAGTCATAGACAGGATAGGAACGATACAGACAAATGTTGAAGGCTTTGAACTAAAGCTTGGAAAGATAAGGGTGGAACAGCCACGATACTATGAGGTAAGGGGTGGCTACAGGCATATACTGCCGCAAGAGGCGAGACTTAGAAACATAACATATTCCTCCCCGCTGTTTCTGGAAATCATACCCGTTTTTAATGGGATAGAAAGACCTACATATGCAGATGTTTTTATAGGTGAAATTCCAGTGATGGTAAAATCAAAGCTCTGTTATTTATCAGGTATGAGCAGGAATGAGCTTATAGAAAATGGCGAGGATCCAGACGATCCGGGAGGATATTTTATCATCAACGGCTCGGAAAGGGTTTTGGTTAGTATAGAAGACCTTGTACCTAATAAACTTATGGTTACAAAGGAAAGAAACGGGATAATATCTAAGATTTTCTCTACGCGTTTTGGTTTTAGGGCTAGATGTGTTGTTGAGAGAAATAATGAAGGTCTTTTTACAGTGGAGTTCCCTTCAACGCCTCCAGGCATAACGCTTGTGCAGATGCTTAGGGTGCTTGGTCTTCCAAGTGATAAAGAGATAAAGGAAGCATTCTCTCAGGATGAAATAATAAAAAATGACATAATATTAAATCTATCCGAAGACAGTTCTAAAACAAAAGAGGAAGCAATAGACAGCCTAAGCAGAAAATTATCCCCGGGCCAGCCACCAGAGTTTAGGTTAACGAGAATGGAAAATCTAATAGACAATTACCTCCTTCCGCATATTGGTGTAGAAAAATCAAAGAGAATAGAAAAAGCGCGATTCTTGATAACAATGGCTGAAAGGGCAACGAGGGTTGCCTATAAACAGATGGCGCCAGATGATAAGGACCATTATTCCAACAAGAGGGTAAAACTAGCCGGAGACCTTATGGAAGAACTCTTCAGATATGCATTTCAATTTCTTGTGAAGGATCTTATCTACCAGGCCTCACGGGCAGATGCACGCGGTCGTAGATTGCAGGTTCACACGCTTGTAAGGCAAGATGCTATGGCTGATAGAATAAGATACGCGATGGCGACTGGAAATTGGATTGCGGGACAAACTGGGGTCTCGCAGCTCTTGGACAGGGTAAGCTATCTTTCGACTTTGTCGCATCTTAGAAGGGTGATCTCCCCCCTAAGCAAAAAACATCCTCACTTTAAGGCGAGAGATCTCCATGGTACTCATTTGGGTAAGCTTTGCCCGAACGAAACTCCAGAAGGCCCAAGCTGCTCGCTTGTAAAAAATATAGCAGTAATGGCAGAGGTCTCGACAGGAGTAGAGGACGATGAAATAATGCGCATTCTAAAGTCCTATGATGTAAAAGAATAGGTGACCGCTATGGTACGAAAAAAACTAAAGGTATCGGAAAAAACTGCGGTTTATCTAAACGGAAAACTTGTCGGTTATCACCATGATGGAAAAAACCTTGCGCAGAGGCTCAGAGAAAGAAGAAGGATGAATGAGTTAAATTATCAGATAAATATTTATCTTAACGAAAAGCTTAACGAGCTTCATATCATATCTGACAAAGGAAGAGTTAGGAGGCCATACATAGTAGTTGAAAATGGAAAATCAAGACTTACTCCAGAAATTCTAAACAGAATAAAGAATAACGAACTCAGTTGGCATCATCTTGTTAAGATGGGCATTATTGAGTACTTGGACGCGCAGGAAGAAGAAAACGCTCTCATAGCTTCTAATGAAAAGGAATTAACAAGTGAGCATACTCATTTAGATATAGATCCTGCCAACATATTCGGAGTAGTTGCTTCTGTTCTTCCTTACCCAGAGTACAACTCCTCTCCTAGAATTACAATGGCATGCGCTATGGCGAAACAATCTCTTGGTACATATGCGGTAAATTTTGCTGCGAGGTATGACACGAAAGCTTATGTAATGTATTATCCCCAAGAGCCGCTTGTAAGGACGAACATATATAACGTGCTGAACATGCGGGAAAGAGCAGCGGGCCAGAATTGCGTTGTTGCGCTCGTTAGCTATTATGGGTATAACATGGCCGATGCAATTGTTGTAAATCGATCCGCTATAGAGCGAGGACTTGCGAGAACAGTAATGTTCAAAACATATGAAACAGAGGAAAGACTTTATCCAGGAGGACAAAAGGATACGATAGAGCTTCCGACTGCAGATGTTGTTGGCTACAGAGGAGAGGAGGCTTACGCGCATCTCGACGAAGACGGAATAGTAATTCCGGAAAGTACAGTAACTGGAAAAGATGTTCTAGTTGGTAAAACATCACCGCCGAGATTTCTGGAAGAAATTTCTGTATTTGGAGGAGTGGAAGAAAAGAAAAGAGAAAGCTCTCTCGCATTAAAACCTGGAGAGGAAGGGAAAGTGGACTCCGTGCTAATAACAGAAGGGCCGAGCGGAAATCGTCTCGTGAAAGTAAAGATAAGAACGATAAAGATACCTGAGGCAGGAGATAAACTCGCTTCGAGACACGGGCAGAAGGGAGTAATTGGTTTGTTGGTTCCACAGCACGAAATGCCATTCACAGAAAGCGGGATAGTGCCTGATTTGGTAGTCAATCCCCACGCAATACCAAGCCGTATGACTGCCGGTCATCTTCTTGAAATGCTTGGTGGAAAGGCTGCTTCGATGGTCGGAAGGTTTATGAATGGAAGCGCGTTCACTGGAAATACAGAGGAAGAATACAGGGAGATGCTAAAGAAGATAGGTTTTGATGAATATGGAGAAGAGGTGCTGTACGATCCTAGAACAGGAAAACAAATGAAGGTTAAAATATTCATTGGAGTGATATATTACCAACGCCTCCACCACCTTGTATCAAATAAAATGCATATGAGAAGTCGTGGGCCGGTTCAGCTTCTTACCCACCAACCAACAGAAGGAAGAGCAAGGGAAGGAGGTTTAAGATTTGGAGAGATGGAAAGGGACTGCCTCCTTGGTTACGGCGCGTCTATGCTCATAAAAGAAAGATTACTAGAGGAAAGCGACAAGACAATACAGCTTATCTGTACCGAATGCGGCTCCACTGCAACACACGATTTTGCAAGAAATAGAGATGTCTGTCCGATATGCGGAGGAGAAAATGTAGAACCGATAGAGATGAGCTATGCTTTCAAACTTCTTCTCGATGAAATAAAATCACTATATATATTTCCAAGGCTTTTACTGAAAAAAAAGGGTGCTGAATAAAATAAGAACAAAATAAAAATTGTGTGATGGTGTTATTATGGAGATTCAAAGCGTGCTTGATAAGATAAGATTTTCTATATTCTCTCCAGAAATGGTAAGGAAGATGTCTGCTGCAAAGATAATAGTTCCGGACACTTATGACGATGACGGTTATCCAATAGACGGCGGACTTGTTGATACGCGCCTTGGGGTTGTGGACCCTGGTCTCCGCTGTAAAACCTGCGGAGGACGCGTAAAGGAATGCCCTGGGCATTTTGGCCACATAGACTTAATAAGACCGGTTATTCACGTCGAATTCGTTAAACAGATATATGAGGTGCTAAAAGCAACTTGCCCATCTTGTCATAGAATTATTGGGGAAGCAGCAAAGATTAAACCTTCCGAAGAGACAGCTGTAAAAAAAGAAGAGAAAAAGGAGGAAGAAGAGATACCATCCCTACTAGAAATTGTAGAGAAAGAAAAGGTGGCAGTAAGCGAAGAGGAAAAAGAAGAGGAAGAAACAGTCGAAAGGGCAAAAGGAGCAAAGAGATACTGCCCACACTGCGGAGAGGAACTTCCAGAGATAAAAATACTTAAGCCTACCACGTTCTTAAAAAATGGCGTTTCCATGCTGCCAACGGAAGTAAGGGATTGGCTTGCATCCATAAAAGATGAAGATCTGCGCGCGCTTGGATTCGATCCTGTTTATTCAAGGCCGGAGTGGATGGTTCTTACAGTTCTACCAGTACCGCCTGTAAATGTAAGGCCTTCCATTACTCTAGAAACAGGGGAGCGGAGCGAGGATGATCTTACTCACAAGCTTGTTGACATAATCAGAATAAATCAAAAACTCGAAGCAAACATCAATGCCGGCGCACCGCAATTAATTATCGAGGATCTTTGGGAACTTCTTCAATATCACGTTACAACATATTTCAATAATGAAACTGCTAATATCCCACCAGCAAGGCATAGAAGCGGAAGACCTCTTAAGACCCTTGCACAGAGGCTTAAGGGAAAGGAAGGAAGATTTAGGTACAATCTTTCAGGAAAGAGAGTAAATTTTTCTGCAAGAACTGTTATCTCACCAGATCCGCGTATAAGCATTGATGAGGTTGGTGTTCCCAGAAGAATTGCTGAAGAGCTTACGGTTCCGGTTGCTGTTACGGAATGGAATATTGAGAAAATAAAGAAATACATCCTCGCTGATGATTATCCGAAGGCGCTTTACGTGATAAGAAGCGACGGAAGAAGAGTAAAGGTTGGGGATGACCCAGCACTGAAAAAAGAAATTGCTGAAAACCTTAAGGTTGGTTGGATCGTGGAGAGGCAGATAGAAGACGGAGATATTTCTATATTCAATAGGCAGCCGTCTCTTCATAGAATCTCTATGATGGGGCACCTTGTTAAGGTACTACCTGGTAAAACATTCAGGCTTAACCCCCTTGTTTGTCCGCCGTATAACGCTGATTTTGATGGAGACGAGATGAACCTACACATTATACAGACAGAAGAGGCACAAGCAGAGGTGCGATATCTAATGAAGGTAGAAAAACAAATACTTTCCCCCAGGCATGGTCACGCAATAATAAAACCACAAGAAGATCATGTTTCTGGGCTTTATTTTCTTACTAAAGATGACAGCGAATTTACCAAGGCCGAGGCCGCGAATATGCTCTATCTAATAGGTATAAAAGATTTGCCAGAACCAGATAGGAAAAATGGGATGTATTCTGGTAAGCTTATATTCTCACAAATTCTTCCAAAAGACTTTAGCGTAAGGGTTGCTGAAACTAAGATGGGAGAGGAGGTTGTTGTGAAGAAAGGTTTGCTAATAAAAGGAGCAGTAGAAAGCAAGACCATGGAGGGAGAATTGCTTGAGAAGATATTCATAAAATACGGTCCTGATTTTACGAAGGATTTTCTGAACAAGGCTGCCATTCTTGCACTCGAAGCAATAACAATCCACGGGTTGAGTGTCTCTTTGAAGGATTACACTCTCTCCGAAAAGGCACAAAAGAAAATAGATGAAATAAACGCAAAGATGAATAGAGAGATAGATAATCTTATAATGCAGTATAAGAACAAATCACTCGAAAGAGCGCCAGGCATGACACTTAAGGAGACATTGGAGGCTCTCATTGTACAGATAACCTCGCAGGCAAGAAATGATATGGGAAAAGTTGTAGAGGAGGATTTAACAACAAATAATCCATCAATAATTATGGCAAAGATAGGAGCGAGAGGGAGCCTGCTTAATGCAATTCAGATGTCTGCAGCAGTTGCACAGCAAACTGTAAGAAATAAGAGACCCTCCAGAGGATACAAGGGAAGATTACTTCCTTACTTCACACAAGGTGCGCTCACCGGAAAAGAAAGGGGCTTCGTTTATTCCTCCTTCAGAAATGGCTTGAAGATCTACGAGTTTATTGTGCACGCAATGGGTGGAAGAGAAGCCCTTGTCAATACAGCAATAAGAACGGCGCGCTCTGGCTATATGCAACGTAGGCTGATAAACGCTCTTCAGGATCTTGTTGCTTACGAAGATTTAACAGTTAGAAATGCAGACATGAGCATAGTGCAGTTTATATATGGAGGAGATGGGAAGGATCCGATGTATGCTTCTAAGACTGAACTAATCGATGTAGTAAAACAAGATGATGTTGATACTGCATAGGTGATAATTATGGGCATCGCAAATAAAAACACAACAAAGGCAACGATTTCGCCTTACGAGGGAGTTGGTGTTGTTGCTGCGCAGAGTATAGGTGAACCAGGTACCCAAATGACGATGAGGACGTTTCACTATGCGGGTGTTGCCGAGCACGTACCAACTGGCCTGCCGAGGCTCATAGAAATTGTTGATGCAAAAAAGGAGCCAAAAAAACCAATCATAGACATTTATCTCAAGAAGCAGTATGCGAAAAGTCACACTGAGGCTGAAAGGGTTGCAAAGGAACTTAGCAGCATTTTCGTTTCTGATGTCGCGGATGTTTCCGATGATCTTGAAGAACTCACTATTCGCATTAAATACAGAGAAAAAGATGGTAAGGCACTTGGGGTAACATTCGCTATGCTAAGAAAGATTATAGAAGAAATTTCGGACAATATAAAAATAAGCGGGAATGTCATAACACTAAAGCCAAAAATCATAAAATCAAAAAAGGAAAAAGAGGAAAAGAATATCACTCCTAAATATGTAAGAAGGTTAACAAATAGAATCAAGGAGCATATGGTGAAGGGAGTAGATGGAATTCGCCGTGCAGTAGTAATAAGAAATGAAGAAGGGGAGTATTTTATAAGAGCGAGCGGCTATAATATTCTTGGTGCATGTCAGAACGAATGCGTAGATCAGAGTAGGGTTTATACAAACAACATAAAGGAAATAGAAAATATTTATGGGATAGAGGCAGCTAGAAATGCTATAATTAAGGAAATAAATGATGTTATGGAGATGCAAAAGCTTAATGTTGATATAAGACATATTACACTAATAGCAGACGCAATGACCAATTCTGGAAAGATAAAGTCCATAGGGAGGCATGGGTTAAGCGGTCAAAAAGTTGGCATATTAGGAAGGGCCGCGTTTGAGGAGACAGTAAAACACTTAATAGCCGCAGCTTCTTCAGCCTCTGAAGAGCTTTTGGCTGGAGTAACTGAAAACATAATAGTTGGGCAAACAGTGCCGGTTGGAACCGGAAAGATAAAGTTGTTAATGAAAAGGATAAAATAAACTACGATGTATCTATTTAGAGGAGTGTGGGTCAGATGGTTGAAGAAAAAAAATTGGCCGAAAAAGAAACTGAAAGCGAAGAAAAAGAAACTGAAAAAAAAGAAAAGAAAAAGAAGGTTGTCAGAAGAAGAAAGAGTACAAAGGAGAAGGAAGATCCAATTATTGGTGCGATAAGACTTGCTGTAGAGAGTGGAAAAGTAGCGTTTGGTTCTAGGAGCAGTATGGCGGCTTCTTCTAAAGGAGTAAAATTACTCGTGATAGCAAAAAATGCTCCTGCTGAGATAAGAACGAATGTGTTAGAAATATCAAAAGCATCAAAAACACAAATATTGGAATTTGAAGGAAGTACGATGGAATTAGGTTCTGTTTGCGGGAAGCCGTTCCCGGTTTCCGTTTTAAGTATATTCGATGAAGGCAATTCAAACATACTCGAACTCGCAAAGAAAAAGCAGTGACAATAAATGGTAGAACTCACAGAAAAAGGATTGGGCTATTTCTCGATTTTCGAAAGTGTAGCAGGCGTTATGCCCCTGGATTATGTCGAAAGCGAGAACTTTATAATATTTATAATAAACCAACTAAAGATCGGAAAGGCTATAGGAAAGGGAGGAATCAACATAGAAAAACTTAGCAGGATATTTAAGAAAAAGGTAATTGCTGTAGCCGACAGCGACGATCCAGAAATCTTCATAAGAAATTTTCTCAAAAATACAAATATTCTCTCTATAGAATCAAGGGATGTGATGGGCGAGAACGAATTTATAATTACTGTTGATGAGAGGGACAGAGGAATCGCAATCGGAAGGGGAGGGGAACGCATAAAGGCACTAAAAGAATTAATGAGAAAAAAATTCAAATCAAACATTCATTTAAGAACGAGAAGGATTTTAGAGTAGTCTTATTACTCCTTTTTCACCATCCACCTCTATTTTCATTCCATTTTTTAGTAGCTTGAATACGTCCTGCTCTGGCTTATCAACCATTGGTATTTTTGATATTATTGCCCCGACAACTATTATCGGTTCGGCTTCGATGTTTATTATTGCTGCGGGTGCCTTTTTATTTTTTGCAAGATCTAAAAGAACATAGGAACCAACAGTTGACCCTTTTCCGTATGGAAAAATCATTACCTTTCCTGTAAGAGACTTTCCTTCGAGCTCATGGCCTTTTTCTATTATTATTCCAGTCGCCGGGTCAACCCCTCCGAGAAAGGAAAATGGCTCTTTAGTAATGAGCACTTCACCGACTGCCTTACCCTTCGCGATAGGTCTTGCTTTTATCTCCATCTAACCCAGCCAACTTATTCACTTACTATTGTTCCTGTAAGCGTTGCAGTTGCCACCCGCTCCGGTGCTCCTGTAACTTCGTTTGCATAGTTATATAAAATTACAACCGTGCCTCTGAAATTAGAGTTCGGCGACCCGATAAAGTAGCTTGGTGGTTTGGCGTCATTTAGACAATAAATTTTCTGAGTAAATTCGTAGTTTCCTCCGGATGGAATAAGCTGCGGTGGCGTCAATTTCGTCGCATATGTTTTATCTATGGCTCCAGGTGTTGCGGTTGTACACATCACGCCTTTAAGGTAGATGTCTTGCCCCTGCTGATTATCAACCCTCAGAAGAATGTATACCTTGTTTGTACCGCTCTCTGAAACTATCACTGGTTTTTTAACATCACAACTGAAGCCTGGCTGAGAGAACAAACAGCTTTCCGGCATCCTAAGAATGCTCGGCAGATAGAATGCAAGAATAACGAGCACTATAAATATTACCAGAAGCGCCCATCCATAGGTCATCAAATATTCCATGGCAGCCTGACCTTTTTTATGTCCATCAAACATTTCAAATCACCTCTTAATGTTTATCCAAATGTTGCAAAGAAAGACGATAGGAATGCTGATACGAACCAGTAAACTATGTACGAAGTTATTAAAATAAATGGAAAATATTTAAGTCCTTGTGTCTTCGAACCAGTTCTTATCGTGCTTATTATAAAGGATGAAATTAGTGATGTAACAAAGATTACTGGGATTGTAAAAAGGAAGAAGTCATTAGAGCTTATTATCGGACCTGCAAAGCCTCTTAGCACACCCAAGTACCCAAACTGAGCCCCTGCGGTTGATGGTACGCTACTGGCGATTCTCTCAAAGACTTCTATCAGTTTCTTTGCAACTGCAAATAGAAATGGTGTACCTATAACTGCAGCAAAGATAATAAAAATCTCGTACATGACAAGTGATGCGCTTATCTCCTTTCTTGTTATTATTGTGTTCCTAACATCCGTAGCGGTCCTTTCTAATATCGCTGTGAGTTCCCCTCCGGTGGTGCTTGCCTGCTGCAAAAGGAGTATTGTCCTTTTAAAAACCTTCGAATCAAATCTCGAACTTAGTTTGCCCAACGCTTCTTCTAAAGACTCCCCACTGAAAGAGCCTTTTACTACAAAACGGACTTCGTCTGACAGAAGACCAAACTCCGGCTTTGCTGCGTACCACATCGCTTGATCGAGTGTCATGCCTGCCTTAATATTGGAGGAAACAAGCATAAGGAAGTCTGGTAAGACAGCCTCCATCTTGTTTCTTCTATCTTCGACTTTCATTATTATGTATGAAGAAAGAATAAAGAACGCGACGAAATAAAGCAGAATTAGCGTTGCTATGAAGATGATCAACCAGATAAGAATGGTCGGAAGCTGGATTACACTTGATATGCTAGAGGTTATCATTTCCGAAGTTGGATAATACAATATCAAAAAAATAGAGATAAAGAATGAAATAACCAAGACGTCCAGTACCACATAACCAGCGAAGGCGTCCGCCGGTAGATTCACTCCAGCGCTGTTCAGCTCTCCCTCGAGTTTCTTTATCCTTTCCCTTGTAAAGAGGAGCCGTCCAATGCTTTCGAATATAGTTTCATTTGTCATTCAAGACCACCTATAATAGATATCTAGGCCTAGAACTTTCTATCATCCCAAGGAAAAGGAATTGAATTATTGCTATAAGCAAGAATATTGGGATGAGGATTGAAGAACCGAATTGCCCGCCGCTTATAAACGATAAGACCGCAGCAGCAAAGACTATTCCTATAGACGGCACTATTATGCCGAAAAGCATGTAGAACATAACTGCTGGGGTAAGCTTTTGGCTGTACTCTTTCAATTGTATTATCTGCTCTTTTGAAATCTGATCCAGAACAGCTTCCAATGAGTCGCCAACATCAGCACCGCTTGCTACCGAGTTTGCAATCTGCATCGTCATCTGAACAAAATATTTTGATGGATTATTCTGCGCGACCTCTCGGATAGCTTGCGTGGTTGGAACTCCAGCTATTATTTTATCTACTATTTTCTTAAACTCCTTGCTTACTTCTCCGTAGCCACTAGAGACTCCAACAAAAGTTTCAAAGAGCGGCATGCCAGATTTCAGCGCGATTACAATATGTCTCCCGGCAAAAATTATCTCGTAATCGAGCTCTTTCTTTCTCTTTACCAGCGCAGCATCTGGATAAAGCATAAAGTAATTGAACGCCATCAGAATGATAACTAGTGCGAGTGGAAGCAACCACACCAGAGAGATCTGATATATTGTCAGAAAAACAAAGGATAACAAAAGAAGAAGTAATGACGCTATAATCGTTGAACCTATCACCTTTTCTAAGAATGCGGTATGCGTGCTTGGGATATCCGCCAATTCGAGCTTTTTTTTCAAACCTGGAAACCGTGGAGCGAGAAACTCCGCGATTGGATAGAAAATTCCGCGTTTTTCTTTTCCTGCTTCCTTTGGATTTGGCGTCATGGGTTATCCCTCAACAGTTCCGAAATACTTTCTTATTATATCAGGATTTAAACCTTTCTCCTTTGCCATAAGGATCTTAGCCACGGTAAGTGCTTCTGTGTGTGAAACATGTTTCCTTTCATATTTCTTAAAGTAATCAGGATTTTTAGAATGTAAATAGTAGAGCAAGGTTCCAGAGTCGAGATTATTTATCTCTGATATTATTTCGTCTACATTTGCTTCTTCACTTACAGCCTCTTCTTCACCAGCCTTCTTTTCGAATATGTCTCGCGCAGCAGTTCTTATCAAGCCATCTATCCTTTTCGCTATTATATCTTGTAAGGCCGCGAATTCCTCTTCATATTTCTTTTCTATGATATTTATTCTTTTATCTATCTCATCAGAAATATCTTTTTCTTCAGCGCCTATACTTTCTCTTAATTTTTTCAGTTCGGCGAGATGTTTTTTCGTTGTATAATCTCTAAATTTTTTAATTGTTTCAGGAAGCTGTTCACTAAGTTTTGTGAGTTCAAAAACGAGATTATCGTAGAGTTTTTTCTTATTATCTACGCTTTCAGCCATTGTTAGATCTTCGTAGAATTTTTCCTGTAATGTATCCATCTTATGCTTATATGAATCTGTTATCGAATCCTTTGTCTGCGCAACTTCTGATGATTGTGTGGACAGAAGAGTCTGGAAAACCTGGAAATGTGCAACTGGGACTTCACTTGGTTTTTTTGTCTTTCTTGCCTTCGCTATAATTTTTCTTCCAGCCTCTGTCTTCATTGCACTTAGCATATTCTTAAGAGCAGCTATTTCATGCTTTATTGCTTCCCTCCTATCAATGCTTTTTTCTTTGAATAGCTCCTTTGTTAGTTCGAGCATCTTTTTCTTTATTGCAGCTTCGTCAGCCTTTTCGCCAATAGTGCTCACAACCTCTTTTTCTATCTGCTTATACTTCTTCTCAGCAGCTTCATCTGGGCTTTCCAATATCTTTGGCATGAGTATCTCAGCTTCTTCTGATGGCAGTTTTTCTTCTTCTGGTTTTTTCTCCACAAATTTTTCCTCAGGGGGCGCTCTCTCACGAGGAGGAGCTTCCTCGGTTGGTTTTTTCAGCATCCCACTTTCTTCATATGCCTTTTCCGGCTTTTCAAATTCCAATTCGAGCTCGCTTGGAAGTTCTACCGGCTTTTCTCTTTCAAGTTCTATTTCAAGATGCGGTTTTGGTTTTTCTTCTGGTTTAGCTTCTAGAGTTGGAGGAGCCGCAGCCGCTATTTCTTCTGCTTTTTTGAGTGCTTCTGTAGTTATCGTTCTGAGTTTTGATTCTGCTTCTTCGATTTTCTTTGCCTCTGTTTCAGTAATAACCTTCTTCTTGGCTGCTTCCAGCGGAGCTACTTCGGTTGGTACTCTTGGTGCGAATATCTTCATTTTTGAGGCGGTTATTATCTTCTCTGCTCTCTCATAAAGATTGAGTAAATCTGGATAATCTACATCAACATACTCAGCAGGATAAAGGTCGACGTATCTTTTTATCTCCACTACCCCTTCGTATCCTTTGTATCCGATGGTCTTCTTCTCAAGCCTCTTAATTTCCTCTACTACTTCGGCAAATGCACTATTCTCTTCTACCAAGTCTAAAACCTCTTAAATTCCCACGGCTTCTTAGCGTTAACAGCTTCAAGAACCGTATCTGGATCTAGGTAGTAATTCGAAACTATTTCGCCAACTTGATCGACGTCATCATAACCATTCTTAACCATCCAGTTTAGAACCTCTATTTTCTCTTCGATATCTTCTTCTATCTCCCTCTCTTCCATCCCAGCATAAAGAGAAAGGAGCTCTCCCAATCTTCCTAACCTTCCTGTTCCCTTTATTTTATCTGTTTTCACATCCCATTTATAGAGAACGTTTGCTTTTTCTTTAGCAATCTCTGAAAATTCTAGGACACGCCTTATATTAAATCTCCTGTGCCTGAAAGTGACAACTATTCCAGCAAGCGCGTCAAGCATGGCAGGAGGAATATTTATCGGAGGGTTGGTGAGTCTTGAAATTGTCTGCTCCGAATTATCAGCGTGTAGTGTTGCGTATACACTATGGCCTGTGTGCATAGCCTCAAACATTACCTCCGCCTCCCTCTGCCTTCTTATTTCTCCTACAAGTATCCTATCTGGTCTCATTCTCAAGGCATTTACAAGAAGATCGAGCATAGTAACCTCTCCCTTGCCTTCAGGATTCGCTTCCCTGACAACCAGAGGCACCCAATGGAGGAAGCTTGGCAGGGTGAGTTCTCTCGTGTCCTCTATGCTTACTATGCGTTGATTGGACGGAATAAGACCAGCCATTGCGTTAAGAAACGAAGTTTTACCAGAGCCGGTACCACCAGTTACAAGTAAAGATAGTTCGTTTTGAACGCACAACCATATAAGCGCTGCAACTTCAGAGGAAACTGTTCTTGAACGAATAAAGTTCGTTATCGTCCACGGATTCTTTGAGAATTTTCTTATCGTTATTGTATTACCAAAGCTCGATATTGGGGCAAGTGTAGAATTGACACGATCGCCGGAAGGAAGGTGAGCATCAAGCATAGGATTGAGGATGTTTATCTGCCTTCCAATCTTTCTTGCAATCATAGACGAGTAATCATAAATCGTCTCTTCATCCTTTATTCTAACATTGGTTTTACACCATCCAAATTTCTTGTGATACACCCAAAGCGGCTCTCTCGAGTTGTTAACAACAACTTCTTCTAACTGCTCGTCGGCAAGGAGGGATTCCATTTCTCCAAGTCCCAATGTATTTTGAAGAAGGTAAACCGCAAGTATCTCTCTCTTATCTTCAGGCAAGGAAGGGAAATTGCGTTCAAGAATCTTATGCGCCGCCGCAAGGAATTTTGATTTTACTTCTTCAAATTTTTTAGGATCAAGAATCTCGCTTATATCGAGTTTTACCTCTGATACTAGCTCTCCCTTTAGTTTTGTTTGTAAAATGAGTTTTGTTCCCTCAGCAATGCCAGGTATGGTAATTTCGTATCTTGGCACAAAATCTTTTTTTCTTACTATCTTAACTTCAACCGGGAGCCCTTCGTTCTTAAACGAATACGAAGCAAGGAGCGCAAGCTGAGAGCGCATAATTTGTTGTCTTTCTTCGTATTGAGGTTTTTCCTCTTCCCCCGGCATCTTTTCTTCTTCAGTTTCTACATCTTCAGTTTCCTCTGATAGTTCTTTTTCCTCACTTACTGCTTCTTTCCTGAGTTTCTCCCTAATCTTCTCCTTTATATCTTTCTCCTCTTTGCCCATTAGATCACCATGATCTCGTAACAGATATTCAATACATTAAAATGCGAAGTTTTTAAATATAAGTTCAGCCCCAACGAAAATTAAAAATATGAACATATGGCTACTGCTCTTCCCACAATTTCTTTATAAGTTTTTTAAGTTCTTCGCGCTTTTTTCTAAACTCTAATTCTTCTACTTCTGTAAGTCTAAGCTGCTCCTTTACTACTGCTTCCTTTTCTGCCGCCTCTGCTGCCCTTTCTGTTCTCAATTCAAGAAGGCTGGCCTGGCGAGAAAGGAGCATTATTCTCTTATTAAGATTGTCTGCACTCTCGGCTAGGGTTGCGAGCGAATCCCTTATTTCCTCAAGGGCCTTTTTCTTTTCGTTTATACTTTCTGCAAATGCAACCATGCTGCTTATCTCTCCTTCCTTCACAGTCTGTTTGAATTTCTTTGCTTCCTCTCTAAGTTGCTGCTGCTGAATGCTTGCGCTTTCCTTTATTTTTTCAAGTTCTTTCTCAAGGCGGACCACTTCATTGTTATATTTCTCTATAGAGGGAACAACCCTTTCTTTTACTTGCTGAAATGTTAAATAAGTTGATTTATCAGCCTCAAGGGCTTTCATGAGTTGTTCGGATTCCGCCCTTAACTCCGAGAGCTTCTTCTCGACCTCTTCAGCAATCTCCATTGTTCGCTTCGCGTTCAGTTGCTTTCCGCCCATGAGCTCTGTTAGCTTTCTTAGGGCCGTCGTCTTTTCTTCAATAATCGCTTCCTTTTTAGAAAGTTCTTTTAATTCCTCCAAGAGCTTTTTTTGAGAAGGGAATTTTGTAACTATGGTTTTTGCTATCTCAAGCGAATCTGAGAATCTCTCTATAGTCTCTAGATTTTCCTTTAGTTTATCATCAATATCTTTACTCTTTTTGAAAAGAGAGTCTGCCTGTTTTGAGAGCTCACTAAGCTCTTTTTTTAGATTTGCTGCATTCTTTTCATAGTCTTTGAGTTCTTTACCAACCATGTTCACTATTTCTGTACTCTCCTGAATATTTCTCAGGTCCTCTGCCAATGCAGTGTTTCTCCTTTTCACTTCCTTGAAATCTTCCATTATTCCGTCGAGTTTCTTTTTTAACTCTACAGCAGTTGGGAGAGAAACGCCCCTTGAAACCTCTTCCATTTCAGTTGCCATCTTCTTCTTTAATTCTGTCATCTCGGATAGAAGGGATGGTATTTCCTTTTCTAGCTGTTTCACTCTTTCAAACAGTTTCTCTGTTTTGGATTCTTTTATCGCTTCTTCCGCAGTGCGAACGTCTTCCTTTAATGCCTTTATACTATCCCTAAGCAGTTTTATATTCCGAAGCATATCCTCTATTTTTTCTGCATTTTCCTCGAACTTTTTTTCAGAAATCGCGCCGGTTGCTACGCTAGGCGAAATCTTCCTCTCCATCTCTTCCAGTTTTTTATAAACATCCTCGTAGAACTTTTTGAATGAGTCGCTTAATGTTGCTATTTCTTCTATCTGCGGCGTCACCTTTCCTTTTACAGCAGCTATCTCTTTTTCAAGCTCGGCCTTTTCCTTATAAAAAGATTCTCTTTCTATTGCAATCTCCTCCTCGCTTGGCGTCACCCAAACAAGATAAACCTTAGCGAGCCTATACTCAACCCGTATTATCCCTTCTTCCTCTAGCACACTTGCCCATTCTTCTATAGTACTGCTATCTATCTTAAGTTCACTTGAGCATTCCTTAAGCTCCACCCTTCCCCTTTCCTTCACGAGCTTTACAAGAGCATCCACACCAGTAGTAACAAGAAGCTCGTCGAATTCAGTCATGGGTGGATTACAGAATGTAGATTAATAAATATTTCTAAGGATGGCTCTTTCTCTTTCGTAATGATGAGGAGCATCATCGTGGTAGTTGTTTTACCAACTTACAGAACTTGCATTCCCCTTCGCTGCTCGGTTCCCCACATATACTACAATAATTGATTATCATCTTGCTCTTATCATCGCCCCTCTCGCGGAACATTCTCTGCAACGAAAGGAAGCTGTTTAGGATTTTGAACATCGAACCCGGATACTTATTTTCGAGCTGTTCGACTTCCGCTCGTACAAAACTCCTGAACGCATAAGAGGAATACGGACAGCATTTCTTATCGAGAAGATTTAGTCCTTTTAGTCTTCCGTAGAGCACAACCTCGCGTTCCGGAGAGCGCAAAAACGGTTTTATACGCGGTACAAATCTTCCATCGTGCACGAGGTGTTCATTGTAGCGTAAAAGTCGCATAGGTTCGTTTCTAATTATGTTCATGAGAATTGTTTGTGCAGTATCATTGAGAGTGTGCGCTATCGCTAGTTTATCTGCACCAAGCTCTCGCGCATGTTTGTTTAGGAGGTATCTTCGCACTACTCCACATTCGCTGCACGGATTCCGCGTTCCTGTTTTTGCTACAAGTTCGTCCAACGTGTAGCCGATGTCATTCTTAAGGGAGAATATACTGTGCGGTACGTCCAAGGATTTACACGTCCCCCGCGCGATTTCGATTATTTTTCTATTATAGTCGCATTCTATTCCGAGATCGATTGTGATCGCGATGAGCTTGAATGGAAATCTTTTTTTCAATTTATTGAGCATGTAAAGAAGGGTCGTGCTGTCTTTTCCTCCAGAGAGGCCGAGAGCGATGGTCTCACCTTTTTTAATCATTTCAAACTCGCGAATAGTTTCAAAGAAACGTTTTTCGAAATGCCTGAAGAAATGCCTTTGACACATATATTTGTTTGCGTACGGAAGGAAGATTACAGCGTCCCTGCTGCAGATGGAGCATTTCTTATCCTTAGGCACGTCAATGACGCTCTCGCGTTCGCAGCTTAAATTCTTGCTTACGCTCATAAGATCAGCATTAGAATTATATATAGATTAGACTTTATTTCTTTGCTCGCTTTCCGAAACCATCCTTAGAATTCCCTGAATGTCTTCCTCTGTTACGGTCGCTTCCCTGGATAATCTCCAGCCATAATTCTCCTCGAATTTTGTAAAGTGGGGCGGAAGGCAGAATCGGAGCCGGTATTTCAATCATTGCACTCCTGTCAATATTTTTAGAAAGAATGTCCAGGAGAGTGATGTAATTTGCGCGCGCCTCGTCCAGTCTAAGTTCAAAGCATTCGAGGATATCTAGATGCTGTTTATTATCTATATCAAGTTCAGAGAGCCCTTTTTCTATAGGAATTTTGGAGTCTTATCCATCCATCCTTCAGCTTGAACAATCTTTCAATTAAAATTCGGTCATCCTTTGAAAGCTTTAGCATAGAAAGTTGGTTGATTATCTTGTGGATCCACTGAAAGTTTTGAGAGTAATGGAGTAACAGCAATGTATTCGCTTGTATGGGGCACAAAAAGGATAACCTTATCTCCATTCTTCAATCTAACATCCTTATAAACAACGTCCTTGAATCTTTTGATCATAGGCTCCTCACATTTATTTCATTTATTTTCATTTTTAGAACTCTTATACGAATACTCTTTTTCTAAGTACTCTTTTCTCCATTTCCAAAATCTTTTCACAAGTTCTTTATCGCCAAGTCCTTCGAACACTTTTTTTAAACCGTAGCAGACATTTCCTCCATAGTCAAAATCGAATAGTATACTAGATGAGTCGTCGTAGTTCTTTTCCGCAATTTTCTGCCCTAAGTTGCGAATGTCTTCATCCTTATGTTTGCATGCTTCTTCCAATAGTGCCTTCGAAGCCTCTAAAGGAATCTTCTCAGTTAAAGGCCCATACTTCTTACAAAGCTGCTTTATCCTGGGCTCATACCACTTATAAATCTTATATGCCCTCTTATATCCATCCAACAGAATCTCTTTAACATCAGTTCCAATTTTTGGGTCGTTTCCCATCTTAACCAGATTGTCGATGGAGTCTAGGTAGCAACTGCTTTTACTCAGTTTATCTATTTCAGCCTTTACTTTTACACTAAATTTTATATCTTCATACTGCGGAGTTGACTGTCTTGTTGTGTTTGACTTAATCTCGATGGAAGGGAGCGAAATCATCGTCTCTGCCTTCTCATAATTTTTGCTCGAATCATCGCTCTGTCGTTTTAAACCAACAAGTTCTTTTTGGAAGAGTGAACATATATAGTCTGCTACATCTTCATCGCCACGTTGTTCCGCCATGGTAAAGATTTCTTTGAAGATGTCAGCGATGATTCCACGAATCCGTCCTGCTCTTTCATATTCCTCAGAAAATTTGCTGTTGGAAGAGCGCTCCTCTCTTGCCTTGTCAAATTTATCTTTAAGAAGCGGTATGAGGATATAATAATCTATCGAATTTAATAATTCTTTTTTTGTAGATTCAACTTTATTCGCATCGTCTATATCGCCCAAAGATGAAAGCAACTGCTCGGCCCTCTTTCTCTGAGCATCTTTCCGCGTTTTTCCGATTTCTTTTAAAGATTCCGAGAGGATGGTTGTGCCATATTTTTTTAGCATGCGGTTTATTGCTCTTACTGCCTCCTTATCGAGCTCTTCGTATGCAAGGGCGTCCACAAGCGGCTTTATTGCTTTTTTGCCAATCTTTTCTATTTTCAAGTAGTCTTTTCTAACCAAGGATGAAAAAACAATAACTTCTAAATTCTGCTTTTTCAGTTTTTTGTCTTTGATCTCTTCTGCAAGTTTGCGATAAAGACTTTCGTTTCCTTCATGAAGCGCCTCTTTGAACTTCTGCCAAAGGTGGTTGTTTTGCTCCTTTTGTTTATTCCCTGGTCTCAAAAACCTCAACAAATGCATGTGTTATTTTATATATGGTTGAGTTTTTAAGTGTTTACTTACTGCGCCATTCGCATCTTTGATTTACGCATTTGCAGGAAAGACCGTAAGATTGGGCATTATAGCATTCTCGGTACTCGCATGTTGTGGCGATCGGCTCCTCGTATTTAGATTGGCATACTTGCCCTGAGCATCCTCCAGCAATGCAGTCAGAATCAGAGGAGCATGGACCGTTAGTTGACCAACCGCAGAAATGATTTGGTTGCTGCCCTGCACACTGATCCCATACTATAAGAGAATTATCGCATGAGCTGTACCAACCCTCTGAACGTGTTCCGATTGCACCGCATTCTGCCTTGCATTTTGCACAGTTGTCATATCTTATCAACTTTCCATCCCTGTACCATCCCTCGCTTCTCGTTCCTATTGCACCACAGTAGGGAATACCAGGACTTCCTTCACCAGTGCTCTCATTTACACTATTGTTTATCGTATCATTTGTAGTAGTGTCATTCACACCCCCAGTGGATGGCGGTTGCTGAATACATCCAAAAGCAAGAATCGCACCTAAAAGCAATATTCCAAACAGTATTCTCATATTATCGACCTTCCTTTTCGTCCTTTCATTAGCAAGAGCAATGATACTCCTACTATCAAAAGGCCTAATAAAACTAAAATGAGCGAGAAGTCGTTTGTTGTCGTGATGGAAATTGCTGTCCCGGTTTCCTGATGTGGAACTGCTTCTGCTGTCTTAACGAGAGCATCTCCAGCAAACACCATTTCTCCCTCGGCTTGTGTGGTCATGCCCTTTTCAGTCAAACCATATATTCCGTAAAGCGAAATAAGGATGCCAAAGATGCATGTCGCAATAAGTATGACAACTCGCTTTGGCCCCTCCTCGCCAACAAGCTTTCTTCCGTCTTTCGTGAGCGTGTAATACTTCCATATGTTCGTTGAAGGAACCTGCTCTATGAGCCTTCCCTTTATTAGAATATCAAGGTGCTCCTTTGCTGTCGTCTTTGAAATCTTAAGCGCCTCTGCAATTTCAGAAAGTGTGTAATTTCTTTTCTTAAGCAGTTTCAATATCTCGGTTCTAGTCTCTGAAGTGAGCGACCTAAACGTTTTTTGATCCATCACAATCGCATCTTCGATTCCTCGTTCGTCCATGTATTGAGATTAATGCGGATACATTTATAAAGAAAAAGAAATCGTCAGGTTTTTTACTTACTTCGCAAATTTCGTTTGCCCTACGCATGTACGTTTTATAAATCTTTCTAACTCTAAAACAAATTATGGGTTCAGATTTGAAAGTAGGAGACATAATGACTAAAAAAGTCATAGTTATCCCGTACGGGAAGAACATCCAAGATGTCGCAAAGCTGATGAAGAAAAACGAGATCGGCTCGATTGTCGTTGTAGAAGATATGACAAATAAAAGGGCCAAGGGAATAATAACTGAGAGAGATATTGTACACAACATCATTGCAAAAGGAAAAGACCCGTACAAGACTCTAGTAGAGGAAGTAATGTCAAAACCCCTTAGAGTCATAAAGCCTGATACTCCGATAGAAGATGCGGCTAAGGCAATGAGGGAGAATAGGATTAAAAGATTGCCAGTCGTTGACGAAGAGAACGAGCTCGTAGGGATAATAAGCGAGGGAGACATAATGAAGGTGTTTCCCCTTGTAGTAGATCTTATAGAAGAAAAGGCTTCCCTAAGATGAATACTCATGCTGTGCATGGATGGCCGGCAGAGCTTAAAGCCATGAAGTTTTGGTCAACAATGCACAGCTCATCGCACTCCTACTTATTCTATCTAGCCCATAGGTAAGAACGTGAAATATGGAAAAAGGGCTGAAATGAGAAAAAAATACAAGACGCTCCAGCGATTACTCCGTCTCATAGAGAACAGGGTTGTTCTTGTAGAAGGTAAGCGAGACAAAAAAGCGCTTGAAGAACTTGGTTGTAGAAGAGTGATAACAATATCTGGGAGGGCGCGGAATGTTTGCGAAAGTCTTAGATACGAAACCGAACCAATTGTAATAGCGACCGACCTAGACGAAAGCGGAAACGAACTTGCACGGATGGTAAAAGAGGAATTGGAGGGGTTGTCTCTCTCTGCTGACGATGAGACGAGGATACGTCTATCTAAGGTGCTTAGAATAAAACATTTCGAAAATGCAAAAAGAGGTTTTGACGATCTAATCGAGGAGATAATGAAAATGGATTTAGAGAAGGTGAGGTGAAGGTTATGGCAAAAACATATATAGATACTGTAAAATACCTGGTTTACACAGATATAGAAATAGATGGTCTTGTTGAAAAACCAGACGTAGTAGGTGCAATATTCGGGCAAACAGAGGGGCTTCTAGGCGACGAGCTCGATTTGCGCGAATTGCAGAAAAACGGTAGGATAGGAAGAATAGAAGTGGAGCTTCAAGGAAAGGGAGGAAAGACTGTCGGCACAATAAAGATACCAAGCAGCCTCGACATGGTTGAAACATGTATAATAGCAGCGGCTCTAGAAACAGTGGATAGGGTTGGACCGTGCGAGGCTAAAATGAAGGTCACAAAGGTCGAGGATACAAGAAGCGTAAAGAGAAAAGTACTGCTGAATAGAGCAAAGGAGCTTCTTAGAAATCTTGTGACAACGGAAATACCAGAAAGTAGAGAAATAACAGATATGGTAAGAGACGAGGTAAAGATTGCCGAAATAATGGAATATGGGCCGGATAAACTTCCTGCTGGTCCGGGCGTCAACTTAAGTCAGGAAATAATAATCGTGGAGGGAAGAGCTGACGTTGTAAATCTACTAAAGAATAATATCACGAATGTGATCGCAATAGAAGGGGCAAAAGTACCTGCTAGTCTTGTCGAGCTTTCAAAGAGAAAAGAAGTTACTGTATTCCTCGATGGCGATCGTGGCGGAGACATCATCCTTAACGAGCTTATCCAAGGCGGTGTTGAGATAGATTACGTAGCAAGAGCCCCTATAGGGATGGAGGTCGAGGAATTAACAAGAAAAGAACTTATAAAATGCATAAGGAACAAGGTGCCGTTTGAGCAGGGAGAGGAGGTTGTGAAAGGGGTTCAACTTGAGAAACAACCAAGAAGAATGGAAGAGTTTAAAACACAAAAAAAGAGAGAACTGCCGTCCGTCCACCCCATTGTTCACCCCCGTTACATGCCTCAGAGAGGTATTGCACAAGAGCCTATAGTTGTAACAGAAGAGAAAGGAGAACAGGCAGCAAGCGAAGAGAAAAAGCCTCTTCCGAAAATAGTTGGTGGAAAAGAAGGTTTTCTTGCAGAACTTAATGAACTTGAAAATACCTTGAATGCAAGATTCTATAACATAAACTACGAAAGGATTGCTGAGGTTCCAGTAAGGGACGTCATAAAGAAACTAAGTGAAAGCAGGGATATAAACGCGATAGTGTTCGATGGTATCATAACCCAGCGTCTCGTGGACCTTGCAGCAAAGCAAGGAGTAAAAACTCTCGTAGGACTGAAGATAGGTAATGTGAATAAAACCCCTGAAGGAATAGAGATAATAACCAAGAGCTAGCATTTTTGGCAAAGAAATTTAAAGTTTGTTAGGCGAGAGAGTAGTATGACATCTAAAAAAGCAATACTATTTATAATAGATGGACTTGGGGATTTACCGACACCTAAAACGCCGCTTCAAGCCGCAAAGAAACCAAATCTTGATAGGCTTGCAAAAAACGGATGCACTGGTTTGCTAAGCCCGCTTGGAAGAGGTGTTGTTCCTGGGAGCGACACCAGTCATCTTAGATTGCTCGGTTATGATCCCGAGGCATTCTACTGTGGGAGAGGTCCTCTTGAAGCACTTGGGGTTGGGATGAAATTAGAAGAAGGAGATGTTGCATTTAGGGCGAATTTTGCAACTGTGAAAAATGGGCAGGTCGTTGACAGAAGGGCAGGAAGAATACCAACCAGTGAGGCAAGAGAATTGGAAAAATACCTAAGCACGAAAATAGAAGATGTTGAAATAATCTTCAAGCACTCTGTGCAACATAGAGGGGTGGTTGTTTTCCGCGGCAGTGGTTTAAGTCCTATGGTTTCTGATACAGACCCACACGGTGAAGGGCAAGTTGCAGAATGCATTCCATGCGATCAGATCGGAGAAGCATCCAAAACAGCCAGAATAGTTAATAAGTATATGAAATTTGCAATTCAAAGATTATCCGAGGTACCTGAGAATAAAGAAAGAATAAGAAAGAACCTTCCTCCTGCGAATGCTCTTCTTCTTAGGGGTGCGGGTGCCTACAAAAAGGTACCTAGTATAATAGAAAGGTTTGGATTGAATTCTGTTTGCATAGCTGGAGGGGCGCTTTATCGCGGGGTAGCTACTTATATCGGCATGGATGTTTATATGGTTCTTGGCGATCCTTCAACTGGCATGATAAAGCTTGAGGAAAAGGTTAAAGCTGTAGAGAATGCGATTAAGAATTATGATTTTATATTTCTTCATGTAAAGGCGACCGATAACTACGGCCACGATGGCGATTTCAAAGGCAAAAAGGAAACTATAGAAAAGATAGATAAAGAGATCATCCCTGTGCTTGAAAGGAGCGGTGCGTATTTGATAATAACCGGAGATCATTCTACTCCATGCTCAAGAAGAGAACATTCAGGCCATGAGGTTCCGATACTTATATACGGAAGGGACGAAAGACCAGACAAGGTAAAGAAGTTTGACGAAATAAGCTGTATGGCTGGAGGTCTTGGCCACATAGAAGGAAAGGATGTCATGCCAATTATTCTAAATCTTATCGGAAAAGCGGAGAAGTATGGAAGTTAGGCACTCATTTATTGATATGTTATTTCTTCTTAAGTTTCATGAGTAAATCATAGAATATTTCTGCGTTTATCCATTCGCAGCCTATCTTGTCAGCGAATTTTATAACGCCTTCATCAGAGGTTACAATAGGCGCATCGAGCTCCTTTGCGAGAAGGAGAAGCTCAAAATCTTCTTTGCTGTCTAAAATCCCAGCACGGAGAAGAGAGCGGTATTTCTCCCTCAACCTTTTCAGCTTCTCCGGATTGTTTGGCCTGTTATCCACTGCAAATTCCTCTGCAAGCCTAAGTCCCCTATTTATTCTTTCTCTTATGTCTTCTATGAAATCCTCGAATACAGCTGCTGGAAGATAGATCGCATGCATGTTTGCAGATCTTTTCTTTATGAACACTTCCCATTCTTTCGTTGTCTTAGCATCCAGGAATGTGTAGAGTTCCTTGATTACAAGCGGTGGCATGTAGAAGTCGACATCTAAATCGCTTGTTTTTTTAATGAAGGATCGCACTGCTTCGCTTGGAGTCTTGCCAAACCTTTTCCTTGCTGCTGGATTTACGAAAAGAGACGTATCGATAACAAATCTTTTCTCAGGCATGATTGACTATCGCATAGCAGAATTAAAACCTTTCGCTGCGAATGGCTTGCATGAAAATGGTTCCATTCGATGAATATCAGCATGCGGCAAATGAAAAATTTTACAAGAAGGCCGGTCTCTCGTTTAGTAAGAAATTCAAAACCTTTGCATCTGATACAAGGTTTGCGATGGCGCTAGCAACAGATTTCTATAAAAGAATGAAAGCACGCATAAAGCAGAAGGAAACGCTTAGGGTATACGAATTTGGAATAGGAGAGGGGAGCCTTGGCGTGAGATTTCTTCTGGAACTAAGAAAACTCAGTGAAACGCTCGCTGAAAATACACTTTATTACTTCTGCGATTTTTCTGAAGAACTCATAAAAAATGCGGTAGGCAGAGCAGATGCATTTGGTTTCAATGCTGAAGGGGTAGTCTATGATGGAATAAGAGAACCAGAATTCCTTACCGAACCAGATTATATATTTATGAGCGAATTTTATGATGACCTGCCAACGAAGATATTGCTGCGCAACGAGAAGGAAGTTCTGGAGATTATGATGGAAGGAAAAAAACAAACACTCGCAACGTTCGAAGGAGACGAAAAAATTTACACATATATGGAAAAAATGCCTGAAGGCTATTACATTCCGATAAATATAACCGCCAAGAGACATCTGGATTTCTGTGCATCTTCGCTTGCTAAGGATGGTTGCATTGATATTTTTGATTACGGATTCAGAAGCACAGACGAAATAAAAAAGATACCAAAAGATATGTGGAACAACTCAGTAATGCGGGAATACGACGGACAGATTACAACCGATGTAAATTTTGATTTTCTCTCTGCCGGACTAAACGCAGAGATAGAAACGCAGCTCGAATTTGTCGAAAAGACTTTATGCAAAAAATTTTATGAAGTCGAAATGGATAGGTTGCGCTATCTCAGTGAAAAGGAGTTGAGATGCAGTAAGCGTAAACTAAAAAAATACGGCTATCCTTCCAATTTTTGGAAGGAAGCAAGCGAGTCCACTGGCTACATTCATATGAGGGTAAGAAGCAATAGCATCTGAATTTAAATTATTATTCTGAAATATATAATACTATGCGAATTCTCCTACAGTTTCCGGAAGGCCTGAAGAAGGAAGCTATCAGGCATGCTGAGAAATACGAAAAAGAAGGTCACGAGGTTTTCATTTCTGGTGCATCATGCTATGGTGGATGCGACCTTGCGCTTGATGAAGCTAAAGCAATAGGCGCGGAAAAGATAATTCATTTTGGGCATGCACCATTTCTGAAGGGTAGCATTGGCATACCGGTCGAATATATCGAATACGCAATAGATGTTAATCTTGACGTGCTGAAAAACGCTGTCGGACAGATAAAAGAAAAAAGGATTGCTCTCGGAACTACTGTTCAACACATCCATCAATTCGGTGAAATTAAGCGGATTTTCGAAGCCTCGGGCAAAACAGTGTTTACGGGAAAGGGTGCGCTTGCATATTATGAAGGTCAGGTGCTTGGTTGCGATAACCTTGCAGTCACACAGTTTGGAGAGGCAGAGGCAATAGTTATTGTAGGGGATGGGCTTTTCCATGGTATAGGAATAGTAAGCAAAAAACCTGTTTATGTCATCCATCCAAAGAGTGGTACGGTGCGAAACATCACAGACGATATAGAAAGGATTAGAAAGCGAAGGAGGGGCGCTATCGCAAAGGCGCTGGAGTGTAAAAGGTTCGCCATTCTAGTTAGCACAAAGCCCGGTCAGTTCAATCTAAGGGTTGCTAAAAAAATTAAGGACAAACTTCGTTCGGTTGGAAAAAAGGGGGAGATAATTATTGCGAATGAGTTCTCTCCTATTACGCTTGCAAATTTTACAGAATTCGAATGCTACATTAATACCGCATGCCCAAGAATTGCAGATGATGCGGAGGAATTTGGAAAACCGATACTGAACCCAGACATGCTCGAAGAGATGCTCTCCATGCTGCGTTAAATCGAACTCCTTCACATAGATCAGATAAATTAGATAAGTTTAACAAGGCCTCTGCCTATCTCAGGAATGTTTCCTCCGAAAAGATTTGTAGTGTTCAGAATAAAGGTGAGCATAAGAATGGCTGCCGCAAGAGGAGCGAGACATATCGAGGCAAAAACCCTTTTAAAGAGCTTCCCTATGTATCCAGTCCTAAAATCGAGAAGATTTACAATTTGATCATAACTACTTTTGATGATTAGAGGTATCTCACCAATTATCTTCGAGAAAGATGCGGGATTATTCCTAAATTGTTCTTCATTAAACGGCAAGGCAGGCAGGCTGCACAGGTAGTACGGAGAACCTTTTTCAATAGCTGCTTGGCATCCTCCAACCGGTGTTAGCACCCCCTCCTGAGCTTCAGGTAGGGAGATGTTCGCTATGAGAACGTAGCCGAATGGAAATATAAAATAAAACCCTATAGAGGCAGCCATGAGGTATGCACCGGCGCCTCTTGTTGGAGGAAAGGCCCTAAGCGCAACCCCTATTGCAAAGAAAAATCCAGCATAGTGTTTTACGAAGTTAAGAGAGTGGAGAAGAACATAGTAGATATAAAGATAGAAAGAGAGCATCTGTGTAGTGTTTTTTATTCTTTCAGCAATCGCCTTTACACCGTAGCCAGTTGCTTGCTCTGACATGAACACTTCCATATAAACAGAGGCTGCAGATTCTATTGGGATGCTTGCAATATAAAGAGTATGGAGAGTATCTTGAACGCATCTTGCAGGAGTCTCCATATACAGTTTTGTGTAATCTATCAAGGTAGTGGCTGGTATGTTGCCTACCATAGGCGTAAAGGAACAGGTGGTGCAGTCGATTCCAAAGCTGTTGAAGTAAAGGCATCTAACAACTGCAACAATTGCATTCTCTCCAACATAAAGAAGACCGATTACCATCAGAACTATAAAAACAGTGGATGCTGCATAAACAAATTCTACCTTTGCAGTCTGTTCAAGATTTCTTAAATTCAACGCCCTTGACAATATGATAAGCATAGCAGCGCCCATGACAGATATTCCTGCGGCTGCAAACGAGATCGTCTGCCAGTCAAGCCATCCACTTATATTAGTTGCAAAGGCCATGGTATCATCCTTATACTATATCATCCTTGTTAATGAACTTATGTCTACCTCCTCGCCGAAACTTTTGCTAAGAGATAATGCTGCTTGCGTGAATATTAGAATATTAAACGCTGGCATTAAATAACCAATCATGAAAGCCTTCCCGACAACAGAGATTGGAAAAACCATAATTACTAAGAAGATGCTTCCAAAAACATCCTGCAGCAGATTGCCTATACTGCCTAGCGCTCCGGTTACGAACCCGAAAAGACCACTACTGTAAGTGAATGGATTAAGAAAGTGCGATATCTTAGTCCAAAAATCACCACCAGGTCCGTAATACTGTACAATAAAACTTCTGAAAGTTATCATCGGCCCATTTTCATTGTAAAAAATAAAATAAGTAAGGGTAGTAAGAAAAGGAAAAATCAAGAGAAAACTAAGACATACTGCGATCAGTGTGCCACCGAGCCTTCTTGTTGGAAGAAAACAACGCAGGAAAACGCCTATCGGAAGGTAATAACCAAGAAAGACCTCTGTGGCAAAGAGAAATGTGTAGTATTGGGCGTAATTTATAACGTATGCTATGGTAAGCGCAGTAGTGCAGTTATAAAGAAGTTGCTTAAGAGGGGTTGCAAAACCAGCAAGAGGAGCGGAAACAAGACCTATCCCTAGCGGTCTTGCATATTGAGTTATTGAAGAAGCCATATCTACGTACACATTAATAACGTAATTAAGGTTCAGCCAAACCTCCATATCCCTACCTACCTCAAGAAAATAATTTTCGGTTATTTCATAGATAGTGGCATCAGGGCTCACGCCAGATGGTAGGACCGATGGCGGAAGCAGTTTTCCTATACCTAGGTTTGAAAGAGAACCTGCAATACCAATAACATAAAATACTAGAATGGCAGTGACAACTACCTCGTAAAGTTCTAGTTTTACAAACGATATCAATTCATTGTTGCGGAAAAGCGTGCCCCAGGCATATATGAATGCAAGAATGACTACTGAGGTTAGAAGAGCTGCGCCGCAGAGGGCAACCCACGACCAGAAGCCGCCCCCAGAAGCAGCAAACGCAGGTATACTTGTTATAGGTATCGGTGGCATATTGACCACATCATAATATTCTAAGGAATCCTAGGAAATTGATATTTACATTAAATACTCTTGCCCACTCCCTAGCTAGCGTTAGCGTTATAAATATATTAAGGAAGGGCAGTAGCATGCTCATTATAACAATATAATAAACACTAGACCTTATAAGCTCAAATGCAACGGATACTGCGCTGCCCACAAAGAATGGAAATATCACTCCTCCCATCAGTAATGCCAGCACTATAAGAGCTCCGGAGACCGAAAATATCCCGCTCCTTGCTACAAAGGACTGGAGTACAGAATCTCCATCTATGAGAGTGAGCTTCATTAGCTTATGTGCTTCATAATCGAATATAAACATGAACGGATATATTGTACCAAGCGCAAAGGTTAGCATCAGCAGAGCTTCTCCAGCATTTCTCGTATACGGAACCGCTCTTAGCACCATACCTAGGGGTATAAAGAGGCCCCACATCCAGCGCTTTATAAAGCATAGCACGATTATATGGATCATCCATTCGCTTATTGCAAGCGAGAGGTACTGGGTTGCCGTTCCAACTATATCCAGTAATGGTTTGAGGACAGGTCCGAGATTGAAGTTGTACATCGCTCGCCAGCTTACTCCTACCCACATCGTTGATGAATAAATTGTGTGGATTACCATGTTATACATAACGAGAATACTATAATTGTCTATCATTTCCGCAACCATTGTTCTTGAGAATGCCATAGCTGCATCTAGCATATAAGGATTATGGAGGTAGAGTGGGTCTGATGTTCCGGTCGCGGATATGCTATAAAATAGATTTCCTGCGGTTATGGTTCCGATGATAAAGACAACTCTAAGGATTGTAATTATGGTTTGATATAATTCGTCCTTTGCTAGCGCGATGAGATTTGGAGACTGAAAAAATTGCCCGCCCATATAAAGTACGGCTAACGAGAAGAGGATTATAATCGTTACCATTATCGCTGGGGCAAACCATGTTTCTATTATTATGGTCGGGTCGAAGACAAATTCTGGCCCGCAATACCCTGGATCGAAAGCTGAATAGACGTTTTGGAAGAAGCCTGGCACAGTTCCTCCTGCTGTTTCAAACGAATTTATGAAAGCGCTTCCTTCTCTTTCTAATCTTTGTACCGCCCTGTCAGTAAAATGTTTGAACTCCCCGGATTCTTCTTGAGCATAAGCAATTTCTAGAAGGAAAAGAAATATCGCAAGCGATACAAAGAAAATTTTTCTCATGTTATATCAGCCTCGTCAATCCAGCTATCTCTATATCCCCTCCGAATGTTATCGAAAGCGACCTTATCGCAGCTATCGTTCCCAGGAGTCCGAAAAGAGAGAAAAAAAGAGAGAAAAATGTGAGCCTTGCAAGAACATCAATAAAACCACCAGGCCCCCAGTATGAAGGACCACCAGGAATACTCTGCGCGAGCCTATCTATCAGGTTCATTCTAAAAACACTTTCACGCCAACTCTGAGATGCTTCCTGCATCCTGTTAAACGCTCTTTCTTTCTCATTATCGCTCATGCTACCAAAATTTTTACTCAAATCTATGTTTGGGGCCAATCCTCCACCCGCGCTGCCGCATCTCCCTTCTTCAACGCATTGTTTAAATTCCTCATCGCTCATATCTTCATAAGCTCTTAGCCTTTCCTCTAGCTCTTGATTGCTAACATCCCCGCCAACCATATTTATGGTGCCGTCAACATAGAGGGTATTAGCGAGAGGAGGGTTGTGGCTTATTGGCGTCCCAAGATATCTGTTGCCTGGATTTGCAGGATCATTCTCCCACATAGGTCTTGCCTTTTCCTTCAAATCTATCAGCACCAAACCACCGAATGCGTAGAATGCGGGATAGATGAAATAAAGCGCAATTGCAATGCCGAGAAGAAGCCCGCCTAGTTTTCTAGTGAATACAAATGTCCTAAGAATACAGCCTAGTATGAGAAGGGCTGGGAAGAGGGCGACTGCGACGAACCTAAGCATGAGTTCCTGGAATTTTGTAAGGAGATTTATCTTCATCGCCCAATCGAATGCCAGATCCTTTATTAAATTACCCATCGTATAGAAGCCCCTAAACGGGTTCCATGTAAAGAAGCCCGCTTGTTCGAAAACAAATTCGATGTTTATAGAAAACTCAGCCGCGATGGATGTCCAGAGATAACTGCGATAAACTGCATAAGCAAAATCTCTTCCCTCTGCGAAAATTTCCCTTAGATAGTAAGTTGCAAGTCTGATGTGACAGGACTCAAGGTCTCCGTAAATTCCGCTCCTTGCCATACGAGGACCGCATATGTCTATTAACGTTTCATCCGGAAAGCCAGCTTCCGGGTCTCGTATCCATGTTTGAGTAGACTGCCCACCTCCCAAATTAGAAACTCCGAGTGCGCCCTGCACAATCGCATCTACAATTCCTACTGAAGATATACATAAGGAGAATACTAACGCTGAGTAGAATATCTCAAGAAGCTCCATCTTCGCCCATGTCTTCATCTTTTCATTCATAAGAAGGGAGCCTAGAGCATACACAAGGGCTACCAATGCAGTCATGATAGAGAATGCAGCTGCCGCAATCCAGCCCCAAAAAATAAACAATCCAACTATGTCAGGCATACTCTATCCCTTCATAACAATAAACTTTGTCATCGCATTTATAGATGCGATCGTTATAATAGTAGCTACTCCTGGAGAGAAGATACCAAGTAAGGAAACGGCTGCAAGAGACTTAAGTACTGGGAGAAAGATGGACATGCTTAGCCCGTGAATAAATCCCTCAGAGAATATCGTTTGAAATCGTTGTACAATAGCAGAAGCGTAGGGAAGATCCATTGCGCTTATAAGGACTGGAGGTATGCTAGCGTACACGTAAATTAGGCCGCACAGACTGCTTATTGGAAAACTTAATGACGTGTATTCGGAAAGCCCAACATTTCCAAGAGCAATTGTGTTTATGAAATACGCGGTCGGAAAGATTATTTGAAAACCGAAGGCAAGTGATATTAAAAATGCACCTGCCTCGCGCGTTGGTGGGAAAAAGCGCAGAACCAAACCTGCTGGAAGAAGAAAACGTACCATTACAACATCTATAAAATTAAGTAAAAATATCTGCACAGAAAGACTTGCGTATATCATGACAAAACCTAGTGCGAGAATATTTGTCATGGAAACGAAGGTGTCTATTCCAGGAAATACCTTAAAGGTTGGTGATAACACCTGCTCCCCTATTCTTTTTTGAAATGTGTTTAGCACTGAGGTGCATGCTTGAATGGTGTAAACATCCATCAGCGCCTTATAGACGTTGTCTGCATAACCGCGAAGTTGTTCTGCTGCCGCAAGAGGAGGGGACGAGCTACCAACTACCGCAGTTGAAATAGTACTACTAACAGCAAAGAAGCTTATAACAAATATCAAAAGAAGAAAGGAATTAATGAGATTCGTAAGCTCGATATTCAGATAGGCCTCCCATTCCGGTACCCTGAATATCTTTGCTACGAGATAAGTTATAAGAATTATAGAAGATATCATCAGAACAACAAAGACTACTGCGTCTCTGTATGGAGTAAGAACGACTTCCTTGCCTCCTATAGAGAAGCTAACTATCATCATTGAAAGAATGTTGGTTGCGATGTAGAAAAGAATGATATAAATAAGCGCTGCTATAAGGGCAGACCCAAGAAGCACCTGCGACCATACAGTTGCCCTTGCCCTTGTTTCTGCACCGAAAAGTTGACCTATGGCAAACGCACCAGCTGCGATTACCACCATAATTACTATAAGGTAGAGAAGGGCGCGCTGTGCGAGACTGCTCAATCTCTGCAATAACACAGAGAGGTCTAATGTTGGCATCCCTCCTCCTGAAAAGATTGGAACAAAAAATGAGAATAAAATTATAACAAGTGCTGAAACCCCTATAGCAGCAAGCAGCCCACCAGACCATGCTTGTATCCTTGCCCTTGTTTCTGCTCCAAAGAATTGCCCGAATACATAGCCACCTGCGGCTATCACTGCCATCACTATCATTAACATTATCAAGATTGCTTGAACTGTATAGAAAACATTAATCGTCTCCTCCCTGGGCTCAAGAGGGGTTGTGGAAAACTGCGCAAGTGCGAGCGGTAGAAGAACAAGAAAGGCAAATACCGCAATAACTGCCATTTTATTCATATTCTACACCTAAACTAACTTTGTTATTCCTGCAAGTTCCATTTCTCCACCTATTACCCATGCGATATTCCTATACATTGTTATTGTAATTATTATCTCTATGACTGATGTAATTATTACTAAAACTATAAACTGCCCAACGTGTGATACCTCTCTAACTATAAAATAATAAAGGCCGGCCGCAACATTCGAAGGGAGAAAAGGACCGGTGAGACCGGAATAAAAATCACCCGTAAACCCCATCATAAACTTCCAAATACCAATCGCTGTGTTAATGAAATTTTTTGCAAGATTATATGCTCCCTTCCATAACCTCTCGAAACTACACAGTATTTCATGTCCGGCGCAGTACGTATCTCCACTGGCGACCCTCTCTGCCAGAGGCTCGGAACGGAAAAGCGCTTCCCGTTCTTCGCTTTGCTTTCTCATATCAGTAAGGGCCTTTTCTCCGGTGGCTTGGTCCACGTTAGTCTTAAAGAGCGAGAATGAGCTGAGCATCGGTGGTGGCTCTGAAGGATGATAAAGGTCGAACACGGTATAATAAGAAAATAATACTGAAAAAGGATAGGCAAAATAAGCAGCAAAGCATAGTGCTATGATACTGGAGCCAGTTGTCCTGGAGAACGGAAATGCTCTCAGAAATATCCCTATCGGCAGAAGTATCAATGGTACCACATATTCGCAGAAGAAAAGCAGAAACTCCTTAACCCATACCGCCGCAACAAGAAGTCCTATGCTCTCTACAACGCTTGTATGAATCGTGCTCAACATCCCAAGCGATATGTAGGGCATGAAAGAGAATGAAACTATCGCTGGACCAGAGAATATAGCTCCTATTGGAAAGGAAATGGTTGAAAGAAAACCAATTAAAATCTCGTAAAGATAGAGATTCGTATAAAGACTTATGAGTTTACTCTTAAAAACAGCATTGGCCTGCAATGCCAATTCTACATGAGTTACAGAAAGACCGCTCAATTGCGGGCCGCCAGGAATAGTAATTCCTATAAGACCTGATGTTAAGCTATTAAAAAAACCATCACCCATTATCCATACAAATATTATGATTGCAGTAAAGATAAGAGCAGCAAATTCGTCATGAGCAACTGCAGTAAGTTGCGGGCTTTGGAAAAAATATGCTACAAGAAAGAAAAGAGCAGTGACTACGATGGAGAAACCTAGGGCGCCGGCTATCATCCCTGTGGCTGCTTGTGGAATCGTGACTAGCAAAGGAAGTATGAAATCCATCCTAACCGCAATTGTATAAAGCATGTTAATTATTAAAACGTTGCAGATGTTTTCGAACAGAGTAAATTTTCAAAATTTCTGTTCCATAACGTCAAATCTCTTAGATGTATTATTAGAAAACTTATCAAGTTTATCTCCTAATTTCGTAAAGCCTTCATCCATCTTATTACCAAGCTCTTCTCTTGTCATTTTCATCTCAGTAGCTAATTTTCTCATATAAATGGCTCCCGCTTCTATGCTTTCTCTATTTTCAATCTCTAATTTTATTTTCTCTACGAACCTTCTTATGATTGCCATATCTTCATGCTCGGCAAAAATCTCTACGGTTTTCTTGTCATCAAGGTTCTTGACCATTCCCATTAAGCTATGGAGGGTGGCTATTTAAAGCCTTGTGGCTGGTAATGCTATTAGTTTTTATTTACTTTCGGATTTACTGTGTTAATCTGACAATGCGGTGTCCTGTATGGATAGAACACATTACATCTCAGAAGCTAAAAAAGACATAGGAAAAATTGTTAAGATAGCTGGTTGGGTGCACGATGTTCGCGACCTTGGAAAACTAAAATTTGTACATCTGCGCGACCAAACAGGGATAATCCAAGTTACGATGAAAAAAGGAGTAGTCGATGATAGCATTCTTGAATCCATAAATGTTAATAAAGAGGATGTCATCTCGTTTGAAGGAGAGATAAAGGAAAATAGAATAGCACCAGATGGTGTTGAGCTTATCCCAAATAACTTTAAACTTCTAAATAAAGTAACTATGAAACTACCTGTTGACCCAACAGGAAACGTTCCCTCCGAGCTCGATACCCGCCTTAATTACAGATATATAGACTTAAGAAAAAAGGAGATTAATCTAATATTCAAAATAAAATCCTTGTTAATAAATAGTTTCAGAGAGCAATTAACATCGAATGGATTTGTTGAGATACAGCCATCAGCAATAACAGGAGCAGCAACAGAAGGAGGAACCGAGGTTTTTCCGGTCCAATATTTCGAAACGCAAGCATATCTCGTGCAATCTCCTCAACTTTACAAACAACTTGCAGTTATAGGCGGCCTTGACCGGGTAATGATTACTATGCCTGTATTCCGTGCTGAGAAGCACAACACCACAACGCATCTTAACGAAATAACGCAGATGGATATAGAGATGGGTTTTGCAGACCACCACGATGTTATGACTGTTCTAGAGGACGTCGTACTTTATATGCTTAAAAAAACGGATGAAAGATTTGGTGAAGACATCGAAAGAACATTTGGAGCGAAAGTAACTGCACCGAAAAAAATTCCTCGCTATACCTATAAAGAACTTGTAGATAAACTGAATTCAGAGAAATTCGAAATGAAATTTGGAGACGATTTCTCGAAAGAAGCAGAAAAGAAGCTATACGAAATACTTAACAAAGAGCTGTATTTTATATATGATTGGCCAACTGCGGTAAGAGCGTTCTATTCTATGCCATCTGAAGAGAACGAGGAGATATGCCATGCGTTTGATTTGGTCTATCGTGGTTTGGAGATAGCCAGCGGAGCAAAGCGTATTCACATAGTAGAAATTCTTGAAAAGCAATTGAAGAAGAGGGGAATGAATTTGGCGAATTTTGAGTTTTATCTTAATGCATTCAGAATGGGTGCGCCGCCACACGCTGGTTGGAGTATCGGACTCGAGAGATTTGCGATGAAACTTTGTTGTCAATCCAACATTCGGGAGGCCATGCTCTTTCCTCGGGATAGGATGAGGGTTTCGCCATGATAATTGCGATAACTGATGATGATGGATATACAGAAGGAGTTGAAATACTATTAGATGTGGCAAGCAAGATAGGAAAGGCCTATGCAATTCTTCCAGAAAGGCAGAGAAGTGCGATTTCCATTGCGCTAACATTGCATAAACCGTTAAGACTCACTTATATTAAAAAGAATATCTATACCTTGAATGGAAATCCGGCCGATTGCACGCTTTTTGCTATCCATTCGAATGAGTTCCCAAAGCCAGATGTAATCTTCTCCGGAATTAATTGGGGGGACAACTGCGGCTTAAGCCCATTGATAAGCTCTGGAACTATAGGTGCATGCTGGAAGGCTGCTATCTACAAGGTACCAGCAATAGCATTTTCTGTTCATCGGCCACACCGAAGGTTGGGTTGGGAGAAGAAAGAGAATTGGGATAGGGAAGGATTAAAGAACGGCGTTCTGAGGGTATGGGCTGCTCTAAAATCAAAACTTAAGAAGGGAGATTTTTATGTAGTGAATTTTCCTGAAGAGCGATATATCAAAAAAGCGAAGATAGTTTTTTCAAAGAGGAGACAATGGATGAGAACCTTCGCAGTGATAGAGAAAAGAAAGGACCCGCACGGTAATCCTTATTATTGGTTAAGTGGAAAGAGCATAAAGCCAGAAAAGGGTACCGATTATTATGAGCTTGTAGCAAAAAAGAACATAGTCGTTACAAAGGTACCACTCGAAAAACTTTTGAAGTAAAATTTATATAAGATATTTGAACATAAGGTTATTTTTATGGGCTAGTAGATCAACGGTAGATCGCCTTCTTGGCGTGGAGGAGGCTGGGGGTTCAAATCCCTCCTAGTCCACAAAAAGATCCGAGTTGGGAAAATTTATATACTTATTGAGTATAATACTTATTAGGTATATATGAAATTCGTCGATAGGGAAAAGGAATTAGAGCTTCTAGCCAAGTTAAAAAGGCCGAGAATTGCAGTAGTCGGAAGGCGACGGATAGGGAAGACGACACTTGTTGAGCACGGTTGTCAAAACGTGCTAACTCTCTTTATCCCTGCTGAAAAGACCGAAGCCGAAATAATTGCTGATTGGGTAGCGGAATATCCTGAACTTCTACTTCCACGACTTGCATCTTTCAGGGAGTTTTTCGAATACCTGCTCTCAAAGGAAAGAGAGCGTACAATATTCATAGACGAGTTGCAAAATGTTCTGAAAGTTAACAGCTCTTTCATATACGACCTTCAGCGACTTATGGATAAGCATAAGAATTGCAGTATAGTCGTTTCTGGCTCTTACATCTCATTGATGAAGGGTCTCATCGAAAAGTACAAAAGTCCCCTGTACGGCAGATTTGATTTTGTAATAAAGCTCAATGAATTGAATTTCAGAGCCGTTGTTGCACTGTGCGGTCAGCTTGGCTATTCATTTGAGGACATGATCCGTTTCTACCTAGTCTTTGGCGGCATCCCAAAATATTACGAAACTCTTGAAAATATGGGCAGTCCATCATTTGAAGACGCTGTAAAAGCACTCTTCTTACTTTATCCACGTCCTCTGAATGAAGAAATACGCACAATGCTCAAGGAAGAATTTGGAAAGGAACATAAGATGTTTTTTACAATCCTGACAGCTGTCGCTTCAGGAAAAAACATCCTTAAGGAAATCGCATATTACAGCGGCAAAAGGCCCACAGAGCTTACAAAATATCTAGCTTTATTAAAAGATGATTTTGACATCTTGCGAAGAGAAATTCCAGTTACAGAAAAAAAAATAAAAACAGGGCGTTACGTTATAGTCGCTAACATTTTTTCCTTCTGGTTTTATTTTGTGTGGCGGCAATATTATATCCTGGAGAGAAATCTCGATAATGTTGCAGCTGACTTTTTTGACAAGGAAATAAATTTATATCTCGGCAGGAGATTTGAAAATTTATGCAGAGAAGCGTTAACTGAATTAAATAGTGTAAGTCAGCTTCCATTTGAAATATCAGAGATAGGAAGGCAGTGGGGGAAGGATCACAACGGCAATCCCTATGAAATTGATCTGGTTGCTCTGAACAAAAAGACAGGTGATATACTATTTGCGGAGTGCAAATGGAGCGAGAACGTGAATGCTGAGACCGTTCTCACAGAACTCAAGAGAAAAGCTGAATTAGTTGAGTGGAACAAAGGAAAAAGAAAGGAGCACTATATAGTGTTTGCAAAAAGCTTTAAAAAACGCGTTGAAGAAGAGAATGTGTTGCTGTTTGATTTGAAAGATCTCGAAACACTATTCAAAAGGTAGATTCGCGATGAAAAATTAATAAAAGAGGAGATTGTTACGACGGAGAAATGAACGTTACAGAATCTCCTCTCAGAAGAACAGTGCCTACGCCTCTCTTAACTTCGCCGTTCTGAAGCTGTTCTGCTTTCTCGAGTACTATGTTCATATGGACATCATATGCAACCATCACTCCACGGAACTCGTACCCTCCCTTCATACCTACAATCACTGTATTGTTCAGTGCATTGTTTAAGATATCAAACGGTCTTTTCTCAGCCATTTATTTCACCTCAAAAATCAAAAGAGAATGTTATTCTAAGTAAATAGGTTTTTATTTATTGAGTATGGTTTCAATATTTCCTTTTCCTTTAAAGATAAGCACTATATCTGCCGTGTTACGAAGAGCAGCGCTGAATGCAATGTCAGTTGCGATTATTATAGTCTTCTTCCCTTTTGCTTTTGCCTTTACTAATACCGGTCTATAATCGGTATCGCGCGTCATAAAAGCAAGTATATCTATGTCTTTATCGAGTATGTACTCCATTCCTTCAATTGCCATGGTGACATCCACATCCCCAGTGGTTATTTCAACATCAAAACCCTGGTTTATCATCGCCTCTATCAGCTTTTCTGATGCGTACTGGTCCAGATATATCTTTGCTATGCGTATTCTACCGTACTTCGCTACTTCTTCTTTTATCTCACGCACGTCAAGATGGAAGGATTTTCTTAAGGTATTTGGACCATCAACAAGAAGCGCAACATTAGGTTCTTTTTTGAATAACTTCTCAAAAAAATCATGCATGAGCGCACCTTCAAAATTATAATAGCGTAAATCTCTCATTAAAAATTAAAAAACCTATGTGCATTCCTTGCAGTCTGTTCTGCTACAATATCGAAATCTATATTTTTTACCTCTGCAACGTACGCTACGGATTCCTCAACCTGCTCTGGCATCCTCACAACATATGGCGAATCTGTCTCAACAACAATATTTTCCAGCGGCGTTTCTTCTATTACAACTCTTCGCTCTTTGGAATGCAATGGCGGTATCGATATCAAACCCCCTTGCTCAACAACCCATCTTGCTTCCGACAGGGTGCCGGAAAAGAAATGCATCATAAGCGGCGGGCATGTCTTTCTCATCTCAAGCGTGTCTATCACATCTCGCATCGCTTTTCTGCTATGGATTACTATCGGAAGTCCCATCTCTTCTGCAAGGTCGAGCATTCTCGCAAAAACCTCCTCCTCTCTTTTCACATCTTCCTCGCCTTTGGCCCAATGATAATCAAGACCTATCTCTCCAATCGCATTAGGTCTGCTCGCTCTTATGAATTCTATCCATTCTTCCAAAGTGCTAAGATCGGTATTTCCAATTACAGATTGAGGAGCTATACCAAGAGAAAATGGCAGATTTAATTTTTTTGCAATCTCTACTGTCTTAACGTTGGTAGCATGCGAATATCCACAGGTAACCGGCAACACTCTTCCAGTTAGTTTGTAATCCTTAATGTCAGAGAGGTGGCAGTGCGCATCGACGATGGTAGTCATGATTATATTTTAAAAGACTAAGGTTTTATAATATAACCTCCAATTTACAACTAATTTGCAGCTCGTTGTAGGTGTTAGAATGGTTGAGAAGGTATTCAGTGTAGCTAAGGGGTTGAAACCTGGAAACTACATTCTCATAGACGGCGTTCCATGCAAGGTTGTGGATGTAGAAAGTTCAAAGCCAGGAAAGCATGGCGCGGCAAAGATGAGGATAACTGCAATAGGTATATTTGAAGGGCAGAAAAAAACCCTTCTTTCGCCTGGAGACGCAGATGTAGAGGTTCCGATAATAGAAAGGAAGACTGTTCAGATAATGTCTGTAAGCGGAAAAACCGCGCAGGTTATGGATTCGCAAACCTATGAGATGTATGAGATGGAGATACCGGATGAGCTGCTAAATCAGGCTGCCCCAGGCAAGGAGGCGGAGATAATAGAAGCTATGGGAAGGAGAAAGATGGAGAGGATTAGGTAGCGGGGTGCGAAAATGGAAGTAGAAATAATTTCAGCGACAGAGAATGAGCTTCTCAAAAGGAAGGAGATAAATGCTGCTCTTCATTTCGAAAACGCAACACCAACCAGAAAGGAGATGAGAGAGGCAATTAGCACGAAGCTTGGATTGAATCCGGAACTTACTGTGCTCAGCAGCGTTGTCAACGAATTTGGGAATAAAAGGGTTCGTGTTATAGCTCATGCCTACAAAGACATAAAGAAGCTTATGGAAATAGAACCACTTTACATAAGAAAAAGAGACGGTGTAGGAGTACCGCCAGAGGCAGAAAAACCAAAAAAGGAGGCTGCACCTGTGGAAAAAAAGGAAGGTAAAAAGTAGCTGTAAAGAAACAAGTAAAGAAAAACAGGTGGACAAAAATGGCTGAAGAAAAGAAAGAGAAGAAATCTGTTGGAACAAAAAAAGAGAAGAAGGAAGGACCAACCGCTTACATTCCTCACAAATATTGTCCAAAATGTGGGGCTGGCGTAAGACTGGCTGAGCATAAGGATAGGCGGGCCTGTGGAAAGTGCGGCTATTATGAAAAGAAGTAGGAAAAATGGACGCTAAAAAAATTTTTCTTATAGTCCTTATTCTTTCAGTGCTATCCTTTTTTACTCTGTTCTTTTTGGATAAGAAAAGCTATCTTTATGAAGCTCCTCTACACATCGGGCTTTTTTCTGCGGCTCTTTATTTTTTATGGAATAAGGATCTAAAAACAACATTGCATGAATTGGGCGTTCCTGGAGATTTGAAAACAAATCTTGTATTCTCTCTTTCAGGTTTTCTTGCAATAATTGCATCGCTCTTTATCATCGCTCATACGATGAATTTTTTTGGCATTAATGATCAAAGCAAGATTATTGATATAGTAGATAAGCTTCCGCTCTATCTTCTAATCATGGCCATTCTCTTCGCTCCGTTCAGCGAAGAGCTTTTCTTTAGGGGTTTGCTTGTTCGTCGTTTTGGCATCCTTCCAGCTGCAGTACTATTTTCCATCCTTCATATTTCATACGGTTCAGTAGGAGAGATTATCGGGGCATTCACAATAGGTCTTATACTTGGATTAATTTACAAACAATCAAAAAGCATAGTGCCGCCCATAGTCATTCATATGATTTATAATTTGCTCGCGATAGCGATCATGCGTTCGCTGTAATTTTTACCGGTGTGAATATGATAACGCTCGGAATAGAATGCACTGCCCACACCCTCTCCGTTGGTATCGTTCGAGATGGGGTTGTTCTTTCAAACGTAATCGATATGTTTCGACCGCCGAAAGGAGAAGGAATGATTCCGAGAAAGCTTGCCGACCATCATGCTCAGGTTTTCGGCGATGTTGTGCGAAGAGCAATTGTAGAATCAAAATTAACCATGAAGGACATAAACCTCATTGCATTTTCCCAAGGACCGGGCATAGGCTCTGCGCTTGCAGTTGGATGTGGCGGCGCGAAATATCTAGCAGCACGAACTGGAAAAATGTTAATAGGAGTAAACCATTGCTACGCTCATGTAAAGATAAGCGAGCATTTAACAGGAATCAAAAACCCTCTTATCCTATATGTATCAGGTGGGAATAGTCAAATAATAATAGAAGAAAACGGTAAGTATCATGTTCTTGGCGAAACACTTGATATAGGGTTAGGTAATCTGTTCGATAATTTTGCGAGGGCTATAGGAATGGAACACGCGCATGGTTCAGCATTGGAAAAATTTGCTGAGGGCGGAAGGTATGTTGAACTTCCTTATTCAGTTAAGGGAATGAATCTCGTGTTTTCTGGTTTACTTACCCATGCAGAGAAGATTGCAAGAGAAAAACCAAAGAGGGATGTCGCTTATTCGCTCATGGAAACAGCATTTGCTATGACGTGCGAGGCGACCGAGCGTGCTCTTTTCTTAACAAAAAAGAAGGGACTAATCGTTTGCGGAGGAGTTGCGCAAAATAGGAGACTTCAACACATGTTAAAAACAATGTGCGAAGAAGACGGCGTTAGATTTGGAGTCGCAGCAGACGAGTTCAACAGAGACAATGGGGCAATGATCGCCTATGCCGGCGAGTTTTTATACAAGAAAAACAGGGCTGCTGCAAAAAGAAGAATAGAAAGCTGGAAGCCCATTCCAAATCAGAGAATAGATAGATTGTGAGCTATCCTTCTAAAATTGATTTTATCTTTATGAATGCAATATCCTCTGGATATCCACCTACATATTCACCTCTTCCATCATTCACAATTGTTTTTGGAACACTCATTACCCTGTATTTAGATGCTATCTCTGGAAATTCCATCGCTTCGTATACATACCCCTTGACCCTTGAACTCACCATCGCAAATTTAAGAGCAACATAAGCAGATGCTGGGCAATGCGGGCATGTGGGTGTGACGAAAACCTCAAGTTTCACCCCATCGCTTAAATCAAAGAACTCCTTTACCTTGTTATCTACCATCAATTCTCCTCCAGCCATTTTTAAAACTTCTAGGAATGTGGCGAATTCAAAGCCAGAAGGCATCCCATAGAATCTTGCATCTCCTTTTACATTTTCGCTTTTGAAAATTATTACAGGCCCTGTCGTTACATCATACTGAGCAGCTGCCGTCTTATCCCTCTCAAGATCATATATCTCAATTTTTACCTTATCTGAAAGAGAGGTAATTTCAGAAAGTAATGATTTTATCTGGTCATTTAATTGTGTTTTTTTCTCAAAATAAACAAGAGTAACTGTGGATTTCATATCCTTAAGCCTTTTCAAAACCACATTCCTAGCATATTCATCCAAAATTGTCATAACCTTACCTCCAGATTAATCAAAGCCTTTTACTAAAGCCGCAACGCATACATTCTATGCGTAGGCAGTTGTGCTTTCTATCAAAAAAAACCTTTACAGTTACGCCAGGTATCCATATCAGATAGCATTTCCTACAGAAACTATTACGATATTCTTCTGGGAGACGAATCTTATGCTTTTTAATGTATGAAACCGTCATTCTTACGTATCTATCCGCCAGCTCTTTTTTTCCTTTCATATATTCCTTGCGTGCTTCATCGAGAAGTCGCTTGACGCTCTCAGATACGCTCTCTTTAATAATCTTTTTTCGCTTACTCCTCATGTAGTTGGTTCGATGGAAAGATTTATATATGAATATTTTATTAATCCGATTTGGAGCCGTAGTGGTTATAATATAGTCAACACCCTTACCTATGCAATTATAGCGATAGTTTCGGTCTATATCCTCTATCATAAGATGCATGGGAGAATACGAATAGATGAATTGTTTATTCGCTCTGTAATGTGTTTCGTCCTCTTCGGTTCGACCTTGCGTGTTGTTACAGACAGCATAGACGCTGGAGTTATGAAACCAATAACACCAGTCCACGAACTGGTTTTGAATAGCCATATCTACGATTATGGTTATTTCACAGTGACGCCCGGCATATACATCGTTGTTGCAACCATCCTCCTCTTTTTTATGATCATTCTCTACAAATTGAAACGAATGGATTTGCTTGGTTACGTGGGGCTTGCGCTATGGCTTCCTCATTTTCTCCTTATCCTTCCTTTTATGAAATATTGGATCTTTATGATCCCAGTTATAATACTAGCAGCCTTGCCTGCTTATTTAGCCTTTGGATTCTTTAAGGACAGGATATTAGCATCCATAGTCGCTGCCCATTCTCTTGATGGCGCAGCTACCTTCTTTGCGATAGACCTCTTTCCAAAATTTACAGGTATAGGGTATAGTGAACAACACGTTTTTTCCGGCGCTATAGGAGTTTTCAGCGGGAGTTATTTTGCATTTTATCTTGTAAAGGCCGCAATTTCCTTCCTTGCAGCTTGGCTTCTGGTAAAGGAGAACATTAAGGATGAAGAGAGAAATTACATAGCCCTTATCCTTATAATAATTGGTTTTGCCCCAGGCTTGCGTGATATTCTTAGGATGGGGTGCGGAGCGTAGAATGAGAAGTATTTTAATTTTATTCTTCCCATGCAGAAGCAATGGCCAATAATCCGCCCATTTCGTTAAAAAGGGATATTGAAAGTATAAAAAAAGTTACTTCTGAGATTATTAGAGAATATGGTCTAAAAACCCCATGCCTTTATTGCCGCAATTTTTCAAGATGCGCATTTATCGGAAGCATCGCTTTTATCGTAGGCGGGCAGTACTGTACGAGAAACTGCAGATTCTGCATTATCAAGCATCACAAGAAACCTCTAAAGCCTGATAGGGAAGAACCGGAGAGAATAGCTGCTGCTGTAAGAGCGCTTGGACTTAGGCATGTCGTGCTCAGTTCAGTAAGCCGTGACGATTTGGAGGACATGGGCGCGGGACATCTCGCACGCTGTATAATGGCGGTAAAGCTGTGGAACAGAGGAACGTTTGTCGAAGCCTTCATACCAAACTATGGCGGAAGACGCGATCTTATTAAGAAGATTGTAGACGCAAAGCCAGATATAATAGGCCATGGCATAGAGACTGTTAAGAGATTGCAGCATATAGTAAGAGACGGTCAAAACAGATACTACGAATCCCTTCAAACTATTAAAGCAATAAGAGAGCTTTCAAAGGAAATGATAATAAAATCATCACTGATGCTTGGCTTTAGAGAAGAGAAAACCGAAGTTCTTGCTACCCTTAGGCATCTGAGGAAGGCAGGCGTTGATATGATAACAATAGGGCAGTACCTCAGGCCAACAAAAAATAATCTTAGGGTGCTCGAGTATGTTCCGCGCGATGTTTTCGAATTCTATGAGAGGGAAGCTTATCAGTTAGGATACAAGTATGTGTTAGCAAAGCCTACTGCAACCTACTCTTATCTGAGCGATAGGATGCTGGCATTATTGAATAGACTCTGAAAATGTATCCAAAAGAATGTCGTATGGTGCATCTGTCTTTATTGATGTAGGAGAGAAATGATCCTTTCCTGCCTTAAACCCTTTCTTACGCAATCCTGAAATGACCTCTTCTGTTTTTGGAACTAAGCTCGCCTTCAAACGCTTCGCCATAGCATGCAATTCATAATGGTATGGTGGCATTCCGATTTCGTCCTCAAACAACTTGAGCATTTTTCTAATCTCATCCTTATGTGAATAGTTTCTTTTCTCATTCAGTTCTGCCATTTTTTCTATAAATATTTTTTCGTGGAGATCCCCTAACCATAACGGTCCTGCATAATCTAAGAGAGCGCCGCAATTTGTGCATTTTTCTCTCGGAAATTTCGCTGCATTTCTATACCCGCACGATTGACAAAACTCAACATATCCAAGCATGTCCATGCTCTTATAGGCAAGGTCAGCGCTTCGTTTCACTTCTATAATCGTCTTCAAATAATGAGATTTAGAAAATGAAAGCAGTGGTTTAATCCCCATGTTAAATTCTGCTGCTGTTTCCGCTATTCGCCTTATTAAAATTCTTAATCCATTCTCGTGTGTGAATTCATTGTTTAGGGGTTTTGAATGGTAATTCTTTATACATGCCCTTGTCTTTCCGCCGCAAAGTACTGCGACATCTGTTGCCGTGACAGATAGGTATGCTATCTTTTTTGGATTGAAAACACGAAATCCATCATAAAGATAAGGCGCAGGTGTTCCAAACGGATCTAGTTCAAGAAAATCTGCTGAGATATCAAAAACAACACGCGATATGTTTCCATGAATTGCTTCATGTTCTATCCTTGCTTTTTTTGCATTTTCTTTTGCACATTTTATTGCATTCTTTTCAATATCTACAAATATTACGTGTTTTACATTCTTGTTTTCTTTAGCATATCTTATTCCGCGTATTCCTGTTGCACAGAATGAATCACAAATTTCGAGCTGATTGCGAATTGCTCCAACTGCAATGGAACACATACTCCTGCAGAATGTCATTTTTGGATTGTAAAAAACATTCTTTGAAACAGAAAATTTGATACCTTCTTCTTCCATTTAATCACTATGTTTTTTAATATCTATAAACTCTCTTAAGGCTACTGTTGCATAGCTTCCTGCTGGCAAGGAGAAGCGAAAGGTATCGTTAGAAAAAGAAAAGTCCTTTAAAGGAGCAAACAACGTTCTGAAGTTTCCCTTAGATGAAATTTCAGGGATGATTCTTAATTTGAAATCGCTCTGTTTTATTTCTAACTCTTTAAGAAGGGCGTTCTCTCGCTCATTCAGTTTGCTTTCATACCCAATTAATTTCCCAACCAGCCATTTTTCTTCATTTCTTTTCGAGATATCCGGAAAGCCGTAAGCGTTTTCTCCGCAGAAATACTCTCCATCTTCCTTACGTATCTCTCCCTCCCTAATCCTATCTGAAAGGAGTCTGTTAAAGATGTAGGATTGAAATGCATGGATAAACATAAGAAGGGTTGCTCTTGGTAATCTTCGAAGTGCACCCACGTAATCGTTCTGATTTTTTGAAAGATAATCAAGCATGCTTCTCTCCAGCTTTAGATAAGAAGGAAAATTTTTTAGCGCAGTAGAAAAATTCAACGTCTCCTGAAGACTTTTCCGTGCCGCTCTCGCCTCTTCATTCTCCTCTCCTTCGCTATCGCAAAGAAAGGTAAGAACTGCCTTATCCGCCCTTCCCCTCAAAAGATATTCACCAATGATATGCGTATTCTTTCTATTCGATCCAAACCTCTGCTCTCCAAAATAGTTTGGGAATCTTCCATCAATTTCGCTATAAATATCCGTTACCCTCTCGCTATCCTTTGTATCTATTACCTTAATCGTAAATCTATTCCCGAGGAGTTCACCAAGATGTACCTTATCTTTAGCGACCCATGCTCCATTTATCCGAATGTCTTTCAGGTTAAGAGATAGCAATTCTGCGGCGTCAACCTTAAATACAGAAACAATTTGAGTGGAAATTGAATTCTTATCCTTGTTTCCAGCATAATTAAATCTTCGTGGACTTATCCTTAATTCCTTTGCAATCCTTCTTATCGCACCTTCTGTGGTCCAATCTTGCTTTTGCAATATAAAATGCGTGTAGTTACCAGTTCCGTCAGTGCATCTAATCCCCTTATCAACTTCAAAAACTATCCCGTTCGTTCCAATCTCTTCCACTATAAAATCTTCCGGCTTCGTCTTTATTCTTCCGCCAATTCCTGGCGTCTTAGAAAGATGAGAAAGAAATTCCATGGTAATCATTTTTGCATACTTCTCTAACCATATTCCCCAACATACATATTTATAAATCTTTTTAGACTAATTATATTTAGTGGTTTTGTATGTCCGAAAAAAATATTAATGAAAAAATAGGGGATGCAGGAAGGAAGAGTGAGAAGGAAGAGCGCAAGCAAGGATTGTTTGCAAAGATTAAGCCTCTTGCAGAAGGAGCTATGGTTGGTGTTGTCAGCAGTGCGCTTATTTTAGGCAGTTGTACAAGATTTACAGATTTCCCTATGCCAAACATTCGCCAGGACGCTGAATCAGACACTCAAGAATCTGATAATAAGACAAAGCTAGAAAATATCCCAAGAGACGCGAGCGAGGACGAAGCAGTAGAAATTGTAGAAGACGAAGTTTCTCCTGATGATGAAGAAGCAGAAGAAGACGCAGTTGAAGAAGAGCTTGCAGATGTTCCTGAGGAAGATGCAGTAGAAGACGAAGCAGTAGAAATTGTAGAGGACGAAGTTTCTCCTGAAGAGGAAGATGTTGCAGTAGATCCGGATGCAGAAGTAGAAGAAGAACTCCCTGCAGACGTTATAGAAGATGAAGTACAGGATGCTACTGAAGCAGAAGAAGATGCAACAGAAGACGTATCAGAAGTCACAGATGTAGGTGCTGAAGAGGAGATTAGTATTGAATGTAATCCTTTTGATGAAACAAGAACTGTGTTCATAAGACTTAACGACATCGCTACTGTTGGAAATGTATCTATCAGGTATGACAGCTATTCTGGAACTACTGGTACATACTCCATACTTTGCGGAGACGGTGTTGTAAGAGAAGGCATAGTAATATCTGAGAGAAGTGATAGGAGTATAGATGTTCCTGAACAAGGATTTTCAGTTAGACTTTATGTCAATGCAGTCAGTAGCCGGGCAAGCAATGTAACTGTGTATGTAGATGCATACTGAAATGTGGGAAAGACTTAAATAGAAAGGTTTTTAAATCTATTTTAACACTATTTTATAA
>CAYSXZ010000048.1:0-8015 GCA_964435235.1 Microcaldota archaeon
TCTTTTTGTATACTATGAAGTAGGAGGTGAAAAAAATGAAAAAAAGGTGGTATGAAATCTAAAGTAGGGGAAACGTGCGATTTGGTTAGAAGAGGTGTTGGGCGACCAAAAAAGTTGAGCAAGGCCGAAGTCGAACGGCTTCTCTTTTTGTACTATAGAAGTAATCTCTCCCTGCGAAGGTTGGGTCAAATTTTCAATGTTTCGAGAACGACTGTTTCAAGACTGTGTAGTGAGTATTCCGCTGAGGTGGGGACATGAGCACTATAGTTGCGATGAACTTTTTTGGTGCACGATCAAAGGTTGCAGAGTTGAGAGAAAGGTTGGCGGCTGATTCAAAAAAGCTACCCCAGCGTTTATTGAAACCTATGAAACCAGAAGGACCATTGCGATTACGAAATGAAAAACCGACTCGGAATTGGTATCTCAATATTGTACACGATGACGTCTCTTTCTTTCTATAACATCTTTTCATTTTTCGGAATTTTAATCTCCACCAACTGCGACTGATAAACTGAACCGATAAACTGATATGATACAATTATATTGCTTTCATTATAATCTTCCTTTGAGGATATATGTTCAAGCACATTTCAGACGTTCTTAAGGAGAAAGAAGGAGAGAAGGTAAGCATACGAGGATGGGTTTACCGCGAGAGGACGAGCGGTAATATCCATTTTCTTGTTATTCGGGATGCGACTGGCGTGCTGCAGTGCGCTGTGAAAAAGGATAAGGTAGACGAAAAAAGTTGGGCTACAGCAGAGCAGGCATACATAGAGAGCTCGATAGAAATAACAGGGACAACAAAAAAGGACGCACGCGCACCTGGCGGTTTAGAACTTCAAGCCGAGCGCGTTGTGTTAGTGAGTAAGGGGGAACCATTTCCAATCTCAAAGGATCTCAGCGATGAGTTCTTGCTTGATGTGAGGCATCTCTGGTTGCGCTCACAGAAAATAACGAACATAATGAAGGCAAGGCATCACATAGTTAACTATCTCAGAGAATTTTTCGATAAAGAGGATTTCTATGAACTCGCCCCACCGATAATAACGAAGTCGCAGTGCGAGGGTGGGGCAACGCTCTTCGAGATGGATTATTTTGGGGAAAAGGCGTATCTCACGCAGAGCTCCCAACTTTATGCTGAGGTATTTATCTTCGGTCTCGAGAAGGTCTATGTGCTCGCGCCATCCTTCCGTGCAGAGAAATCACGCACAGTTCGGCATCTTGCAGAGTACTGGCATCTTGAGCCAGAGATGGCTTGGTACGACCAAGAGATGAACATGAGGCTTCAAGAAAACATGGTAGAATATGTCGTTCAAAAAATGGTGAAGGAACATTCGGAGTTGCTCGAGGCGTGCGGGAGAAATCCAGAGGAATTGAAAAAGGTAAGGGTGCCTTTCCCGAGGATGGATTACGAGGATGCAATTGCGAAGGTGAACGAACTTGGCGGTAAGATAGAATACGGCCAGGATTTCGGCGCTGATGAAGAAGCGATACTTACAAAAGAACTCGACGTTCCCTTATTCGTGCATCACTTTCCAAAGGAAATAAAGGCATTCTACATGCGCGAGGATCCAAAAAAGCCTGGAACGGTTTTGAACGATGATCTACTCGCACCAAGGGGGCATGGAGAGATTATTGGGGGAAGCGAAAGGATATGGGAGCTTGACGAACTTCTGACGAGGATGAAGGAATTCGGCCTTGACCCGAACGGCGATATGAAGTGGTATGTTGATTTGAGAAGATACGGCTCTGTTCCACATTCAGGCTTTGGCCTTGGTATAGAACGACTTACAAAATGGATACTCAACCTAGATCACATAAGAGACGCTATTCCATTCCCAAGAACGATAACGAGATGCTATCCGTAAGCCGATATGGCTAATGAAGAAAAAGAAAAAACGTCTTCATTGGCATTAGCGTTTCGAAGAAATATATCTTTCTAAGTGTAGCCGAACCAAATTTAGAAGAAGGCCTTCTCTGCAAAAATTCTTGAGCATCTGTAAACAACACTTACTCATCAGCAGCATACCTGTAATATTCGTTCATGAACTTATAATTAAATAATTCGCTGTCCTTGAAGAATCGTTTTATCTCCTTTTCAGCAGTCTCCTTTGTGTCGCTTGCGTGGATGACATTTCGTGAGGTGCTATTCGAGAAATCCCCACGGATTGTTCCTGCAGGTGCCTTTGTTGCATTTGTCGGTCCGACTATTAATCGAACAACCTCAACAGCTTCTTTTCCTTCAACAACCATCGCAATTATGGGATGCTCCGTCACGAATTTCTCTAAGTCAGGATAAAATGGTTTATTAACAAGATGTGCGTAATGCTCCTTTGCAAACCTTGCATCCATCTGCAGCATCTTCATTCCTATTATCTTCAATCCTTTTCTTTCGAATCTAGAGATTATCTCACCGACAACTCCGCGCTGGATACCGTCTGGTTTTATTAGAATAAGCGTGCGTTCAAGCATGAAATCACTCCTTCTTGCTCTTGGACATCTCATTGAATCTTCTGCTTGCCTCTGTCCATTTCTGCCTTCTTCCCTCCCTTCCAAGTTTTAATGCATTCTTTCTACACTTACTCGAGCAAAAATAGAAAACTGTTCCGTCCTTCTTTACGTACAATATACCAGTCCCTTTCTTTATTTCACTTTCGCAGAATGAGCAGTTCGGCATAACATTACCTCGCTTTGATTTCCTTAGCCTCCCTCTCTGTTTCGAGAAGCATTATTATCATACCTTTCTTTACTGGTCCCTTAACATTTCTTAAAATAACCCTTCCTGCGTCCGGTCCTTCTAAAACCTTGCAAAGAACTTGGTATATCTCGCCATAGACGCCGGTCTTGGTCCTTATCTCTACTATTTCAACTGGTATCCCTGCCATCAGAATCACACTTTTTTCTCACGGCTTTCCTGCTTTGGCAGCTTTTTGAGAATATCGTGTAGCTTCTCTGTAGCTCCACCTGCATTCTCCACAGCAACTGCCGATGTGCCTACTGCGATACCAACCGCTTGACCGAGCTCCTTTCTTGTTGGAAGGAATGCGTACGGTATTCCCTTTTCTTTGCAAAGCATTGGTATATGAACAACTATTTCTTCAGGACTAACATCCTGAGCCACAACTACAAATTGCGCAGTCTTTCTCTCTATGGATTTGGTGGCTTCGTTTATTCCCTTCTTCACCTTACCGCTCTCCTTTGCTACCGAGAGCATTTCTATTATCTGCGGTATAAGCTCCTTTGGGGTTTCGAAATCTACATACGCCATATTTACACCTCAAACTTAATCTCATCGGTTTGACGACAAAATTTGTGAGAGTATTATTCTTTAAGAGGGTTTAAAAGTCTATCCTTGACCCTTCAATTTATAGAGCCTCTGAAGAAGATAGATACTCCCACATACGAGAATCATGTCCTTTTCTCCACATCTCTCTATAGCTATCTTTAAGGCAGATTTTATGTCTTCTGCAGATGCGGATTCTGTGAATAGAGCCGCCTTTTCTCTTAATTCCTGTGGCGGAACGCTTCTTTCATCAAATTTTGTTGTTATGAAGAGCGATGAATGCGGAGCAAGGAGTTCTATCATTCTAAGCCAGTCCTTTGATTTCTTTGCTGCAAAAACAACTATCAATTTATCATAGTTGTAAAGATTTAGGTTTGCTACTAGAGTTCCTATTCCATCTGGGTTATGCGCAGCATCTGCCACTATAAGCGGTTTTTTATTCACAATCTCAAGTCGTCCAGGATGCTTGGTGTTTAGTAGGCCAGCGCGAATCGCCTCTTCGCTAATTCCCAATTCCTCTGCTGTTGCGACTGCGAGGGCGGCATTGAATGCTTGATGGCTCCCTACCAAGGATGTCTTCAGATTTATGTATGCATCCAAACCAATATGATCGAAAACAGTTCCTTCTTGCGTAAGCTCTTTTATTTCATTAAAGAAATCTCTGCCGAGCCCTTTGAGAGGAACGCTGACTTCTCTCGCGCGTTGCTTTATTATTCCATATGCATCTCCTCCAGCACCTGTTATAGCTACTCCTCTTTTAATTATTCCTGCCTTTTCAGCAGCTATTTTCTCTACCGTGTCGCCAAGAAATTCGGTGTGATCAAGAGCAATGTTTGTAATAACGCTTATGTTCGCGTCGGCAATATTTGTTGCGTCGTACTTTCCGCCCATCATAACCTCTATCACAGCAAAATCTACCTTCTCGTCAGCACAATACTTGTATGCTATTGCCGCATAGGCTTCCCATAATGTCATATCGTATCCTTTTTCATGCAATTCGAGTAATTCGTTCTCGTATTTCTCGAGTGTTTTTGTGTCGATCCATCTTCCGTTTATTTGGAATCTCTCCTCTGGTGCAACTGTATGTGGGGAAATAAACGTCCCAACCTTATACCCTTCTTCCTTAAGTATAGAAGAAATGTACGCAGTAGTCGAGCCCTTCCCATTTGTTCCTCCTATAAGTATGACACGAAGATTTCTCTGGGGATTACCCAACGCATCCATTATTTTTGCTATTCGCTCGAGACCAGGTTTGCATCCGTACCTCTCGAGTTTTTCCTCTAGCACCGTCATTTTTTAGCCTTTCTTTCTGCGGCAAGGACCACATTGTTTAGGAGCATCGCAACTGTCATTGGCCCAACACCACCAGGGACAGGAGAGCAGTCTGCCTTCTTTATTACCTCTTCAAACTCTACATCTCCTATTATCTTTTCCCCAGCTCTTGTTATGCCTACATCTATTACTGTCGCCCCCTTTTTCACCATATTGGCCTTTATCAGGCCAGGCAATCCAACTGCCGCTATTAGTATATCAGCGCTTCTTGTATATTCAGAAAGATTTTTTGTTTTCGAATGACAAATAGTGACGGTTGCATTCTTAGACAAAAGAAGAATTGCAAGTGGTTTTCCAACAACATTACTTCTTCCTACTATTACCGCATGCTTCCCTTCCATCTGGATGTTATAATATTCAAGCATCCGCACAACTCCAGCAGGGGTTGCAGGAAGAAACGAATTCATCCCAATGAACATCCTTCCCAAGTTTACAGATGTCCAGCCATCTACGTCTTTATCTGGAGCTATGCTCTCCATTATCTTTCTTTCATCGATATGATTTGGCAGTGGAGACTGAACTATAAAACCATCCACGTTTCTATCTTCATTAAGCCGTTCGATTAATGCGAGCAGTTCTTTTTCAGAAATTGTTGCCGGGAGCTTATGCAGGGTTGTTTTTATGCCGCAGGCAGCAGCCTTCTTTATCTTATTCTCAACATAAATCTCCGATGCCTTATCCTCCCCTACAAGCACTATTCCCAGAGTTGGAGTCCAGTCTATCTCGCCTGCTCTTCTCTTTACATTCATAAGGATAGTTTCTGCTGGCTCCTTTCCAGAAAGTACTCTGTACATGCACTATAATGAGTGGAGATTGTTTAAAAATATTTTCAATTTTATAATTCTTGTGGGCCCGTAGCTCAGCTGGTTAGAGCGACGGTCTTATACGGCCCGCTCTAATACATAATAGATATCAAGCCTAAGACAGCCGTAGGTCCGGAGTTCGAATCTCCGCGGGCCCATTTTTGTAGGGTCGTGGGGTGGGTTGTGAGTCCTGAGTCTCCCATGAAAAGATATTTAAACACTTTTATACACTAATACTTACATGAAACTGAAGTTCTTAGAAAATATGATAAATTCATACAAGAAAGAAAAGGTAAAAAAATTCTATCACAAACTTCTAGAGGGGGATCCAGAAGACATTTCTTCCAATATAGAAAAATTAGGGAAAATAAATCATCCGTTGGTGTTGTATGCTTCTGTTATGCTTTTAACACACAAATATCCTGAGGTTAGAGAATGGGCGATAGATGAGATAGGAAGCAGAAAGGAGCTTATGAAGAATCCTAAAATTAGAAAAGAGGTTTATGAAAAACTCATAGAATTTCTGAATTCGAAAGAGGATTATGTAAGTGAAGCAGCAATGAAAGTCTTTGAAACATTAAGCGATGGGTCTCTCGGAGAATCCAAAATCCGAAAAGTTAAATAATCGTGGCTTCCAAAAATATTTATGAATAATAAGACAGTAGTAACTCAGAAAATTATTACAGAATATGGGCCGCCAAAGATAAAATCTATACCAAAAAAAATCCCTTCGGCAGAAAAAGAGAAACCAAAAACAGAAGAGCAAGAAGTAAAGAAAAAGGTTTCAAAACTGAAAGAAGACGTTGAAGATTGGTACAAGACGCTAGAAGAAATGCGCCAGAAGTATTTTACGACCAAGGACCAAGGGCTTAATAAGCAACTCAGTGAGCTTAAAAATGAGGATGCTATTTTTTTATTATTTAGAATGGGAGATGGCCCGGCTAAAGGTGTGCTGGATCTGCTTGATTTTGGGGAGAAGATAGTTAAAAAAACATCCGTTCTTCACAATGAAATAATAGAAAAAGACCTTCTTACTAGCTTTGTTGGAAACGAAGATTATCTTTATACATTTGTTCTTTATGGAAATTCCCTTGCAGCTATAGTAGAAACTGTTAATGAGAAACTTTACAGAAAAAAACCAAGTACTAAAGAATTTCATGCTGCAATTAAAGAATGGATTGATAAATGGAAAGAGGAAGAGCTAGTAAAAAAAGGACCAACAATTTCTACATTGAAGGGGCCGATGCCGTCCGAAGCCGAACAACTCGAATTCTTTCGCCAATTAAAAAATAAACCGCCATTAAAAGAAGAACCTTCCAAAAAGGAAAGGCTTGAAAGCCTAGAACAGCTTATCTATCTCATCCCATTTGTAGGCCCGACTTATTCTATAATAACAGATACAAAAAGCCTCAAAGAGGTGTACAAAAACAGAAATGCTTTAAAGGAAGAAATAAAGAAAAAGGAGGAGTATCTTAAGAAAAATAGTAAGCGCCTTACGTCAGAAGAAAGAAGCTGGATAGAGGAGAACATAAACTATCTGAAGGAAGCCCTTAACAATTGGGGGGTGGCCAAGGGTTGGGGGGTATTGGCACTCGATATCGCTTTTCTTGGGTTGGATGCTGTTTTTATAGGTAGTTTTTTAGTAAAAAGCAGCGCCCGTCTAACTGGTAGGGACGCGCTTGCACTGATAAAAAAAGAAGCAGCCGCAGGCAAGATGGTGACAAGCGTAGAGAAGGATCTGTTTGTAAAAGCGATGAAAGAATTAACACCTGCTGAAAAGGAACATATTCTTAAACTTGCAAAAGAAAAAGGCAGTATGGGAAAGGTCTTCGAAGAAATGGCAAGGAATGCAGGAGAGAAAGAGATAACTGTTAGTATAATGAAGGATTATCTTAAGATGCATCCGATTTCGAAAGTAAGTAAATTTAAAAAAATAAAGAGTGCATTAAGCGAATTTCTGGCCCTTGAAGACGGATTAGGTATCCTCTCAAAGAATAAATTCAGAAGTAAGGTGATAGCTACATTCTATAAAGATCTATTGCGTACCATAGACTTTAAGACTATGGATAAACTTTCGGACATTGTGAGGAGTGCAAAACTAAACCCTCAAGAGGAAAGGTATGCGATTCATACGATAATAAACTCTGCCTTATGTTTCGACAGCAAACCCACTGTAGCTCTTCTGAATGCACTAAAAGATGGAAAGATAACTTGGAAGGAATTAATAAATAAAATAATCGCTAAGGAAAAGGAACTCGCCGGCAAACCATTGCTTAATGGAGAGAGTAGTATCGGCAAGGCGTCTAGAGAAGTTCTTAAAGAGATTTTACCAGAATACAAGTCTGCCTATCAAAGAGCGCCGTTTGATCACTGGATAAAGCTTGGCCTTTTCATGATAGGAGGGCATGTTGGTTTCACTGCTTTAGGGAATTATCTACGAGCAAGAGAGGAGAAAGAAAAGAAAGAAGTTGAGAAAGAACTTAATAACCTGACTAACTCAGAGACAACTGAATCTATAATTGAGATGTTTACTATATCTCAGATGCTCATGGGTGAGAGAATCTAATTATAAATATTTTAGAATATATTTATTATAT
>CAYSXZ010000049.1:0-2300 GCA_964435235.1 Microcaldota archaeon
GTATATTTTTTGTCCATAGTCATAAGTTATGATTCAAATATTTATTAATCTCTCTTTCAACGCCCACCGTAGCCGAATTTCGTATAACGTATGCGATTAAGAGAAGTTCACGAAGCGAATTTGGACGGAGCCTGCAAGGCGTAACCTGTTAATCCGTGTTGTGCGAGTCCGTCAGGACCAAATTGCGAAGCAATTCGAGTTGTGAGCCCGCCATGTTTCTTAAATTTGACTCCAAAAATTCAACACCCTTTCTTTCCCCTTTAAAATATTTTTTGAGGGAAATAATTCCAATATAAAAGGTCCGTAATAATTTGAGTTTTTACTACTCTGTTGAATAATTCTTTTAAAAGCCTACTGTAAGGTTTGAGTATGAGGGACAAGGGATGGTAAACTTTTACAGTTTTAGCGACTGAGAGAAGGAGTTATGCAACAGCTTAGTAAAAAATGCTTTAAAATGAGCATTTATAAGTTGTTTACAACAATATAGAGGATGAAAAATATGAAAACATTAATAGTAGGTAATGGTGGCAGAGAAAGCGCTTTAGCGAAGCGAATGGCTCAGAGTATTATACAAGGCTTAAATGAGCTGGCAGTAGAGGACATATTTGTAGAACCCTCCTCAGCGATAGTCATAAGCGCCTTGAACAAACTTAGTCTAAAAGATAAAACGGTATGTTGTGTTATTACTGGTAGTGGTATAAGATTCCCCAAGCAATTTGAATTGCTAGGAGTAAAAGGATGATACTATGGAAACCTTAGATATTGTAGAGATAACTACTTTTCTAAAAAATTTAACAGAAAGGTTGAGGTTAGAAACACAAGAAATATTCCAAAATGATTTGGACCTTTCTAGAGAAATTCAAATAGGGGCAGATGGTGAACCAACAACTTACATAGACAAATACTCAGAAGATTTTCTTATAAATGCTATTTCCAAAAAATTTAAATGTAAGATTATGAGTGAGGAGCTAGGTATCAAAAACTTTGGAGATAACGGAAAACTATTTTTTATAATCGATCCTATTGATGGAACTTCCAATGCAAAAAGAAGACTTCCATTCTTTTCTTGCTCGATAGCAGTACTAAACGATTGTGATATCGTAGCCAGTATTGTAAAAGATTTGTATAACGGTGATTGTTTTTATGCAATAAAAGGAGCAGGTGCATATTACAACAATAAAAAATTAGCGATTAACTATCCAGATAAGCCGAAAAAATCAGTTCTTCTTTTAAGTCGTCCAGTTTCTGAAAAAGACTTTGAATTCTATAAAAAAATTACGTCTGAATTCGGAAGCAATCGTATTTTCGGGTCTCCATCTCTGGAAATTTGTTACGTTGCAGCAGGTAAAGCCGATGCTGCTATTCAGATTCATGAACAACCAAGAGCAACAATTATGGATATCGCAGCCGCTAAGTTAATTTTAAAGGAAAGCGGGGGCATTTTATTAAATGAAACTGGAAAAGAAATAGGTATTATCGAAGACCCAAAATACAGAACTAATTTTATCGCATGCCCGGATAATCCTCAGATTAAAGAGATGATCTTAAAGTTGTTCATATAAATATTCTTTATACGCACTTCTACATTTTACCGTTAAATTAGTCGTTAAACTTCTCGCCCTTAAACTCTCTTACAGTTTAGGGTGAGACAGTCGATAAACCCCAGTTTTCAAGGCCTCTAAACAATGCCCCTATATTGTGTGTGAGTGGGTTAAGGGTGAGTCAGGGGCATTTAGGATGAGTTTGGAAAGGATTTCGCGTAGTTTGCCTCGGGTAACTACGGTCCCGTATCTCGTATATTTGTATTTCAGGGATTTGTCGGTTATCAGAATATAAGATATCTCATGCTACCTTTTGTATCTCAGAAACTTATTTTCCAAAGCCTCAGGATGTTTGTACCAGTTCTTGCCCGTCTCGACATCGAAACAGTATTTCTTTCCATTATGCCCAAACACGATATCCGACCCATTATTGACATTCATCTCAACCGTTTTCCCATACTTCTTCAGCTCTGCTTCGATCAGATAGCAGAGAAAGCATCTCCTTGCTTTCATTGTAGCGTGTCATAACCCAATAATACGATGTGCCGGAACCCCCGTATGGGCTGATTTTCAGCTACTCTGTTGAATAATTCTTTTAAAAGTCTACCGTAAGTCTTGAACATAAGAGCTAAGGGGATGATAAACCTTTGCAGTTTTAGCGACTGAAAGAAGGAGGAGAGAAGGAGTTATGCAACAGCGTATTTGCATGTCATTCTGTGACATTTATTTAAAAATATTTTGTTGCTTCTTTTTGTATAC
>CAYSXZ010000050.1:0-3787 GCA_964435235.1 Microcaldota archaeon
TGATCTTGAAAATGTATAAGGCTGAATTCCGCAAAAAAGGGAAAGACTGGAATTTGGTGAAGGAAAGAAGAAAACTAATAGAGAAGTTTAATTCTCTTACTATTCTGGTTAAGGAGAAGGTTGAGCTTTCGAATCCATTGAATGAGAAGGAACCGATGGAATGGAAACTGCTTAAGGAAGAAATACCAATAAAAAAAATGCAAAAATTTGCGAAACTTTGGGTAAGGTAAAAAAATCTAATCCTTAATTCTGTTCACAACCTTTCGTCACTACCTTTGGTTAGATAACTGCCTTTGTTGTTTTGAGTTCTTTTATTATCGAAGTGAAGAACTTTTTGTAAGCATCTATAAGGTCCTTCTGTGATTCTATAACATACCAATTCTTACCGTACATATATTCGAAATATTCCTCCATCGTCTTGCAGTGCGGAACAGACGAAAAATGTGACTGATTTACTGGGGTTGTTATCGTCATCTGGAATATCCCCTTCTTTTCGCCATACATTCTTGCATCCCTAACATCATCAACGCCTGATTCGTAATTCTCATCGGCGGGTAATGAATCGCAGATGAATATAAGTATCTTTACTGGCTCTTTTCTCTGCAGAAGTCTTTTTATCGCAGCCCTTCTTGCAGCCCCATCCCTATTCGCTTTATTAGGCTCAACCTTCCTGAAGCGGACCTCCTTCTCATCAACATCTTTTCCAATATAGATCGTTGTACCTTCATCAGGACCTTTACCAGGACCGTTGCTCTGGTAGAATGAATAGCCAAGTTTTATTTTCTGAATTTTTGAGAGTGCTTCTACTGTTGCATGTGTCGCTTCTACGAGATAATCTATCACCCTTTTTCCGTTGATTACATCTGACGTTGAACCACTTGCATCTACAACTATCTCAACGACAACATCTCTCATCTCTGTACGAGTTCTGTGTATGAAATAATCCGGCTCTCTCTTGATGCCGCCTATCATATCAAGGAGCCATTCATATCTCCTATCCATGTCGATTTCTATACCATCTTCGGTATATTTTATCTGCACTATCGGTTGCGCGAGTTTTCTGAAAATTATTGCAAGTTGGCTAACGACCTCTGGATCTGCTTTGCTTTCACAGTCAACTGCCTTTCTTATATGGATAGGAATCTCAAGGTCTGGGTTAACACGCCCGCGGTCGGGGTCGTAATCCACAACAAAGAAATCTCTATCAAAATTAACTTTCTTATCTTTCTCTGCCTTCTCTTCTTTTCCTTGTTTCATTCTTTTTTCAAGCTGTTTCCTGCTTTCATTATCAAGACCATTCATGAACTCCTTGGATTTCTTCATAAACTCTTCTTTTAGGTCATCTGGAAGATCATCAAGCGGAATAGGACTACTTTCATCACCGATTTCGAATGAAATATTGTCAGGGTCAAGTTCGACTACGCCCGTCCCTCCAATTCTACCATCACCTTCTTTTCCTTCTGGTTTTTCGATTTTCCCTTTTTCAACCAGCTCCTTCCATTCATTCACTATCTTGTACGTAAGAAAAATTGTTGGTGTTGTGTGGTAAACCCTTTTTGTTATGGTGTCCACAAGCTCGCTTGAATATTTCTCAAGGAAGGCTAGACTCCTCTGGTCAGAGTTCCTAATTAATGCAATAATCTTTTTCTCTTCGTCTGTTAGTCCTTCTTTTTCATCGTTGAATACTGCTTTGATGAATTTATCTCTGTGTGTTGCACCGGCGTACCCCCTCACAAAAAGGAGGATTTGATTTCTCATTCCAGTAATGCTGTAATCAAGTCTCGGATTGCCGTTTTCATTTGCGTGTGTATATGCAGCTTCAAGATACTCGTCTTTTATGCCATATGCCTCTTCATCAAGCCACCAAGCATCGATCTTTCCGTCTTCTATACAATTCCACAAATCTTTCACGATTGGCGCGTATTCCTCGCCAAACAACGACACAAATGCAAGTAACGAATTTGCAAAATAGGTTTTTCCTTCATATTCGTAGGTAATACTCTTCAGTTTCATGCCTGTCTGATCAGCGAAATTGAGCTTCTTCACAACTATTTCCTTTCCGAGTTCGTTCTTTAGATAGTCGATAAATGCAGGTAGAAGTGCTCTGAAGCTTCCATAGTTGATGTGCCCACCCTCATGATCTGCGAGGATGCAGTAAATCAACTTGTTTCCCTCTATTGTATTCATTACGTCTACATAGTATGGAAGGAAGATGTTTACCTCATCACCTTCAACTGTATGCGCTCCGCCTTCAATCGATTTCCTTGTCCTAAGTACCTTATTATAGTGCAACCTTATAAGCGACTCGAGCTCGCCTGCTATGTCCTCGTAGAAAACAGCATTTGAGCGCATGGCAAACTGCGAGAGGTTTATGTTAGCCTTCTCATAAAGTTCTTCATCAAAAGAAAGATAGTCAATGAGAAGGTCTACTGCTTTTCCGTCGTTTGTTAGATCAAGCAGGGTATCAATCCACTTATACAATCCTGCTGATGAAAAGCGGTTTTTTATTATCTGTTCAACAACGTCATCTGAAAAATACATCGTAAATGCTAATGGTGCTTTATCCTCCAGGAGAAGAGCTGCCTTGAGAAAATTAGACATGAAAATTTCATCTGTTGATTTAATCATCTTCCCTAGAATTTCTACATTCACATCCCCTACTAACTGTGCAAACCTGTCATCTTTGTAGATATTGTTTACGAATCTGATTGTTGATTTTAGGTCTTGCTCGCTTAGCCCGATCTGAAAAAGAGTTGGTGCGGCCTGAATGAATTTATTTTTTATCTCTTCTGGGCTTTCTTTCAGTCCTTCGGCCAACACATCTGCAAATTTTCTAATCTTCCCTTTATCTGCTCCTTTAAAATTAACTTTGATTACATTCTCGAACTCGTTAGCAAGGTTTCTTGGCATAGGCCTCACTCTACTTTATGCCCTTATTTTTGGCGTTATTTATTACTCCTTCGATGGCATCCTGAGCACTTGGTGAATCAACATCAAACATTGAATTTGCTATTTCATTTCTAACTGCCTCTAAGGGTTCTAGGCCTGCTGCAATAATCTCAACTACCCTTTCCACCATACGTGTAGTACATCTTACTGTTATGATGCCTTCATACTGATTGAGAAAATTTGAACTATTAAGCTCATTGTAAAGGTCCGCGAGTGCTTTCTCGTATTTTTTAATAATCTCAGATATCCTATTTGCCATTTTGGACTTCATACTATTATACTTCTTCTTTAGTATATCAATTACTGTCTCGCCATCTGGCATCTTGAATCTTATGACTGAGAGCCTGTTCCTAATAAACTCAGGAAAATCCTTAGACGGGTTGCCCACATCCAATTCAGTAGGGCAATTGTATGTAAAAATTATATTTATCTTATCTGTGGTAAGTAGTTCGTTCGATCTTGCTTGGATTTCTTGAATTCTATCCATCATGTTGGCGATTAAGCTGAATACTCTTGGGTCAAGCTTTATCGCATCGTCAAACAGAACAAGACCCTTTTCGCCTGATCTTACAAGTGCTGTAAGAGGCGAGTCAGAAAACTCGCGGGTTTCGACATCGGGCGGCATGCCAACAATCTGATATGGTTGCGCGCCAGGTGAGTATCTTACAAGAGGAACCTTCATCTCATAAGCAATGTTATAGACAAGCGTAGTTTTTCCAACCCCAGGCGGTCCTGCAAGAGCTATTGGCTTTCCAGGGATGGTTAGCGCTGCCTTTAGGTACTTTACTTCGTTGTCTACAGGGATGTAATTTCCAATCTTCTGAATTTTTTCCTCAGA
>CAYSXZ010000051.1:0-10759 GCA_964435235.1 Microcaldota archaeon
TCATGGACTTTTCCTCTATATAATATAATCTAAATATATTAATAAGTGAGCTTATGGAGATTACAAGCATATTAACATTTGGTCTAGTGCTTCTGTTTGCAACCATTGCTGGCGTGCTTTCAGTGAGGCTTAAGATTCCGCCGGTGGTTGGAGTGCTTACTGTAGGAATGCTACTTGGACCGAATGTCCTTAATATAGTAAATCCAGATGAGATAAACACTTTTGCTGAAATTGGCGCAATATTATTATTGTTTATGATAGGCGTAGAGTTTAGTATAGCAAAACTATTGGCAACTGGACTTCGTACTATTGTTGGAGGTTTAATGCTCATTTTAGTGACATTTATTGTAATGTATGAAACGGCAGTAATGTTGGGTCTTGATGTAATAACCTCGTTATTCATAGCCGCTGCGTTTTCTATGAGCAGTACGGCGATTATAATGAAGATATTAGAGCAAAAGGGGTTGATTGAACGACCGGAAGTGCCGATTCTTATTACAATACTCATAATAGAGGATGTATTTGCAATCTTTATACTTACTTTTTTCTCGAGCCTAAAGAGTGGTTCTTATGAAACGGAAGGTATATTGGGGTCCATCCTTGTATCGCTAGGAGTTCTTGGCTTTAGCTATTTTATGCTTAACAAGATGATCCAAAAATTATCTGATGTATTTCTTCGCTACCAAGCCGAAGATACTCTGATACTATTCTCTTTTGGACTTGGCGTAATCATGGCAGTATCTGCCTCTCTTCTTGGTCTTACTCCGTCTATAGGTGCTTTCTTAGCAGGAAGCATAATAGCTGGGCTTCCGAACGGCAAAACATTTGAAGATGCAATAAGACCATTCAGTTTGCTTTTCTCAGCATTCTTCTTTCTTTCCATCGGGATGTTGATAAATCCATTTGCAGTGCTGAGTACTGTAAACACAACGCTCCTCCTTGTGGGAATATTTATCATTACTGTTTCTGTTGCTACTACATTCGTATTTTTCTTAATTAGTTCCAACGGTCGTTCCTCTATATTTGCTGGGCTCGCTATGATACCGCTTGGGGAGTTTTCTCTCTTAATAGCAAGAGAGAGCATCGGTATTGCACAAATAAATCTTGTTGATATAGTATCGGTAGGTGTGCTGATTACTTCTATGGCATGCTCTTTTATTCTAAGTAGAACAGAACAAATCTATCTGATTACAAGAAAATCCATTTCGCCGCAATTTATCCAAACGCTAGTTAATGCTTCTAAGTATTTTAGAAGAGTTGTGGGGGCGTTTGAACCGGATGGATATTTTCATGTTCTCTTCATAAGAGAAATAAAGGATGTTGGTGTAGACTTACTGCTTCTTCTTGGAGGAGCCATACTGTTTTTCTTTACAAGAAGTTACTTTCAGTTTAACATGTTTTTTGTAGGATTTACATTTGAAGCAGAAATCGCATTAGCAGTAATAATTATTTTGTTTTCCTTGGTGCCGTTGATAAGACTATTCATTTCTTTAAAGCGAATTTTTGATGCACTCTCGTCTATTTTTTCATACATAACTCCTCAAGCAACTAAGATGGCCATCTTACGGAACTTGCTCATTTCCCTCATCTTCTTAGGAATATTTATTGCTGCTCCGACTATAGTTGATGCGCTGTCATTACCGCGCGTCTTCTACTGGCTCTCATTTGTTTTCGGAGCGCTATCGGTTCTATTTTTGTGGGGGGTAATACGCGCTGCTTCATTCAGCTTCTCGCTCAGGGCAGAAAGACCATTTAGGCTATTTCGTGAACGCATAAAAATTTCAAGAAAAGATATCATTATAGTTGGGAAAAAAGAAAGAGCAAAAATAAGCAGAAAAGATAAATGATTTAAAGACAGAGTATGTAATTCTCCCATGGCTTGGCTTGAATGTCTAGGGGCATCGCGCGAGGTTGGAAGAAGCGCGTTTCTCCTTCAGACAGATAGACAGATTCTCCTTGATTATGGAGTTAAAATATTCGACCCGAGCGGAACACCAAAATTTCCTTCAGAGAATATAAGACCAGACTTGATGCTACTTTCTCATGCACACCTCGACCACAGCGGTTTTGTGCCTGCACTTTATAAGCACTCGAAGATAAAATGGTTTGCCACACCACCAACTGAGGAGATATGCGAGGTGCTTTGGTTGGATTCTATGAAAATAATGGAAAAGAACCTTCCATACCGCCTTAATCATTTCAAGAAAGCTACTAGAAATTTTCATCCTATATTATACAACAAACCATTTCATGTAGGGGAGACTGAAGTTGTGTTTACTGATGCAGGACATATAAGCGGCGCGGCCATAATCACACTCGAATACAAAGAAAAACGCATTTGCTATACAGGTGATTTTAAGATTGAGGAAACGGAGTTGCATAAGGGCGCCAAAACTGTGGGCGACGTGGACATCCTCATAATAGAAAGCACGTATGCAGATAGGAACCACCCACCTAGAGGGGAACTTGAGAGACAATTGATAGCTGAGATAGACGAAACTGTGGATAATGGGGGGAGTGTTCTCATGCCTGCGTTTTCATTAGGAAGAACACAAGAGATTATTTCTGTTATACGCAAATATGACCGTGGCGTGCCTGTCTTTGTTGATGGTATGGGGAAGGAGCTATCTAAGATCTATTTAAAATATCCTGGATATCTGAAGAATGCGAAATCATTTAGAAAGGCTCTCGAATCTGTGACCCTTGTTTCATCCATCCAAGAAAGGAAACGAGCTACGAGCATACCTGGTGTAATAATATCTAGCGCTGGGATGATGTCTGGCGGTCCGGTGCTTGAATATCTTTTTAATGTTAACAACGAATCAAAAATTATCTTTACTGGCTATTCTGTCGAGGGAACGAATGGATGGAGGTTGCTAAACGAAGGACATATAGCAAAGGATGGTCAGGAACTCGCAGTAGACCTACCGGTTGAGTATCTAGATTTTAGTGCTCATGCAGGACGAAATGACCTACTTAAATTCATAAAGGACGCAAATCCTGAAAAAATAGTTCTCATCCATGGCGACCATCCAGAGATATTCGCAGAAGAGCTAAGCAGGGAATTCGGCTACGATGCAGTCGCCCCCCTCTTAGGAGAAAGAATCGAGTTATAACGATAATTTTTATAAGTAGTATTAAGGAATTTATTATTATGAAATTAACACCTAAAGGAATGCGTGATTTTCTGCCTGAGGAGGCTATCGTAAGAGAAGAAGTAAGAGAAAGAATAACAGATATATACAGGCTTTATGGTTTTGTTCCTATGGAGACTCCGGCTTTGGAGTATATAGAAACCTTACGCGCGAAGGCTGGAGAAGAGATAGACAAACAGATATTTGTATTAAACGATGAGCGTCTCGCTCTTAGATTCGATTTGACTGTTCCGCTCGCTAGGATTTCTGCAAATTTAGAAACTGCAAGACCGTTTAAGCGATATGCGATAGGCCCTGTGTGGAGGAAAGAGGAGCCGCAGAAGGGAAGATTTCGCGAATTCTGGCAGGCAGATGCAGATATAATCGGTTGCCCCAACATGCGCGCAGAGGCAGAACTTCTCTCTATGGCGAAGATGCTCTGTTTAGAATTCGGTTTCGAAAAACCAAGGATACTGCTAAACAACAGAAAAATCTTAAACGCTATTGCGAAGAGATTGGATTTCGAAGAAAAAAAAGATGAGGTCTTTCGTATCCTAGATAAAATCGATAAGGTAGGGAGAGATGTTGTAGAGGAGGAAATAATAAAACTACTTGGACAAAGAGGGGTGGAGCTTCTAGACTTGGTGACCATTGGCAAGAAGAACGAGGAAAAGCTCGAGCTTGTAGAGAAGATATCGAACGAAGGGGCGCAGGAATTACGCTGTATTCTTTCTCTCTGTAATTTTGATATTGAGGTGGACCTAGCACTTGTAAGGGGGTTAGGTTACTATACAGGCCCTGTTTTTGAAATAAAACTTAGCGATGAAATAGGTACTGTAATGGCTGGTGGGAGATATGATAATTTACTTAAAATATATGGAAGAGGGGATTACGCAACAGGAATTTCGGTAGGGATAGAAAGACTTATTGCTCTAATTATGGAAAAAAGAGAAAAAAAGAAATCTACATATAGCAAGGTCTTTGTTGCATGCGCTGAGCCGGAACTTTATAATCAAGCATCGCAGATAGCATCTTACCTAAGAAAAAATGGAATCGAAACCGAAACCGATATTAACGAGAGGAGTCTGCGGAAGCAATTTGAATACATAGATGCGCTTTCTATTCCATATGCTATAGTTGTCGGAAAGCGAGAGCTTGAGAGCGGCAGGTTTGTTTTAAGAGATATGAAAACGGGAAAGGAAGAGCTATTAACAGAAGAAGAAATAGCAATAAAATTAAAGGAGTAAGGTATGATAAGGATTCCGTTAATATATGTGAAGGATAAGCAAGCATTCGTAAAGGAAAACGGAATCTTACGCCTGTTAGGAAATACCGTCAAGGTTGCACAAAGAATGAAAAAGGAGGGTTTTATACTCATCCATATAATAGATCTAGATGCGCTGAAGGGAATAGAGACAAATTTTGACGTTTATGATAAACTCACATATTTTATCAACATTCAAGTGGAGTGCGGAGAGCATCCAAGTTTTATAGAGAAACTAATCGACGTAAAGGCACGTGTTGTTATACCGCTACCATCTAAACTTGATCTAAAGAGATATAGTACGGCTAAGAAATTGCTGGTCGGAAAAATAGGAAGAGATTATAGAGGGGATGCAGAAGAAGTTCACGATATTATTATTGAAGAACCAACTGAAGACCTTTTTCTACGGTTCGAAAAAAGACGATTGATTGTTTATGAAGATTATAAAGGGAAGAGAGATGCCTGGGGTGTTATTTTTTCACCAAAACCTTGAATCCTTCATCGGTGATAACTGCTGGACAAGCTTTCAATGAATGGCGGACTCCTTTCATCTTAAGAACCTCTATAAGCCTTACTCTCTCGTTCTTCTTTTGGTCTGTCTTATAGTAGATATTTATCCACCCATCAGTAAAGCTCTCTATCCCGTAGGTGGTATTTGGCAGGGTATCCAAATTCGAGACAGTGGTATCTTCTGAAACAATGAGCGTTGTCGTTTCCCATTTTCTTACATTTTCAACGAATTTAAGAAATCCTTTTTTTCTTTCTTGCTCATTCTGAAAAAAAAGTGCGATGGGCATTATCGAATCTATGACTACTCTTTTTACTCCTGCAGTATTTATTATTTCGTGAATTGCACCATGTTGCTGGAGAAATTGATCTATCTCATAAACTGGATAATCGAGGAAGATTAATTTTTGCTCCTTCTCAGCCTTAAGGACGTCCCACTTATAGCCGCTCATATTGAATAGCAATGCGTCCTTACTAGCTTCTATTACTATGTAAAGACCGGGTTCGCCATATTTCACCGCCCCCTCGTATAGAAACTGCATAGAGAGGGTGCTCTTTCCGGCACCTGTTGGGCCACCAATCGTAGTTATGGACCCTTTTAGGAAACCTCCGCCGAGCATATCGTCAAGACCAGGTATCCCGCTTTTTATAAATTTTCTTTCGATCATTTTTCCTCACCTTTTTTCTTTTCGAGAAGTCGTTTGCCTAGTTCTGCCCTTATCCCCAATTGTCTCTGGAATTCTGCTATCTCTTCGGGCTTTGCAATTTTTGTAATAATGTATCGTTTGTACTCTGCAGTAGTCGCAGACATGGTGCTGAGGAGTTCGTGCACCTGAGAAAGAGGCAATCTTATCTCATCCGGTCTAAGTATTTCCACACTAAATGGACTATTGTTCATACATATATTAGCAAGTGTCAGAAAATCCTTTGTTAGTATCTTAACCGAAACTGAAGTAGAATAATTCATTCCCTCCCCGCCGCTTAGTGGTTCGTCTATCTCGCCCAGAGCGTAAACAACTCCGGGCGTCTTTATCAGATGATCTACAAACCCAGCACCAAGCTGTTGCGCAGCCTCCTTTGTAACGGCATGGAGGTCGAAATAGAGCATTGCAAGCACTCCGCCTTCCTTAATAGTTTTCTCGGTGATCTTAACTATATCCATAACATTATCTCTCACACAATATTTAAAACACTTCTATATTACATTTCCAGAACTAAAGGAAATCTGAAAGTCCGGTTTGTCTCTCCTTCTCGTCCTCGAAGATGTTATTTATCTCCTTTTCGATTAGCTCAAGTCTTTGTTTTGTATAATCTGGAAGAGCATATCTCTCTACGATCTCGCGTGATATAGGTAGATATTTTTGTATCCCTCCTTTGTTGATTGTTAAAAGGAGATTGCCACCGCACTTTCTGCATTTCCCTGAAAGCGGTGCTCTTCTATAAATGGTATTACAAGATACACATCTGAATCTCTGCCTAGAAAATGAGCGAAGGTTACCATAGAGGTCTGGTATGAAATGACTGAGAATAAGTCTGCTTGCAGCATCTTTGCTATCAACTGCTCTTATTCTTTCTTGAAGATTGAATTGCGTGGATATCTTCTCAGCTATTGTTTCTAGCTCTACATACTTGCTTCTTATATTCGCACCGTTTAGCATGCTACCTGGATGTGTTATAACAAAATCATATTGCTCTTTTGTTCCGAGAACATTTTTAATAGTCCTTATTTTTAAATCTGCTGGAGAGGTTAATTTTTCTGCTGCCTTATAGAAATCTAATGTGTAAGAAGGTACTATCTCTATGCAATGTGATTCATCGTCCACTTCTCTTGGGTCTATCACAGTTGTAAGAACCAGTGGGGCGTCCATAGTTCCGCCTCTTTTTTCATCTAAGTATTTTCTTGAAAAGTTTATCAATGCATCTAAGAGCAGCATTACGCTATCCTCATCTCCATCACAATTTCTTCTCTTCGCTGTATGGAAATATGGATGACCATATCCAACATTCGCCTTTGTAAAACCAATTATTCTGCAAAGCACGGCCGCACTTGTATGAGGAGAGAGACCCAAGCAGAGATGACCGATGAGGTCTTCCTTTTTTCTTATATTATAGAACGGTTTGACTCCGTATAAGTTTATTAACATGTCATCTATGAAATTTGCAACCCTTATCAGATAATCTGCTCCTTTTTCAGATAGTATTATATCCTGTGGAAATAACGATACCAATTGCTCTGGATTTTCGAGTGGCGCACCTTTGTAATCCTTATCATAGCCAAGCATCCTTGCAGTTTCAACATCGATGCCTACATCTTTTGGTGCAAAATGAGTAAGCGTCACATCCGTTGCATCAAATCTGCTCGTGCCATCTCTAAATACATAGACACTATGCTTTGCCCGAAGGAATCCCTTTTCCAATCTTTCAGGAATCCTCGTTGTATTCGAAAGCCCCTTAACACCCTTGACTTCTTCTGAAGATGCACCAACACAATTCTTTGCTTTCTCGAAAAGGCTAACTAAGTCTATAGGTCTTCTATCGAACTGGGTTGTTCTCACTCCACAATGGACATCGCTATCGGATACCTTTCCGCATTTTTGGCATACCCTTTCTTCTACAGCCATACCGCCACACACGTGGCATCTTTTGTAAAATGTGAGCGCATTGCATTGGGTGCATCTGAATCTCGCGAGTTCGAGATTTGCAGACCTTCCCTTTTCTCTTTCTTTCAGCATGTAGTATTGCTTTGAGATACTTCTGTTCTTGAAGGAACCTGTTGGAAAAAGTACGTTTGGTCTCCCTGCCATCATACGTTCCTTAGCCTTTTCTGGTCTTCCCATTCTCGCGCCTATGAAGGTTGGTGCCCACGCATTTATTCTTACACCAGAAATTTCATTAACAAGTTGAAGTGCACTTTTTCCTTCCTCCCATTTCTTATCGAACACAGAAGAATCGATGCTGTTGTCTCTTATCATGTTTAGGCTCGCCAGCAAGGCGTAACCATTTTCTCCATCGATTATTATCTTTTCGTTATAGACCCCATGCTCTACAAGAAGAATCTCCAGAATTCTCTTTGCTTCATCCTTTGGAAGAATTACCGATTTAAGCAAATCTCCATCGAATGAAAGATTTGCCTTTTTTAGCCAATCGGCGAGTTTTTTTAGTTCAAGCGAGGTGATATCGTGCCACGGATAAACATAATCTGGATGTAGAGGGACCCCATATTCCTTTGAGAATGTGAATGCAGTTCTTGCATTGATATGCGCAGGTGGAGAACGCCCTGCAGCTTCTACTTCCTTTTCCCAAATCTCCTTGCAATAGCCAGAAGGCAATAACGGATGGTTTGATTTAAGGAAATCTCCATAGGTAGAAAGGATGTCCCCTAGAAAAAGTATCTCTACAACGTCTTTCTTCAGTCTCTGTGCCTCTTCCGCGCTTCTCACCCTTACAACTCGTCCATCTGCTAATTTTACAACAGGCGGTTCTATCCCAGAATGCGGAACGATCACGCATCCCTTTCCAGGTCTTTCTATCTTCATGTGAGTACCATATGCTAAAAAATCATCAAGCAAAACCATTGTTGCTGGGTGGATATTTTTTGTCATTAATCCGTTTGTTTCGCTCCTTCCATACCTTAATCTAAAACCACCCTTTGCAGAAGGATGACTAAAAACTGGTCTTCCTGCAACAAGCCCGTCCAGATAGGTATAATCTGGCTTTATCTCAACCTTGTCCAACTCGGTTTTTATTTTAATTATCCGCTCTAGCCAATCCCATCCTAGAGAGAGTTTTTTTGTGTACTTCAACAGCTTTGCAGCCTTCATTGCAAGTCCTTCGCAGATTACAAGCGGAACTCCTCCCCTGACTCTATCGGTGTCCACTCCTACAACTCCTTTATATGCTGACACCTCTATCTCTTCGGTGGGGTCACCGTCTATACACACTGGGCAGTTCTTTACTATTGTCCTTATGTCCTCTTCCGGAGGATAGTATTGAAGATGCGCAACTCTCCCTTCATAAATACTTATCTCTTCAACATATCTTTCAATCTGGGAATCTGTTGCCCTATAATCGCCTACTCCTGCTATCCTTCTTGCAATATCTGCTAGAATAACGCTTAACGCTACTGCAGTTCCACCAGCGCTTCTTATCGGTCCTGCGTAATAAACAGCAACATAATCGCTTCCATCAAGATTATTTTTTATCTTAACCTTTGATATCCCTTCTGTTGGCGCTACGAGCACTCCCTCTGTTAATATGCCGACACCAGTTCTTATCGCCTGTTCGATAAGAAATTCCTTGTTAGCCTTTATCACTTCCCCTGCAGCTATCTTTCGCGCAATCTCAAATGCTATATCTGTTCTTTGCACTCCTTCTTTTTCCATTCGTCTTATTTCCTTTGCGATGTTGGGCGGTCCAACTATATTCTCAACGCGTGCCGCAACGTCCTGCGCTACCCTAACCTCTACATAGTCAACAGGGTCGTATCCCTTTTCCCGCGCTTCACTTGCAACAGCATATGCTTTCTGGAGGTTTTCTTTTAGCATTTTGTTGTATCCTTCGATATCCATGCGACTAATCTTATACGTAACATTTTTTAATCAAAACATCCTATCATCTTCATGCCGCCACGATTGGTTATTATAGATACGAATTTCTTTCTCGTTCCATTTCAATTCAAGATAGATATATTCACCGAACTCGAACATCTAATCGATATCCACCATAGATTTGTCATAACATCAAAAACATTGAAGGAGCTTGGGAAGATAGCAAAAAATACTGGGAAAAAGGGTGCCGCAGCACGGCTTGCACTAAAAATACTAGAGGTGAACAAATCACGAATAGATATCATAGAATCAAACAAACCTGTTGACATGTGGATAGAGGAATACGCAAGCGCACACGGTGCGATAGTTTGCACAAATGATAGAGAACTAAAAAAAAGACTTAAAGAGAATGGTATAAAAGTAGTATCGGTGAAAGGAAAAACAAAAATAGACTATGTGTGATAATTATGGAACTTGTTGAAATAGTTGCTGTCTTTGTTATTATCCTTGCGATAATTGTTATACTAGTATTACTCTTCATTGTTAATCGGCCATATTCGTGTAAAAAAAAGGTGAAGGGTCAGCAAACTATCTTCTCCTTGAATGCAAATAGAGATATAGCCAGGGTAGAAGTAGTTGGAAAATTTAATGGAGAAAGTATAAAGTTTGAAAGAAAGAATATAAAGAAAGGGGAAAGTATAGAGTTTGCCTATCCCGCCTCCACTGAACCAGCCTCTGTAACTATAGAGATCGAGAAGGGAAACTTAAAGACATTTGAGGTATAATCTTTCTCTTTTTGATTTCTTCGGCTGCTTCTTTAAAGCAATAAGCTGCTCTATCGAAGACAGATTTCTCTATAAGTTCTGCACCTGTCCTAAGATAAGCGGCTGCTTTGTGGTAATACTCATCTGTTTCTTTTTTCATTTCTTCTGCAACGTAGAACGGGTTTCTTACTCTTAGAAGAATGGCGTAGTCCTTCAACTCCTTTTCTGCCTTTTTTGCATCGTTAGACGCGAGTGCCTCGTAAGCCCTATCTATTTTTCTAACCTTATAACCTGCTGCGCTTAGCGCTTCCCTTAGATTATTTATTTTTTCTAAGCTCAACTCTTTTGCGTCAACAAATCTTGTAATCTCATCTGAAAATCTCATATCTCTTTTCCAAAGAGAAAACATCTGAAATCCACGTTTCTCTGCTTCCAAATAACGTACCCATCTTGTAATGTTCTCTAAAAGTCGTTCGTCTCTTAATCTTCTTAGTGCATATCCCCTAAGCTCTGAGTATTTTCTCAACATAATTACTTCTTTAT
>CAYSXZ010000052.1:0-22071 GCA_964435235.1 Microcaldota archaeon
GCTCAGTTGGTTAGAGCGTTTGTCTGATAAGCAAAAGGTCCGGAGTTCAAATCTCCGCGGGCCCATCAAGAAGATCATCAGATTGAACGACGATTCGTTCAATACTGACCCCTTCGCTTCGCTCGGGGTCATCAGATTGAACGACGATTCGTTCAATACTGACCCCTTCGCTTCGCTCGGGGTCATTGGAGTGAACGACGATTCGTTCAATACTGACCCCTTCGTTTCACTCGGGGTCATTGGAGTGACATGCGCTTGCTGTCACTGCTGACCCCTTCGTTTCACTCGGGGTCATCAGATTGAACGACAATTCGTTCAATACTGACCCCTCGTTTCACCCGGGGTCATTGGAGTGACATGCGCTTGCTGTCACTGCTGACCCCTCGTTTCACTCGGGGTCATTGGAGTGAACGACGATTCGTTCACTGCTGACCCCTTCGTTTCACTCGGGGTCATTGGAGTGACATGCGCTTGCTGTCACTGCTGACCCCTCGTTTCACTCGGGGTCATGGTGCAAAGGAGACGCACAGCCAGGTAACACGGCAGGCTCCAGATCAGTCCTGAAATAACGGACATTTACGCCGTGAGAAACCTGCATATCGGAGTTCGAATCTCCGTGACCCCATTAATTTATATTATTAACTCGCAAAAGGTGCTAATATGAAAAGATTATTCGTGCTATTAGCGATTGGGTTTTTTCTTTTTGGTTGTATAAATCCGCCACCGCAAGACCGAGAATTACCAACAGCGTTCTACGGGGACAACGTTACTGTTGATTACACCCTTATGGTAGACGAGAAGGTGGTTGATACAAGTATGGAAGGAGTGGCGAGGGAGAACGGAATATACAGTCCGTTTAGAACATATACCCCATTACGCTTCAAGCTTCTTCTTGGAAACGAAACACCATTCATCCCTGGTTTTGTAAAGGGTATTGTTGGAATGAAGGTGAATGAATCAAAAATAATTACGGTTCCTCCAGAAGACGGTTATGGATATTACGACCCTTACGGCGTCTACAACGTAAGCAGATACTATAACATGAGCGCCTTTGAGAGTGTTCCAAGAAGCTATTTCGAAGAGAGGAATATAACGATAGAGAACGGAACAAGTTTTAATACGGATATAGGAACAGTTTTCGTTGAAGATCTCAACGATACAGAAGTGACACTTATGTATTTATTACAACCAGGTGATGACTTCACAAGCAATGGTTTCCATCAAGTTGTTGTGGAAAGCAATAATTTTACCTATAAGATAATGTTTGATGTGAGGGTCAATGGCACCTACCATACAACGAGCCTTCGCACAGGCAAACCAGCGAGCCTTAGGGTAATAGCCCTAACAAACGACACAATAACGTTCGATGAGAACCATCCGCTTGCAGGAAAGACCTTGCTCTTCAATGTAACCTTGCGCGATCTTGAAAGGGCGCTTTCTAAATAAAAAGTTTAGAGTAAGGGTAAAAGAGATGGAATATAAAGGACTGAGTGAGCAGGAAGCTGCAGAAAGGCTTTTGAAATACGGAAGAAATGAGCTTGCCGAATTCAAAAGAGAATCTCTACTAGCAAAATTCATTCGTCAATTTCAACAGTTTATGGTTTTTCTTCTTCTAGGCGCAGCGATAATAGCCCTATTCCTTGGCGAAACCATAGACGCCATAATGATTTTTGCGATAGTTCTCATGCTTGGCATTCTCGGCTTCCTTCAGGAGTACAAGGCAGAAAAGGCGTTCGAAGCGTTGAAAAAGCTTGTCTCTCCTCAGGCGAGGGTAATAAGGGATGGAATTGTAAAGATAGTAGACGCACGAGAGATAGTACCAGGAGATTTTGTTATACTTGAATTGGGCGATCGAGTTCCAGCAGATGGAAGGATTATCGAGAGCATTAGCATGTCTGTGGATGAGGCAGCACTTACAGGGGAGAGTGTCCCAGTCCGCAAGGACGTAGAGAAATCAAATAAGGTATTCATGGGGACTGTTGTAGTAGCCGGAAGGGGAAAGATGGTAGTAGAGAAGACGGGAATGGCTACTGAGATAGGGCGGATTGCACAGATGGTCCAGGAAGTCGAAAAGGAACGAACTCCTCTTGAGATCGACCTTGAGAAGATTGGGAAACAATTGAGTATCGGAGTGCTAGCTCTCTGCGTGATTATATTCATAACCGGAATCCTCTATGGTTTTGAGATCTTTAATATGTTTCTGACAGCAGTTAGTCTCGCTGTGGCTGCCATCCCAGAAGGCTTGCCTGCAGTTGTCACAATAACCCTCGCCCTTGGTGTTCAGCGAATGTCCAAAAGAAATGCTATTGTTCGCAAACTGAAGTCTGTAGAGACGCTTGGCTCTGCTGATGTCATATGCACAGACAAAACCGGCACGCTAACAAAAAACGAAATGACGGTTAGAAAGATTTTTGTAAACAACAAGATGATAGATGTAAGCGGAAGCGGTTATGCACCATTCGGAAATTTTACGCATGATGGAAAAGAAATTGCAGTAAGGGAGGACTTGGAGCTCCTCTTACGCATCGGCGTCCTTTGCAATACTACTCATCTAACAGAGGACCCTCAAAAGGGCTGGACTGTTATAGGTGATTCTACGGAGGGTGCTCTTCTCGTTGCTGCTGCAAAGGCAGGAATGTGGAGAGAGCAGCTTCTGAAAAAATGGCCTGAGATAGGAGAGCTTCCTTTTGATTCTGAAAGAAAACGAATGACCACCCTACATGCAGAGGGAAAAGGGAAAAAGAAGACAGCATATATGAAAGGTGCACCAGAGAGCATTCTTCGCATATCATCAAGAATAATCGAGAATGGTAAGGTAAGGCGACTTACGCCATCTGACAGAAAGAGAATAACTGAGATTAACGACAATCTAACATCAAAAGGATATCGAACGCTTGCGGTTGGTTATAAAGAATTTGATGGCGTTAAATTTGCTGTCGATGCTGTAGAGCAAGAGATAATATTCGTAGGAATCGTAGGGATGATGGATGCCCCGCGCGAAGAAGTAAAACCAGCTATCCAACTCTGTAAGACGGCAGGCATAAGAGTAATAATGATAACCGGGGACCATCCACTAACCGCAAAGGCAGTTGCTGAAGAATTAGGGATAGATAGCGGGAAGGTACTAACAGGGGAGGAGCTTGACAAGATAGACGACAAAAAACTCAAGGATGTTGTGGAAGAGGTATCCGCATTCGCGCGAGTTTCGCCTGCGCATAAACTCCGCATAGTGAACGCCCTCCATTCGAACGGTCATGTTGTAGCAATGACTGGCGATGGTGTGAATGATTCGCCAGCGTTGAAAAGGGCAGACATCGGAGTTGCCATGGGTCTAACTGGTACGGACGTTGCGAAAGAGAGCTCAGACCTCATCTTAGCAGATGACAATTTCGCGACAATAGTTGCGGCCGTAGAAGAGGGAAGGGGGATATATGAGAATATAAGAAAGACGCTCTTTTATCTTCTCTCCGGAAATTTAGCAGAGGTTATGATAGTATTCCTAGCTGTTCTTTTTGGGATGCCTCTTCCGCTGGTTGCGATTCAGATATTATGGATAAATCTTGTGACAGATGGACTTCCTGCTATAGCACTTGCGGCAGACCCTATAAGCAAAGATGTCATGAATAAACCGCCGAGAAAAAAGAACGAAAACATCTGGAATGGTATGGGTATTTTCCTCATCGAATCTCCCTTAATAATGACTGCAGCTATACTCCTCTTGTTTTTCCACAATGTTCAAAAAGGAGATGTGTTGCTTGCACAGACGATGGCCTTTACAATGCTTGTAATGTTCGAAAAAACAAAGGCATTCGCATGTAGGTCTCTTGAAAAGCCACTGGGCAGAAAGATATTTGAAAACAGATGGCTTGTGTATGCAACGTTGCTTACAATAGTTCTTCATCTAACTATATTATACACACCGTTCCTAGATGAACTTTTTAGGGTGAAACCCCTTGGTCTAGAAGAATGGCTCATCATGATAGGTGCGTCTCTTTTCCTTTATTTGTATATAGAAATAAGAAAATATATCAACTCAATTTTAGGGCAAAACAATTTTAGAAAAATTTCTATTTTTTAGACTTACCATTTCTTTTTTCATTCTTCTTTTTTACCTTTCTCTTTCTACTCTCATCCAAAAGCCTTTCCCTCTCCCGAGCCTTTTCCTCAACAATCTTTTTGGCTTTTGCTGCTCTCTCTTCTATCTTCTTTTTTAACTCTTCATAGTTTGGAGATTCTGCTGTCTCAGCCCTTAGTCTCCTGAGCATCTCTTGACTTTCTTTTATAAGCGATGCCAATCTTTTCTTTGTTTCTGCTATTTTTGTTTCTATTTCAGCCTCTTCTCCTTCAGCTTCAGTTATCTGTTCTTCATAATTGCTTGCCATCCCTTCAAGCTCGTCTATGTACCTTTTAAGATAGGATGCTTCAGCTGCCTCTCTTAGTGCAGCAAGCTCCTCATCGCTTTTTCTGATAAACGAATCTATCTCGTCTATTTTATTCTCGTAGTCGTTTATGTATTCTCTAGCCCAGCCTTCCAATTTAATCACACCATCGAGGTCTTCTTCTAAGCTGTTAAGCCCCTGTTCCCTTTCTTCAAGCTCTTGCCTAAGCGCCTCTGCAGTTCTTTCAATATCTTGTTTAGCAGAAATCGTTTTGTGTAACTCAGATTCAAGATCCTCCATCCTCTTGTTGAGCTCCTCAATTCTTTCCTTTACACCATCGAACGATGCTAATATCTTTTCTGCCCTTGCGCTTACAGAATCCCTTATTCTGTAAAGCTCCTCTATCTTTGATTCTTCTCTTTCTATGGCAGCTTTTGTTTCGTTTATTCTTCCCCTGAGTTCATTCTCGCTTCTTTTCATCTCTGCAAGAAAGGCCTCTACCTTTTCTCTTGTTTCTTTAAGGGACTTTCTACCAACCACCTCTAGGTTCTTTATCTCAGTCTGAAGCCTTACAATTTCTTCCACCTTATCTGGAAGTTCAAGAACCCTTTCCTTCATCTCCAGGAGCTTGTTTTCATGTTTTAAAATATACTGAGTAAGCGTTGCCATATCGCTTTCCATCTTTGCCTCAAGCGAAATTATTTTGTCTCTGTATAGTTCTTCTTTTTCTTTTTCAAGAGCCTTAAGCTTTGCCTTCTCTTGATTTATCTCGTTAACATAAGAATTAAGCAGTTTTCTAACTTCATTATCATAGATTGTTTTTGGCGGCTGGCTTACTGATTTATCATCTATTTTCCCAATAGGTTTGTCTTCTTCCTCCTTTTTCTCTGTTTCAGCTTCGTTATTTTCTACATCTTCTTCTATTCCGGCAGGTGTTTCTATTTCTTCTTCAGAAATCACTGTGTAATCCTCTTCATCCTCTTTGTTATAATTTCTAAGTATGCTGGATTTGATGTCTTCCTCTTTGTTTTCTTCGCGCCTTTTCATAATTACATAACGGTGGAGCAGTTCTTCAGGTGTATAATCTTCGTCCTCAGAATCTTTTGATTCTTCTTTTATTTCTACTGGTTGTTCGTTTAATTTTGTTTCACTTATCGTCTTCTCTTCCGGATTTTTTTCTGCATGAACACCATCTTCAGCATCATACATATCTGTAGTTGCGTCTTGTATAGTGTATTCTTCTTCTACTGCTTTATCGTCCCTTGCCATCTCTTCAGATGCTTCGCCTCCAAGAGGGGCGATCCATCTCACATAGGTTCCTGTCAAGCCATACTCTATTCTTATATAACCCTCGTCCTCAAGAACCCTTATCCACTTATCGAGCGCTCTCCTATTTATCCCGCACGCGCTCTGTAGCTCTCCTATGCTCGTCCTCTTCTTCTCAGAAATTATCTTTATGAGTTTATCTACGTCTGTGCTTATGAGCGGCTCCTCCCCTACTTTTATTACATCCCTCTTATCATCATCCATACCTTGCCCACCCTCATCTAAATTAACTTAGAATTGTGTATGAATATTATGAGTAGATAGGTTTAAAAATATAATACCACATTCAACCATGAATTTATACTGCTAAAAAAAGCGTTTGGCGCAAACTTATGCAACTACTACTTTATACTTACCCGAGAGCTTTTTCATCGCACGTTCCATCGCTACGTTTACTGCGTCGATATTCCCTTTATACGTCCTCACAGTAAGTACGATTTTATTTTTGTATATCCTTGCAGCCCTGTCTGTAGGTCTTCCAAACGAACGCCGCATCCCTTTTTGAAGACGATCCGCACCAGCACCAGCGATCATCTTATTCTCTCGTGTTATATGATGTGGATACGGTCTCAAGAACATGAAGTATCCTGCTGGTCCGAGAACCTTCTCAAGATGTTTATTTGCAGACTGTCTCGCGCTTTCTAGTGCATTATCCCTTACGATTATATCTTGCTTTGAAACAAGATGGACCGTCAGATCGAATTCTGGTTTGTCTACTCCCATTCTAAACTGATGAAGATCTGGATGTGGCATTACCTTTACGTATGACTTTCTAGGTTTTCTTGAAAATCTCGTCCATGCAACCTTATCAGGATCCCTTATAGTCCTTGCTGGCCTTATACCCATAAATATCCACCCTTATATAATAGGAATTAACTTTTGATGCATTAGGTTTAAAAATATCTCATCCAAGGAATCCCCTTACCCATCCAGCGCGCAACACGTCTTCTTCAATTGGCATCTGTTTCTCAAGATTTTTTACTATTATTTTGGTGATGGTAGCATGCTGCGCATTTTCTTCATACTTGATTCCTAAACTTAATACCTTTGCGATTCTTTTCTGTATCTCTACTGGGAAGTATTTCAGATTTTCCTTGTTTAGATACTGCAATGAAGTCGCTATATCCTTCCTGAAATTTGGGTAAACCTCCTCCACTACTTCAATATCATTTTCATCGAGCGCGTCTAGACCTAAGAGTTCTGGAGGAAGACCATAAGAATAAAGCGCTGCACAAAATTTTATCGCCCTTGGTAAATGTATCCTACTCAAACTCCTGGAATATCCGAATAACCCAACATGAAGTTTTCTCATCCTTCTTTCTGGGACGTAAACAGCCATCCTATTTACCATATCTGCTATAAGAGAGACTTCTCTTTCGTATGCAGTGCTAACCTTCTCAAGCACTGGCAATATTTTTTCTTCTTCGACCGGTAATGGTTTTCTTTTAACACTTTTCTCTATGCCTTCTATAGCTTTTTTTACATCTTCTTCATCATTGTCGTATTTGAAAGACGATTGGATGGTAAATGTATGCACAGAAGGATAACCGCGCAGGATGTGTTCGTAATCTTGAGGGGTAAAATTCCCACGGAACGGAGCAGAGCCGCAACCAAGTATTGGTAAAATATTCACAGACATTTCTTCTGCAATCCTCTCTATCTTGTCGAGCGCTGTTTTTATTATCAAAACTGCGCCGAGTGATGAGTAGTTCAAAGCAGTATCGCTTCTCGCTATCCAGAATCTGAGATAATCATCTTTTGTCTCTGTTATGTAATCTTTTATTATCTCGTCTGATCGGAGAATGGCATCTTTCGTTTCGACTAGTGGTATTACTCCAATATCCTTCGGTTCAATCCTTCCTATCCAATCCTTAACCTTCTCATCAACTAGCATATTCTCCTCTATCCCGGAGATGAAATTCTTGTAGAAATATCTAACCTTTAGGATGTCCTTTGCAGAAGAGCACATAGGTATTGCTACTTCGAAGATTGGAACAACGTCCCTGCTATAGAAGAGCGATGCAGTGTCGCTGCTCCTTGCGATCGTCATGAGTGTTTCTACAAGTACCTTCCCCTCGGTTTTCTCAACACTGGGGTTGGGGACCCTAAAGGTTAGCCTAAGGTCTTCTCCAAGCGTCTTCTTCTTAAAATAGTTCTCGTATCTAGATAGGAGTTTTTTTACTACAAAATTATCAACCTCTTTTCCTTCGTAGTCCCAAAGTTGTTCTCTGCACTTGAGGTGCGAATAAACATAGAATGCTTCCTTAACTTCATCCTCCCACTCCATGACAGTACCGTCGCAGAAAAATGGTTGGCGCACATTATCTGGATGCTGTGTTGACATGCATCGTGGAACATATTTCATGCTTTCACCCAAAATCGCCCCGGCCGCGATTTTCAGTTATATCTTTTACCTTTGAACGCGGATTCGTGGCTCCGCAAGCCACTGTCCTTTCTGTAACGCCACAAGCGTCTATCCAGGTTAGACTACCGGGGCTTCAACAGTATATTTAAATATATATACCATTTAAATAATTCTCCACATCTATTCAAGTTTTAAGCAATTGTTATGAGCAATTAGGTGGTATGTTGAAGAGATGTATAAGTTGCGGCAGGAATACTAAAGAATTTGCAGAATTCCCATGTCCTAAGTGCGGGGAAAAGATAGTAAGATGCAATTATTGCAGAGAAAATAGAGTAGCGTATAAGTGCGGATGCGGATTTTCTGGTCCTTAAGGTGTTGGAATGGCGGAATACAATGTTGCAGCAGAAGTAAAGATTTATGTCGATGAACCAAAGGCGTTGGACGATGTTAAGAAGAAGATAAGCAAGATAGCAAATGTTCGAGGATTTAAAGAAGAAGACGTCGGTTTCGGAATAAAGGCTCTTAAAGCAACGATTCTTTTCGACGATTCAAAAGGAGGGACAGACGCTCTTGAGGAGAACATAAGAAAAATAGCGCACGTTAGTCAAGTAGAAGTTGAAAGCGTAACTAGGATATAGGTGACATCATGGGAGGAAAGAAGAAGATAAAACCAAAAAAGGAGGAAGAAACTGAGAAGCCGCAGAAAATAGCAAAACCTTTGCCTCCAAAACCAGCAAAAAAAGTAGAGAAGACTGAGGAAGGGTTAAGAGGCATAGTTAGGATAGCTGGAAAGGATATAAGAGGAAGGCTTCCGCTCAGAAGGGCGCTACTCATGATTAGGGGTTTTGGGCACACAATGTCTCGCGCTGCATCGTATGTGATAGAAAAAGAGCTCGGTTATAAACCAACGATGCGAGTTGGCGAGCTTTCAGACGAACAGGTTGAGAAGATAGACAAGATTCTATATAACCTTCACGATTATGGCATACCTTCTTATCTTATGAACAGGAGGGGGGATTTCGTTACCGGAAGAAATATGCATGTTATTATGAATGACCTTGCATTCGCATCTTCGCAGGATATAGAAAGGGAAAAGAAGCTCTACACCTGGAGGGGATACAGGCATGCATATGGAAAGAAGGTGAGGGGGCAGAGAACAAGAAACACAGGTAGAAAGGGAATGGCTGTAGGTGTTCTTAGAAAGGCAATACTTGAGCAGCAAAAAGCATCTGCAGGAAAAGCCGGTGCTGCACAGGCAGGAGAGGGAAAGAAATAAGGAAAATATTCGAAGCGGGTGAAGCTTGATGGGAGATCCGAGAAAATTCAGAAATAAGTTCGAAAGGCCAAAAAGGCTTTGGGACGAAGACAGAATAGCAGAGGATAAAGAGTTAAGGACGATATATGGTCTGAAGAATTCAAGCGAGGTTTGGAAGGCTGCTGCTAAATTGAAGAGGTACAGACGCGAAGCACGAAGGCTTCTGTCTCTTAGTGCTGAAGAGCGTGAAAAGGATGCGAATAAGATTCTTACAAAATTAACAAGGCTTGGGATAATGAAAAAAGGTGGCACTGTTGATGACATTCTCTCTCTTACTGTTAAAGACGTTCTTGAGAGGAGACTGCAGACTATAGTTGTGAGGAAAGGGCTTGCCAGAACGATGAGGCAAGCAAGACAACTCATAACGCACGGTTTCATATCGATAAATGGAAGAAAAATAACCATACCGGGCTATATTGTGGAATCTTCCGAAGAGGAAGGAATCTCTTATGCAAAACCATTCGACATAAATGCAGGCATAACGGCCCCAACGGAAGAAGGAGAAGAATCGAAAAAAGAGGCGAAGGATGAGGAGAGCGTTACAGAGGAAAAGAAAAGCTGATACTCGTGGTGATGTTTATGAGCAATGGTAAAGAAGAAGCAAAGGAAGAAAAAATAACACAACAAAAAACTGAAGCAAAGACAGAAGAAACAAAAGAGATACAAAAACCAATTGCAGCAGAGCAACAAAGGCAACCAAAAAAGATGAGGATTGGCGTTCTTAATGTATATTCTTCGAAGAACGATACTATAATAACCGCTACAGATCTAAGTGGGGCTGAGACACTTTCCTGGGCAAGTGGAGGGATGGTGGTTAAAGCCCATCGCGAAGAAGGGAGGCCGTATGCTGCCATGCAGGCTGCGCTCAAGGTTGTTAGCGCCATAAAAGAAAAGGGAATAACTCACGTTCATGTTAAGATACGCGCTCCTGGTGGGGTCGGGTCTAAAACACCTGGTAGTGGTGCGCAATCCGTAGTTAGAACAGTAGCGAGAAGCGGTATTAAGATAATAAAAATAGAGGACGTAACCCCATTGCCCACAGACTCTATGAAGAGAAAGGGCGGAAGGAGAGGAAGAAGGGTGTAGCTGGTTGATGGTATGGATCTGATATTAGAAAAAAAACATGAGAATAGGATAGAATTTGCTGCAACCGGCATAAGTGCAAGCCTTGCAAATCTTATTAGGAGATATGTAATAGCTCGAATTCCTGTTCTTGCAATAGATAAAATAACTGTTTACGAGAATACGTCATCTTTTTGGGACGAGTATATTGCGCATAGGGTTGGACTCATGCCAATAGTTACACCAAAGAAGCTGCCAAAAAATACGGAGATAATATTTACACTGGATGCTGAAGGGCCGAAGGTTGTTTATTCAGGAGATCTTAAATGCGCGGATGAAGAAATAAAAATGGCAAAGGAAAATATACCATTAATAACTCTTGCGCAAAACCAAAGAATTAAGCTGGAAGGTTCTGCTGTCCTCGGTATTGCAGCGAGGCATGCGAAATTCCAGGCAGGACTTTTGAGTTATGGAATACAAGATGGTAAGTTCAAGTTCTTCGTAGAGAGCTTCTTTAACATGCCTCCAGCAGAACTTATAGAGCGCGGATGCGACGAGATTCTTAATGATTTAGATAAGATTGAAAAAGCCATCTCTCCAAAGAAGAAAAAGGAGAAGTAAAAAAGAGTAATATAACTATCATAGAAAAACCTAAGTAGTCCTTATGTGCGGGCTTTATGTGCAGGGGTGGCGGAGTTTTCTGTAAAGTGCAGAAATCGCAATGGTCAAACGCGCTAGCTTGAGGGGCTAGTGACTTAGTGTCTTCAAGAGTTCGAATCTCTTCCCCTGCACTTCATTTACTAGAGAAAATTACCTATAAGTCCAAGGAACGAATAGACTATTCCTTCAAATATAGGAAAGATGAGCACACCATTATTTGTAGCTTTGATATCCGCAATGATGTTGGAGCGTACATCGACAATTACTTCTTTATCTTCACGGATAATCGGGCTTGCAAGGGACGTAACAGTTATTTTTGTTTTTGTGATCTCCTCTTCTTCCCCAGCCACCTCGTAATATATCGTTTTAGAGCTTCTTGCAGGAACAAACACTGCTCTTTCAAATTCCCATCTCTTCGGACCCTTTGCTTCTATCTGAAAAGCATCTCCAGTAGAACCCTTGTTTGTTATTGTTATACTAAATATCGCTGGTTGTCCGACACCGGTTCTTATATACGTTGGGCTGATCCCTATATCAACAACATTATGGCTGATAGTGATCTTTGTACGGAACGTTACATTATCGAGTTTTTCTCCATAATCTTCGTCCACTAAGGTTATCTCCGAATAATATTCTCCTTCCGCAGCGTTCGGATCTGCGGTTATCATGACCTGAAGCGGTTTGTATAACTTGCTATTCTCGCCTTTCCATTTTTCCGGAACAGATGTCACAATAGCCATATCATATAACCCACCTGTTCCGTATATGCCACCGGTTTTTACCTCCGGTTCCACAACAATTGATATTGTTTGGCCGGGCCCCATTACGCCGAGGTCTACAACATCACCATTATTTATCTCCTTTTCAACAGGCGAAACAACAGTTATGGCGCATGCTGCACTAAAAAGCAAGAGGAAAAATACAAATGATTTGTACCTCATGGCATTATTTTTACGATTAGAATTATAAACTTTCACAAAAACGCTTCTACTCCTTCCTCTTTCTTCCTTTCGTTATTTTCAAACTCTATGGCCTGCTCATGAAGGGGCTTCCCTTTCTCCCGTTTTTCAGATTTTCTTTTTCTTACTTTTATAAAGGTTGGATAATTAACTGCCTCTCCAACTATTATCGCCTCTCCGACCTTTAGACCGGTTATGCTTTTGGTGATGCGTGCGTCTATTCCCTCTGAGCTCATTTGGATATGCTCAAGATCGTTTGGATTTGTTATTCTCATTATAATATGAGTATTGCATTGGCTAAGTGCAGTTGTAGATAAATTTACTGGCCGCTGACTTATCAGACAGAGTGATGCACCAAACTTTCTTCCCTCTCTTGCGATGGTTTCTATCACGCTTCTTGATATTGCCTCAGATGCTTCAGCATTTTCGCGAGCAAAATTATGCGCTTCTTCTATAACAAGCACAAATGGGGGTATTCTCTCCTTTTTTCTTAATTTGAAAAGTTTTCTTGCAAACAGCGAGACTAATATCTGCTTTTTTCTGAGATCGTCTATAGTGCTGAAATCGAGAATAAGCAAATGTCCTGGTTTTACATCCGAAATTAGTCTCGGGTTTTCTTTATTAGTAGTTATAAATCTAAGTGCATTCAGGCTTCCAAGTGCTCTTTTCAACGCTGTCTTAGATTTTGCATCTCCTGTTTTTTTACTCAAATCTATAGCTTCTGCGAGCTCTTTTATGGAATAGTATTTGTCTCCTGATTTTTTCTTTTTGTTTCTGAGTGTATTGAGAGCATCGCTTAAAACTTCTCTCTGCACTGGGGAGAGATTCGGGAGCCATTCCTGCATGTACGCTGTGGGTATCTTTTTTAACGGAACCATTATACTTTTGCCATCAACAACCTTAGTTGCTGCGCCATACCTCTGGTCGTACTTAAATCCGAGATACTCTCCATGGATGTCGACAACAACTACAGCTATCCTTCCTTTCTCTTTTGGCCTATCTAACAACTCCTCTAGTATGATGCTCATAAGATAACTTTTCCCTGCACCAGACATTGCAAGTATTGCTGCGTGTTTCTGAAAAAGTCTCGTCATGCTAATGGATGCTTTTACATCGTGATGCTCTATACTACCAAGTTCCAATTCACCGTCTTCGAAGCCGAGAAATTTCTTAAGCGTCTCTGGTTCAGCATCGAACACGTCGCTTCCGGGTGAGGGCGGTATAAATGAGCGAACGAAGCTTCCATCTTTGAAGCATCCGAGCAATCGTACATTTGCTATCGAATATTCCCATGAATCCAAAGGAAACTTCTCATTTATGCTTCCGCTACGCTCATACTCTGCCACGCTCTCCGCTCTTTCAAAATATCTATTAGATTTAACGATTTCAGAGACATAACCGAAAAATCTCTGCTCACTGCCGTCGACTTCTACGTACTGGCCCTTCTTAACTTGAGGATTATCGATAACAAAAAGAAATTCAGTTGTTGATGGGGTGTTTTCACTCGTTATAATCTTTCCGAGCTTTCTTTTCATAAAAATCACTTCTTGGAGTCGACTTCCTATTCGAAATTAATTTTACCAAGCTTTAAGAATGTTGGTTCTTCTCTGTTTTTGTCTAACTCTGCTATAACAATTTCCTTTCTAAGTCTTCCGGCAAACTCTACCATGTTAACAAGCTCTTTAGTGCCAGCTTTCCACTTTTCATCGACAACATAAATCAGCGTATACGTTCTATCCTCACCAGGTCGGAAACCCTTTCTATAAAGCCTTAAATACGGCGAACCGTCAAGACTTGGTTTTGCTATGTATCCTTCCTCTCGAAGATATTTCAGCACGCGATACTGGTTTTCTGCAAGCTTATTTTTTTTCTTAGCAAGTTTCATTAGCTTCTCAAACTCGATTGGGATAACTCTCCGTTCCGAAAAGAATGCGGCTTCTAGGAATGTTATTCTGTTTTCTTTTCCATCTTCACTTTCCACTCCTCCGCCGAGGCTTCTAAGCTTAAGGATAAGCTTTTGATCGCGAATAATAAGCCCCTCTTTCTTAATCTCAATATCTTCCATCTTCTCCATGATTTGTTTATAGACTAATCTTTTAAAAAAAGGTACGCCTCCAAATGTGCTTTAAACCTTTCGTCGATATTAATCTATATATGACAAAATTATCAATGCTCGGCCTTGTGCTTCTTGCTGCACTGCTTATCGGCTCCACTATGGTCGGTGTTATAACTCTTAACGAACTCTACAAAAACACCGCACCTAAATCATGCGAGGAGTTTCTGGCCTGCAGCAATTTCATCTGGCTACCGAAGAACGTATCCAATCTTCTATACGGGGATAGGATTAACCTTCATTTCCACATGGTCAACGGACATGAGATATCGGTGAATGGCATTGTTGAGAAAGGCGCAATAAAGCATCTGAAATGCGGAAGGGCGGCCGATTACGATTTTGAGGTATGGATGAGCGATGTTAATGCCATACAGCTTGCGACTTCCACAAAACCGATAACCACTTTCGTAACGCTCTGGAGAGCCGGCCAGATAAAGGTACAGCCTAACGGCAAGGAGAACGAAAGGAAACTCGCTTATGCAGACCAGTTGGTGGCGCAGGATAATGAACCTGTTCCTGAATGGATAAGAAATATCTTTCGTAGGTATATAGAATGATGGCGCAGGTGAACTAGGTTGAACAGTGTTAAAGCACTCTATCTTTCGCTACTCAAGAAATACGGGAAACAAGGATGGTGGCCGGTGATACGTGGCTCTGCCATTCACTATCATCCGGGCGATTATTCTATTCCAAGCAGCGAGGAGGAACGTTTTCAGATAGCGATAGGTGCCATACTAACGCAGAATACAAACTGGAAGAATGCTGAAAAGGCGCTCCTTAATCTTTATACCGCAAGGTTGCTCGCACCAGAAAAACTTGCCAGGGCATCGGAGTACGAGATCGCAAATCTTATTCGTCCATCTGGTTATTACAATCAGAAGACGCGGAAGATAAAGGAATTCGTTACGCACTACAGATGCTTGGACAAAAAGGAAAGAGTAGATTCCCTTCGCGAATTTCTTCTCTCTATTAGGGGGCTTGGGCCAGAGACTGCGGACTCCATAATCCTTTACGCATTCAAGAAACCTATTTTTGTTATCGACGCCTACACGAAACGTTTCTGTGCAGCGCACAACCTTAAAGTAAGCGGTGATTATGACGATTATAGAGCATTTTTTGAAAAAAATCTAAGAAAAGACCATCGCATCTTTAACGAATACCACGCTCTAATTGTAAGATGGGGAAAGGACAACAAGCCACGCTAACGCGATCTTCCAATGGTTTTCTGAAGTTGTTTTGCGCATTTTAGTGCACCATCTCCCTCGAATACAAAAGGTTTCCAATGTTTGCCTACTTTCATATGAAATATAGATTTTGTACCGTAAATCCGTCCTGAGCGGACAACGTGCATATCTTTAAGTTCGTATTCGCTTATAGTGCCATTCCTGCGCTTCACAAAAAGCTTGTTTTCTTTTATTTCGTATGACTCTGTTATCCCACCATAAAACAAATCTGCCAGAATCGACGGAAGATTGGCATAAAGCGCTATAAATATTACAAACATCAGAAAGAAAATATAAGGAGCCCCCCTTTCATGATCCAAAATAAGAGGATAAGGATTTAATTTAAATCGCTTTTGAAAAAGGATGTAGGCTGTTGCGAATTATCTCTGAAAGTTTAACTCAGCAGAAAACCAAAGTTATAAAAGAAAAATCATACTATAAACCTCTTACCAGCTAAATCTTTATCATCTTACCGTTTTTTGCTTTCTCAGTGAATCCGAACATCTTTTATAACGAAAGCGCTCGAACGCTAGAATCCGATAAATTTTCCAACCGTCAGCTTTCTTTTCAGGAAAGATGATGGGCTTTGAACGAATCGTCGTTCAAACCAATCGACTGCTTTTATTCACTTTCGGATTTACTATTTAAAAATCTGAGATAAAGTGATTTCACTTCTTACTCTAGAAAATTGAAGCACTCTTCACCTGCATTAAAAATCAATTCAATGTTCATTTAATCACTTGATATCCTTTTCCAGAAGAGAAATAAAAAATTAATCACTAGGCAAAAACCAAGTTACGCCTGCGAACAGTCAAGAAAAAAATAGGATAAAACTCACTTTGCGAAACTCAGGTTGAAAATAGGAAAAGGGGCAAAGCCAAAAATACCTTATTTCTTGGAGCGTAAATAGCGCTCAATACGATTAAGGTCGCCTTGGTTTATAGACGCCCAATCCTTTTTATCTATAAGTTCAAAGACCCTAGATACAGGAACTCGTGAGCACTGGGAAGGAACCAGTATTTCATCCGGCAACTCTCTTACAGATGAATCCGGGTCCTTTTTAAATGCATTCATGAAAGTACGCCATACAGATTCGCAGACAAAGTCCAATGAATCGATTTTCTCTGCTGCCATGTAGCGTTTATAGGAAGGTAAATCCTTTTCACTCTTTAAACATTCTACTGAGTCGTTAATAACCTTTACTACTCTTCTAAATTCCTCTGTATCGCCACCAAGATGACGATAAGCCTTTGATAGAGCTCTTCTTTTTGTTCTATCAAGTAATACGCAATATTTCTCCCATCCTTTATTTCTTTTATCCCCAACCATTTGATGGTCCGTTCCACACACCTTCATTTTCGTTGTCATGTTATAAATTATGGTTATAAATATTTATAAATGTTGCGTTTGGATGCTTATTGTGTAAATCGAAAAACAACCATTAAAATTTACACAGTTATAACATATGCGAGGTGAGAGGATGGTAAAGATGACTGCGATAAAGGGATATAAAATTCTAGATTCCAGGAACAATCCAACAGTCTCGTGTAAGATTGCTCTTTCTGACGGAAAAGAGGTCATTTTTAGGGTTCCCTCTGGTGCCTCAACTGGCAAAAAAGAGGTTTTGGAAAAAAGGGACAACAGCATAAGATGGAGGGGGAAGGACGTTAACGAAGCGATAGAGGATATAAATAAATTGGCTAAAAAATTTGAAGGAAGAGAAGTTGAGTTATACACCCAAGATACATTCGATTATATTCTCGAAGAATCCAACAGGTCGGAGCATCATGGAAAGATAGGTGGAAATACAATCCTTGCGCTATCCGGAGCATTCGCGCTCGCAAGGGCAGCAAGCTTAAACATTCCGCTTTGGAAGATGTTTGCCGGAGAGCGTGATGTCTACACAATTCCAGTTCCCCAGCTAAATGTGCTAAATGCTGGAAAGCATGCAGATACTGGTTTCGAGGTTCAAGAAACGATGGTAGTGCCTGTTGGTGCGGAAAGCTTTACTGAGGCTATGGAGATGGCTACTAACGTATGGTATGCACTGAAGGAAAGATTAAAGAGAGCCGGACTGCCAACAGGGAGGGGAGACGAGGGGGGATTTGTAAATCCGTTTAGGACGATAGCAGAAACAGCAGAGAATGTTCTTGAAGCGATCGTCTCTGCTGGCTATAAAGCAGGAAAGGATGTTTGGCTTGTATTCGACGGAGCCTTCTCTGAGATTTTCGGCAAGGATTTAAAAGAAAAACAAAGCGATCCAAACGATAGAACGTATCATCTTGGCGGGGAAAGGCTTGCCCCAGGCGAAGTCGTAGAATTCTGGGCAGAGGTAGTTAATAAGTATCCTGTTATCTCTTTAGAGGACGGGATGAGCGAATCTGATAAGGAAGGATGGATTGCACTTACGAAAACGCTTGGCGATAAGGTGCAGCTTGTCCTTGATGATTATATATGCACAAATCCAAAAGAGATAAGCAAGGCGATAGAGGATGGAATAGGAAATTCGAGTTTGATAAAACCAAATCAAGTCGGAACGATTACAAAGACTCTGAAAGCGATCGAGATTACAGCGAACGCCAAGCGAACGAATGTTGTCTCCCATCGTTCTGGCGAGACTGAGGACGACCTTATCGCTCATCTCTCGTTACATCCATCGGTTCATCAGATAAAAAGCGGTTCATCAGGTTCTGAGAGGAATGCAAAGTACAACACGCTCATGATGATTGAGCAGGATCTTGGAAGAAGGGGACAGTATCTTGGCATCAAGGCTTTTCACATTTTAAGTAAGGACTGAGCGCGCGGACTGCTGTATATTTGGCATTATAAGAGCATATTTTTAAGTTTTATGCTCCTATAAGAGCACATGGTAGTTCCAACAAAAAAGGAAATTCTGGATTTTTCACCTATCAACAGAGGGGAAAAGGAAGAACTGCCGCCGTATAGAAGAAAGGCGTTCTTTGAAGTAAAAAAACTTCTGAAAAGTGGGTTGATCGTAGCTATCACTGGTCTGAGGCGCGTTGGAAAAACAACTCTAATGAAACAACTTCTAGGAAAGGATGCCTTCTTTTTCTCTTTTGATGAAAAGAGGTATACGAATCCAGAAACATTGAAAAAAGTTGTGGAGGTTTTTTTGGAAGAAAGGGAGAAACCACTAATAGCTCTTGATGAGATATTTAGGGTGGACGATTGGGCCGGTATACTGAAGAGATATCACGATCAGAAGAAGGCAAGATTTATACTAAGCGGGTCTTCCTCTCTGCTGGTGAAGAAAGGGGTAGAAAGCCTAAGCGGAAGACTGCTTACGTATTACCTTCCTCCTCTTCAATTTGATGAGTATCTAGAGATGAAAGGGAGAAGCCCGGAAAAAAAACCGCTAAAAAACATTTTCAAGATAAGAAAAAGGTATGAGGAAGAGGCGAGAGAATTTTTAAGAATCGGGTCTTTCCCTGAGATATTAAAGATGGATGAGAAAACTGCGGTAGATTACATACGAACAAGCACGGTAGAAAGGATTGTGTTCGATGACATTCCATCAACATTTAGGATAGAGCATCCTTCAAAACTTTACGACCTAGTAAGATTATGCGCCACTTCATCATCAAGGCTTTTTACTGAAGTAAATTTTGCTGAGGCTCTTCAGATAAGCAGGCACACAATCTTCGATTATCTTCTTTACCTTGGCAAATCCTATCTCGTTGATGTTCTATATCCAATCGGTTCTTTCCACAAGGCATTAAAAAAACAGAAAAAAATTTTCGTAAAGACCGCATCCATATACAATGCACTTGCAGAAAACCCTACCATCGGACAGGCTGTAGAGACAGCAGTGTATGACAAGCTTAGCGAGGAGAAAATATCATTTTACACAGACCCACAAAAGAGGGAAGTTGATTTTATATGGAATGTGCCGGTTGAAGTAAAATATCAGACAGTAATAACTAGCAGAGATACGCAACATCTCCTTTATTACATGAAAAAATTCAAAAAGAGAACTGGTCTAGTAATAACAAAAGATCTCTTCGATGAACGAGAAATTGATGGGAGGCGTGTTTTATTTCTTCCTTTGGATGTTTTTCTTTTAAGTCAAAACCATATTCTGAAATGAAAGAATTTAAATCACTTGCAGAGAAAAATTCTTATGCTTATTATCTACACAGACGGTGCCTGCTTTGGAAATCCAGGACCGATGGGGAGCGGTGTAGAATCAGTGGTAGGTACAGATATCAATAAAAACTTCTACTTATCAATAGACTACGTGAGAACGATGCCAACAAAAAAACTTACCAAAAAAGACATCCTTAGAATTATCGAGCTACATAATGAGGAAATACGTTTCTACGGGGTAAAAAAAATAGGTCTTTTTGGTTCTTATCTCAAAGGCAAACAAAAAAAAGGAAGCGATATAGACATCCTTGTCGAATTTGAAAATCCGACCTTTGATAATTATATGGAACTGAAGTTCTTTCTTGAAAAATTATTCGGAAGAAAGGTGGATCTAGTGATAGAGGAGAGCCTGAAACCAGCTCTCAACTATGTTAAAAAAGAGGCGGTTTATGCCAAGGCCGTATGAGCTTTACCTGAATGACATCATAGAAGCAATCGGTAGGATAGAAGAATATACAGCCAGCTTTTCCAGCACCGAATTTGCAGAAAATAAGCTTGTCTTAGATGCGGTTGTGCGTAATCTGGAAATAATTGGTGAAGCAGTTAAAATGCTACCTAATGAAATAAAGAAGAAGCATCCTGAAGTGGAATGGAGGAAAATTGCTGGTCTGCGGGATATAATCGCGCATGAATATTTTGGCATAAATGCGGCAATAGTATGGGACATCGTCAAGAACAAGATTCCAGAATTTAAAGCTTCAATAATTAAAATAAGAAAAGAGTTGAGATAAGACAACAAATTAAAAATAGTAACTATGTTCTGATTTTATGCTCATTATACACACAGATGGTGCCTGCTTTGGAAATCCTGGGCCGATGGGGATAGGGGTTGTTGTCTACAGAGGAAAGAAAAAGATTATGGAAATAAGCGAGTACGTAGGCGAGGGAACGAATAACATAGCAGAATATCTCGCGCTTATTCGTGCCCTTGAAATCGTGAAAAAAACAGGAGAAAACGAGGTTCACATAAAAACAGATAGCGAACTTCTTGCCCGCCAGATAAACGGAGAGTATAAAGTAAAGGACAGAAAGCTTAAACCTCTGAAAGCAAGGGTTGACGGGCTTATGCTCGGAATGAAGGTAAAGGTGGAGCACGTTCCGCGCGAGGAGAACGAAGAGGCAGACAGGCTTTCGAAGAGGGCAATCCTACAATGAAAATCTCAGAGAATCTTTATCTTGGTCCGTACATGACATTCGAATCGAGCAAGAACAAGCCAATCCACCGCTGGTTTTATTACAAGGAAGGTTATTCCCCTGAAATTGTCGAGTACGCTCTTGATATGGAACGGACATGTTGTGAAGGAGGTGTTCTTCTCGATCCATTCTGCGGGACCGGAACATCTCTTCTTGTTGCAAAAGCGAAAGGACTCTTAGGAATAGGTGTAGACGCTTCTGAGCTTGCAGTATTTGTTTCACGAGTAAAATGCGCAAATTACGAGAAGTCTGATTTGAACGATGTTGAGGAGTTCTTAAAAACTGCATTCCAGCACCGATACGAATCATACATAAAATGGAATTTTGAACTCTTTAATCCTGCGCTTGCATTTCCAAAAAGAAATTTCAACGAGATTATCCGTATTCGTGGAGCAATAACAGAATGCAACTACGGCGAGAAGGCAAAGGATCTCCTTCTTCTTGCTTTGATCTCCATTCTCCCTCAATGCAGTATTGTAATCAAAGACGGCGGGGTTCTTAAGATAGATAAAAGAAAGAGAGCGATGCCAGCAAAGGAGGCATTCAAGAGAAAAGTAAAGCAGATGATCAAAGATATAGAAAATACTTTGATTCGCGGGAAGGACGTAAAAATCCTTTTAGGAGATTCAAGAGCACTTCCTTTTGAAAACGAATCCTGCGATATTATTGTTACCTCCCCACCTTACCTAAACAACATAGATTATTCTAAAGTATACGGACTCGAACTTAGCCTTCTAACTCTCGATGAGGAAGCAACCAAATCTACAAGGGAGCGCCTACTTAGTTCATTTATTAAGAAGAAAGCTGAAAAAATAGTTTACGTGCCAGAAGAGGTTGGGGATATCGGCAGCAGAATTCCAATAGTAGGCGCATATTTTGCAGACATGGAAAAATCACTTTCGGAAATGAAGCGTGTTCTGAGGAAAGACTGCAGTGCCTATGTAGTAGTCTCAAATTCAGTCATCTTCGGAGAGCACATCCTTGTTGATGAAATTCTGGCAGCTATAGGAGAGAGACTTGGAATGGAAAGTAGGATAGTTGTAGGAAGGTATCGAATGGCTGATGTAAAACCACAGAGAATAAAAACAAGAGAGAGCATTGTAATGCTAAAGAGGTAGTAGCAATAATTTTTGCATTTATAATGTATTACATGAGTTTTGCATTTTTTTATTAGTATTTATTGGTATTTCTCCCTTAGGCAGTTTCCATTTCATCGGTTCATTCTCATTCAATGGATTCGAAAGCTCAACCCTATTCTTAATCTGAATAGTAAGAGAATTAAACTTCTCTATTAGTTCCCCTCTTTCC
>CAYSXZ010000053.1:0-5421 GCA_964435235.1 Microcaldota archaeon
GTCCCTGCTTTGATTAATGCATTGAAAGATGAGCATGTGCTTGTGCGAAGGGGGGCTGCTGAGGCACTTGGAAAAATCGTTGAAAATTTCGTGAATAAGAAGCTCGAAGAGAAAGATTACAAGGCTGCACTTTCTATGATAGGAAATACTACTAATATGATCTTGAAAATGTATAAGGCCGAATTCCACGAAAAAGGGAAAAACTGGTATTTGGTGAAGGAAAGAGGAAAACTAATAGAGAAGCTTAATTCTCTTACTGCTCTGATTAAGGAGAAGGTGGAACTTTCGAATCCATTGAATAAGAATGAACCGATAAAATGGAAACTGCCTAAGGGAGAAATACCAATTAAAAAATGTGAAACTCAAGGAATAGTTAAGTCAACCAGTCGCGCTAATACCTAGAGTCATATATTGAAATTATTGAAACTCTGATTTCAATTTTTACGTAATTATTGTAAGTTGGGTTTCAATCTGGCAAGTATTAAAAACATTCTTGTAGAGAAATATTCATGGAAATAGGAGATCTTGTGTTGCAGAATCCATGGTGGAAAAATGCAGGCTGGGAGAGGGAGGATAGGAATCTGAAACAACTAGAAAGGGCAAAATACATCTATAACAGAAAGGAATACATACCTGACAAAAAAGGAGTGATTATTGTTTATGGTCCAAGGCAGGTAGGGAAAACAACATGGATAAAACAAAAAATCTCGGAAATCTTGAGCGGAAAAACAACAACAAAAATATTCTATATAAATGCAGAAATCTTAAGGAATAGATTTGATCTCTACGATGCCATAAAATTAGTAATCAATTTATATGACCCCACGGACGTATTCATAGATGAGATAAATGCAGTTAGAGATTGGGAAAAGACAATAAAGGTGCTGGTTGATGCTGGAATGCTTGATAATAGGAAGGTTATCCTAACGGGTTCGAGCTCGGTCGATATACTAAAAAAGGCAGAAAGGCTTCCAGGAAGGATGGCATCAAATCAGTATAAATTCCGCTATTATCCCTTAAGTTTTAGAGAGGTTGTCAAGCTTTATGGGAACGAGGTCAAAACACCAGCTGATGCGATAGCAAAACTTGACGAGCTAAACAAAATCCTTTATTTTTACTTCCTGCATGGAGGTTTCATAAAGGCGATAAACAACCTAGCTGAAGAGCAGATGCTCAACGAGAATATTTTTTCCATATATTCAGCATGGATAGATGGTGAGCTTGCAAGATTGAAAAGGTCACCTGAAACTGCCACACACATAATGGACGGAATAGCAAATGCCATGACCAACGACGTTTCGTGGAGTTCACTCGCAAAGGGAACGAGTCATCCTATCATAGCAGAATATATAGAGATACTTAAAAACATGTTCGTTGTCGATTACATAGAAAAATCAAAACGGGCAATGGCAGGGGCCCCTAAAAACAAGAAGATATACTTTACCGATCCGTTTATATTTTGGCTTAGCCTATTTAAAAGCAGAAAGATCAGTACAGTAGCTATAAGCAATATCGACGCGACAACTGCAGGAAAACTAGCAGAACTGAGTGCTTATGAAAATATGAAGCAGTATATCGATTCAAAAACAAAGGAAAACGACTTTGATATCAGGCGCTACATCCATTTTGAAAAAAAGCGAGATGGTGAAACGGATTTCATCATTAATTACGGTGCAAATACCTTTAGGCTGGAATGCAAATTCGGAAAAACGATAAAGGAAAGGGAAGGAGTGATCTATCTGACAAGGGAGACCATAGATGATAATAAGATACCGCTCTCTATTTTTCTGATGTTTCCGGAGGATAGTTTGAAATTACTGAAACTATGATTTCAATTCTAGCAGCACGTTGAGTGCCGCCGATACTTAATTAAATCTAACGCTAGAATTTATCTCGTGGCGTGCATGGATACGAATAATAATTACGAGGTTAAAGATTTATCCCTTGAGGAGCAGGGGAGGCTAAACATAGAATACGCTGAGGCGCATATGCCGCTGATGGCAAAATTGAAAGAGAGGGTAGCAAAGGAAAAACCATTCCGCGGTCTTACCATCGGCCTTGCACTCCACATAACAAAGGAGACTGCTGTTCTTGTTCGAACGCTTGCGGCAGGAGGTGCGAAGATTGCGATAGCAAGCTGCAATCCGCTTTCGACACAGGATGATGTGGCAGCAGCACTTGCGAAAGATGGTTTTCGCGTATACGGTTATAAAGGAGAGAGCACCGAGGATTACTATCGCTATATTGAGAAGGTTATCTCGCAAAAACCAGACATAACAATAGACGATGGTTGCGACCTTGTTACAACGATACATACGAAGCATAAGGAATTATTACCGAACATAATAGGGGGGTGCGAGGAGACGACAACAGGTGTTATAAGGCTTCGGGCGATGGAAAGGGACGGGGTTTTAAAATATCCAGTCATCGCGGTCAACGACAATAAAACAAAACATTTCTTGGATAACTACTATGGAACAGGGCAGTCTGCGATAGATGGTCTAATCAGAGCGAGCAACATCCTTCTAGCAGGAAAAACATTTGTAGTCTGTGGTTATGGGGATTGCGGAAAAGGGGTTGCAATGCGTGCGAGAGGAATGGGAGCCAATGTTATCGTGACAGAAGTGGACGCATTCAGGGCGATGCAAGCCGTACTTGACGGTTATCGAGTGATGCCAATCGCAGAGGCTGCGAAGATAGGAGATATATTTCTGACTGTTACTGGTGATAAGCACATTATAACAACAGAGCATATAAAGAACATGAAGAACGGTGCCCTTCTTGCAAATGCAGGCCATTTTGACGTAGAGGTTGATGTAGCAGGCATGAATAAAAAATGGAAGAAGAGAAGAATAAGACCATTCTTAGAAGAATATGATGTTAATGGAAAGAAGATTTATCTTGCCGCAGAGGGAAGGTTGGTTAATCTTGCTGCTGCAGAAGGTCATCCATCAGAGGTCATGGCTACCTCATTTGCAGGGCAGGTTCTTGCGTGCGAATATTTAGTTAAAAACAAAGGGAAACTTAAGCCTGCTGTTATAAGATTGCCAGAAGAACTCGACAACAAGATAGCAGAGCTCCAGCTCGAAGTCATGGGAGTAAAAAAAGATGTGCTTACAAAGGAACAGGAGAGGTACCTTCACAGCTGGCAGGAAGGAACGTAGTTTTTATGTAGGTGCGAACATGGTCTATGGAGGTTATAGCTATATTGATAAGAAATACTCCCCACAAGATGATGATTTTATTGTTCTCTTTTGGACGAAAGCTTCTATCGACCTGGAAAAGACTGCCGAAGCAATCGCGGCTGAGAGCAGCGTCGGTTCGTGGACGAAATTAAAAACGATGAACGATTTCGTATGGAAGCACTATCGCGCGCGTGTGTTTTGGACAAAAAAGGTTGGAAAAAATAGTGGCTTCCTAAAGATCGCTTATCCGATAGAGCATTTTGATACGAAAAATATATCACAATTTCAGACCTCTGTTCTCGGTAACATCTTTGGGCTTAAGGAACTTCAAGAACTCTATGTATTCGACATATCTTTTCCAAAAAAATATCAAAAGCAATTCACTGGCCCAAAATTTGGATTGGAAGGGATAAGAAAAATAGTGGGGACAGAAAAGAGTAGAAGGCCGCATATAGGAACGATAGTAAAACCCAAGGTTGGGCTTGCACCTAAGGAATGGGCAAATGTTGCGTACGAGGCTTACGTCGGGGGATTAGACCTCGTAAAGGACGATGAAAATCTCGTTGATCAAGATTTCTGTAGTTGGAAGGAAAGACTTCACGAAGTAGTAAAAGTTATTGAGAGAGCTGAAAAGGAAACCAATCAGAATCACGTCTACTCTAGCAACATTACTGATAAGTATTCTAGAATGGTAGAAAGATTGGAATATCTTCGTGAAATGGGATTGCAAAAAAACATAATAGTGATGCTGGATGTATACATACTCGGGATGAGTGCATTGGAAGAAATTTTAGAACTTACAAAAAAGTACGGTTTTGCAACACATGGGCATCGCGCGGGTTTTGCTGCAGCGAATAGAGGGACCTACGGAATAAATTTCCAAGTCTACGAAAAATTCTACCGCCTCCTTGGAATAGATCAACTTCATATAGGCACAGGAGTTGGGAAGATGGAAGGCTCCTTATTGATGATAAAGAGATTGCATGATATTGCAGAAGAAAAGAGGCTTGAAGAGAAGATTTATTTGGGTTCGTTAGAAATGGAATTCCACGATACTATAAACCCAATGCTTAGCATAGCCTCAGGTGGTCTTGACGCAGGGAAGGTGGATGCTCTTGTTGCCCTCCACGGAGTGAATACTAATATTCAATCAGGGGCTGGGGTTCATGGCCATCCAGGAGGGACGAGAAAGGGGGCCGTATCCATGAGACAAGCGCTAGATGCTGTGATGGAAGGGATACCAGCGCCAGAATACGCAAAAACCCATCCAGAACTTGCAGAAGCCTTAAAGAAATGGGGATATTTCGACCCATCTATCGTTGTCAGAGAACTACAGCTTGAAAAAAAGAATGCTAAAAAATTTTCTGCAAGCGTTCTGAAGATTGGAAGAAGGGCGATTAGGGCCTGATTTCTCCTCTACTAACAAAGAATAAGCACAAATTTTCTACAAAAATAATATTCTAGCACACCAAGCATTATGCACCTATTACATTAATTATTACGTAGTTTTAGAAACGACGAATGTGGCGATGTAATCTGGTGGTTGTATTCTTTTAGTACTAACAGGGTATGGCTCCACACTTATAAGTTCTATAGAATATCCATCAAAGTACGCGATACTTTCGTTTCTGGTTGAACTTTTTATTAAGGTTAAAGAGCTTGCCTCCTGATCTTTAATTGAAAAATTCAAAAGAGCCACCACCCTTCCAGCCCAGACACAGACAACATCAGAAGGACATCTCGAATCCTCCTTTACATCCAAAAATTTAACTCTAATATCCTCACTTTCGATAAACGCCGTTTGATTAATCTTAAGTTGAAACTGCTTATTCAACTCTGCATTAATTTCATCCTTAGGGGTCTGCTTAACACAGCCGCTGATAAGGAGAGCCGAGACGGCGGCAAGTAAGATTATTTTGAAATATATGTTCTGCTTCATAGAATCGCCAACTGAGTTTTGCCCTACAGATATTAAAAACGTATGGTGATATATGTTATATCTGAGCGACTATGAAATTGGTTCAGAAAGCGCTAGAGCAGAACCGAACCCCAAGACCTTCGGGAGACGTCCTGGCAGAAGGAATCCAGAAAAAGAAAAAGAGAAGACCTCACGGCTTTTTGTCTTCAATGGATAATGATGAACTCATTTCCTACGCAAAAAAGCTCATTAGAAAAAATGCAATAAAGAATAGAAGCAGTTTGGCAAAAGCAGATGATAATCTGTATGGTATTCTAA
>CAYSXZ010000054.1:0-3154 GCA_964435235.1 Microcaldota archaeon
GCAAGAATGATAATAAACGCTGGAATTGTTGAGGTCGTGTATAATGAGCAGTACCCTCTCGCTGAGGATGCGCTTGAACTACTGAAAACCGCGGGAGTAAAGGTAAGGGCGATGAAGGTTTAGTTTTTATTCTTTTTGCACTATTTTATAGAAAGGGTTAAAAGGTTTGGATGAGTAAAACGGAATGGTGAATGGATGGCTCTTGCTGCAGCAGAAAAAAGGGAGGATAATCTTGCAGAAAGCCAGGTTAACAAGTTCCCTTATGATACGGCATGGAGCATAGTTTTCAAAAATGGTAATTTTACCCAAGAAGAGTTTGCATCAACGGGTAAAAAGGGGTTGCCAACTTCTGGGACCATAACTGCTATAGGGGTTGGTTTGGGAGTTTTCTACGGGGCTGATGGCACGGGGGCGTATATACGTGTTAGGGTGCAAGAGGGACAGATAAAACCACTTTATTATGTGAAAGTGAGTAACGAATGGTATTACTACAATGTAGATGGGGGGATGTGGGTACTTTCGCCAGAACCTCTTCTTTTCAAAAGGGGCGATGTGGGAAAAGATCTTGATTGCGGGGAAGAAAATTGGGACAGACGAACCAGAGAAAGTGCTGAGCAATCAGCGGATGCGTACTATTCAGCATTGCTCAATATCGAACAGATGAAGGGGATAGACTTCGATAGTTATCTAGGGATGGTTGTTGCTACAAAGACCTGGGCGGAGGAAGAAATGAAAGAAGCTGAAAAACTGCAAAAAGAACAGTATAAACAGTTAAGTGAGTACCTTGACGACATATATAAGAAAATTAGTGGGATACAGAATAAATGGGGGAAAGACGCTGTTTTGGTACCAGCGGCGATCTCGTACAGAGTTATAAAAGGAGGGAAGGAAACTGCGTTGGTTGTCGGAACGGTGCTTGTAAAAAACAAAAGAACAGGTCAGTTCTATCTGCCCGAATTAGACTTGATTGGTGATTTGGATACAATTGCAATTGAATGCGCAAGAAACTCAGGGAGCTATGCGAGAATAATAATTCCAGATGCAAAAAGTGAGGAATACTACTCGCCGCCTAAGGAAGTGTTGTGGGAGATTGTTGGTGCAATTACAGGTATAAAAGACATTGAAGAATTTATTCATAACCCAGGATTTAGAACAGCAATACCGGCAGCTATAACTATTGTGCAGTGGGTACTTTTGGTCGCTGGTGCTGCTGGAGTAGGAGGAAGAATTTCGGCTGGAACGAGAGCTGCGTGGAGTTTAGAGGCTATTGGCCTAAGAGGAGGGGTTGGTTTTTGGGGTGGTGCTTCCAGAATTGGAAGAATAATCGCCTTTAATACCATAGCGCTACAGCCATTAAAAAAAGCACCAGAAAACCCTCTGCCGGCTATTGCGGAATCAATTTTTGGCATCGCTCTCTGGTACTGTGCTTATGAACTTGCAATAGGAAAATTATTGGTGAAAGCACCAAAATGGATAAAAAGAGTTGGTACGCCTTCAGTATTTGGTGGTGCAATTGCTATTGATATGACAGTTGGTGGCGTATTGGATAGAATGATAGAATCTAAAGAGCTCACGCCAGAATACTTAAAAGAAACTATCAATGGAGTGATACTGGATCTTGAAAATGGGGAGGCGCTAGGGCTTGAGAAAGCTGACTACATTGCGCTTCAGGGACTTTTGGAGATAAATATACTTGCCTATATCTACTGCAAACTAAAATCTGGCGAAGGACTTTCAGATGAGGAAATCGAGTGGATAAATAGACAGATCTCTTCGGCAAAGGACATACTTAGCGAAAGAGGAATTACGACAGGTCCGCTTGTTGAACTTTCGGCTGCACTCGAAAAGATGGGTTTTGACTACAACATGAGTAGCGTTCCAAAAAGAAGAGAATGAAGTTATATATAAAAATGTATCGACACATAAAGAATAAACGGTGGTGATATGCCCAAGCCTTGGATAGAAGAGACTTTTGAGAAAATTATTGGTGGCATGCCGAGTACAACGCGTTCTGCTGCTCAAGGGATTGTTGCTTCTCTAGCTAGCATGAGAGGAAAAAAAATTGGAACTGTTGATATTGCAAAAGCTATAGAGGAGAAAGGCGGGAAATGGGAAGACGAAGCATGGAGGCAGATTAAACTTGAGCTGATGGGTAAGACAAAAGTATATGTAGATGGTAAATGGGTTACGATGGATGAGAAAGCAGCTAGTGCACTTGTTAATTTTTTGAAAGCGAACCACAAGGAAGATGTGATAAAGCTACTTAGCCCGAAAACCACAGATTTGAAGAATGCTATGGATGTCTTTGAAGGTGGGTTAACAAGATCACTCAAGGAGAAAGGAATTACTGATGATGTAATAAAAGCAATGGTAAGAGGTCCTGCACCAGAAGAATTAACAAAAGCAAAAGCATTGCCTCCGGGGGTCGAAGCAGCAAAGGCACAAAAATGGTATAAATCCTTAGAAGGGTGGAAGAAAGCTGGGAAATACACTGCTATAGGAATAGGCGTGGTTGCCGCCCTCTTAGGCTTGGCATACTTAGGCGCTGAGACAGAAAGAAAACAAAAAGAAACAAAAGAGAAAAAAATAGAAGAAGCAAAAATAGAAAAGCAATCAAAAGATGAAATTGAAAAGAGATATAATGAATTAAAAAAAGGCGACTTTGTAACTATTTATATGTATAACCCACTTAAAAGAGATGTTGAAAAGATTAGTGGCGAAGTAGTAAAAAAAACTGCAGACGAAATAATGATTAAAAAGAGTGATGGAACAATATATTATGCAAATAGAGAGGGTATTATTCAAAATGCTATACGGATAGAACCAATGCTTAAGCTTAAGGAATATGTTGGAGAACCAATTCCAGCCCCAGGAATCTCACCGGAAATGATTACTCCAACAAAGAGGGGACCGGTACCGCCAAGCCCGTATGGAGGAAGGGCGGTTTCAAAAACAGAGATTGAGAAATTAGAAGAAAAAAGTAACGAAGAACTTCTTGACATGATTTCGCTCGACTATGGCACTCCTGGAATTTATAAAGGGTATAATTGGATAGGAGGGGCAAGAGGATTGCGGGCCGGCATTGATGTTGCAGCTCTTCAGATTTTGCTAAATAGAATTTTAGGAACGAATATAAAAGAGGATGGAGTTTATG
>CAYSXZ010000055.1:0-2228 GCA_964435235.1 Microcaldota archaeon
TTCTCTTTACTTTCCTCACAGCCGAAGAGGTTCTGTTTTTCTTCATTGTCATTAGCCTCACCTTTGGTCCTTTGGTGTTTATTACTGAATTTGTTTTTAAAACTATCATCTCTTTTTAAGATAACTATCGGGCGATAGTAACTATCGGGCGATAGTATTATAAAAGTTTAGGTCCTACAGACAAGCATGCTGTTTGACATAGCCCCTAAGACGAATAAAAAGGACTTTTACAACTATGAAATCGAATACCTGGCATTAAAAAAAGCAATAAAAGAAGAAAAGCTAGTGGTGGTCAAAGGGATTAGAAGGGTAGGAAAAACCTCCCTTATAAAAGTTGTTTATTCTGAAACAGACCGGCCAAAGGCATACATAGATGTGAGAGGAATCTCCCCTTCCCGGCCATCTGAGTGGAACGCTGTGCTTACTAGATGCTTAAGGAAGCTCATAGAAAATGTAGATGAAACAAAAAGGATCAGCCGCTTTGTAAAGGGGATAGAATTAACTAGCAAGGTGGGAATTTTTGGGGTGGGGGCATCATTCAAGCTACCCTCTCATGGAAACATCGCCGAACTTGTTGAGGAACTTGATGAAAAGGTTGGAAAAAGAAGGCAGAAAGCAGTTTTATTTTTTGATGAGGTTCAGATAACAAAAAGGTTTGGTGCGAACGCTTTATTCTCGTTCATTTATGATAACACTGAGAATATTACTATCGTGCTCACTGGCTCTGAGGTTGGGTTGTTGGAGGAGTTTTCTGGGTATTCTTCGGAGTCCCCTCTTTACGGAAGGGCGAAGGAAGAAATAGAAATGAGGAGGCTCACGCCTTCCCAATCCTTAGAATTTCTTATGCTTGGGTGCGAAGAGGCCGGAATGGAAATTCCTGAAGATGAGCTCGAGGAAGCTGTAAAAAACCTCGACGGAATAATGGGATGGCTTACGATGTACGGGCATTACAGGAAGAGGATGCCGCATGAAAAAGCTATGAAAAAAGTAATGGAGGAAGCAAAAAGAATAACATCGAACGAAATAGAAAACTTCCTGAGAAACAAAGGCCCGAATAAGCTAAGGTATGTTAGGATACTAAAATCCCTGTTGGAAGGGGGAAAAGCCTGGAAAGAGATAAAAATGACCCTGCCAAATGTAACGGATGCACGTTTGAGCAACTATATAGAGCAGCTTCTTAGATATTCGTTCATAGAGAAAAGAGACAGGAAGTATTACCTTGCAGACCCTCTTCTAGCAGAAGGTTTGAAATTTAATATAGGGCGATAGTAACTATCGGGCGATAGTTCACAACTCACTTTTCTTTCCTTCAATTTGCAACTCCCTAGAACTAATTAGGAAGTATCTTTTCCTGCAAACAAATAGTTTTTAAACATATCTATACATTTATAATAACAAAGGTGGTGTGATGGATAGTAAAGAAAATATAAAAGAATTGATAAATACATTGACGAATGAAAATACGACGGAAGAGGATTATAATACGGCTTTTGATACGCTAGTACGTATGGGGAGGGCTGCTGTGCCTTATTTAATAGAAATTTTAGAGAACGGCAAGGAGAAGTGGGAAGTGCGAAGCGAGGTTGCTGCTGTGCTCAGCTGTATCGATGACGAGAGGGTTATACCTGCTTTGATTAAAATTGTAAAAAATATGGATGAGGATTGGCTCATACGAAGTACTGTTGCTGATGTGCTCGAAAGGATTGGTTTTGAGAAAATTCCTGAGGAGCAAAGAATAGAAGTAGAAGTAATGGCACGCGTAGCGCTCGACAAGTATGATGAGATAGTAGTTAAATTTGGAGGAGCTGCCGCTCCTTACTTGATAAAAATGCTAAAAAGTGCTGATCAGAATGAGCGAAGAGGTATTGCTTATGCGCTCAGAGAGATTGGTTTTGAGAAAATTCCTGAGGAGCAAAGAATAGAAGGAATAGTGTTTTCTCTTCAAAGAATAGAAGGAAAGGTTTTTTCTCTTTTGATTCTTAAAAAAATAGATGAAATTGTTGAAATTGGTAAACCTGCTGTGCCTTATTTAATAGAAATTTTAGAGAACGGCAAGGAGGATTGGTATGTGCGAAGGGAGGTTGCTTATGTGCTTGGTAAAATCGGGGATGAAAGGGCTGTACCGAAGTTAATGGAGGTGTTCATGAATAAAGATGAGGATCTGGATTTAAGGCTAAAGGCTATAGAAGCAGTAGGAAAAATCGGGGATGAAAGGGCTGTACCAGAGT
>CAYSXZ010000056.1:0-3025 GCA_964435235.1 Microcaldota archaeon
CTACCTGTTCTCTGCAATACTCTATACCAGCAATTATATTAGAAGAATAGCCAATGCCGTTTTCATCAAGAACCTTTACCGCTATAATCGTTGCTTGTGGTGCAATTGCATGAATAACAGAAGCCATAAATGTTCCATGACCATTATCATCAGAAGCATCTTCGTCATTGTTTACAAAATCGTAACCGCTAACAACCTTCTCGCTGAATTGTGTTGCAGTGTAATCTACTCCTGTATCGAGAAGACAGATTCCTATTCCTTCTCCTGTATAACCAAGCTCATTCTGGACCTTATTGGCTTCTATCAATGGAATTGATTCTGCTAGAGAGGCACTCATTGGTTTGTCTAGATATATCCTCTCAGCGCCCATTCTTATTATCTTACCAAGAGAGCGCTTATCTATTTCTAGTACATGGATGTTTCTTGAACCTATCTTCATAATTTCAGTGATATTTTGAGACTTAGGGTCAAAGCCGTCCTTTCCCTTCACCAATATCCGTACAGTTTCGTTCCTTTCTAGCATTTCGAATACATCCTTCTCTATTTCAGCAGATGATTCCTGAGAGGATAAAAGGAAGAAATCACTCCCTCTATAAATAACATTGTAATCTTCGCGGAATACCTCCATCGTAACATTTTCTACGTTTATTACCTGCTCTGTCTCATTTTCTGCATGCTCGCTTACTTCTTCGTAAAGACCTGTATCCTCTTCCCAAAGACGGACACTCTCATTCATATTAGTTAAGTTCTCTTCTTCTGATGCTGAGGATTCTTCTCCGATTGGTTCCTTAGCGTAAATACTCATCGTATATTCAATATCTTCAGGTACGCTGATATTCAGAAGCGCCCATTCACCAGGTCGCATCTCAACAATTTGGTAATTAGTCTGAATGGTTTCGTTTTCAGTTATCAATTCTACTATGGCATTCGAGAAATCATCAGCTAGGTTGTTCGTATGGGAAAGATTGAAAAGTATAGAGCCACCGAATGAGCTGAAGGCTGAGAGAAGGAATGGTAGTAGGATTGGTATAAAGAATATTGCTAGCGGCGGTAATTTACCGCTGTTTTCTTTCTGTCTGAAAGAGGCATATCTTACTTGGTTAGATTCCATGCCCAATAAAGTCACCCTTTACCTTCCTTTCTCCTCTTCCAATAGTAGTACCCTAGCAAGATTAAGATTATCAGTAAGATTACTATTCCAACTATTAACCATGGGAATTCCTCATACTCGAGCGGTATGACGGTGTAACTCTCTTTCGACAGGAAGCCAGATTTTCCACCGTATTTCAGATGGACTGTAATGTTTTTATTTGCTGCAAGATCTTCACCTGAAAGCTCGACTGGAAAATCATGAACTGCAATCATATTCGGATCAAGTGCATCATTCCTCGGCCCTCTTATGGTCACCTCCTCTCCATTTAACACAAGCTCTATATCTGATGAAACATATGCTGGCTCGGCCTTATTGTTTCTTATTGTGACCTGAATCAACTTCTTTCCTCCATCGTATCTTGCCGATTTTGCAGTTACGTTTGAAGTGTCTACATATTCTATCTCTGCTATCGGTCCTGAGTAGTATGCATAATCCTCAAACGTTCTTTTTCCACTCCCGTATTTTACAATTACTACTGCAGTTACGTTTCCTTCTTCTATTTCAGAAAGGTCAAGCGGATACTCTAATCCAACAACATCCCTGTACTCGAGCAACTGCGTTTCGTTATCTCCGAGCACAAGATAATCCACACCATTAACTCGTATATGGATATCAGTCATGAAATACGCGGGCCCGTCTCCAATATTATCAAGTTTTACCATGAGATTCTTTGTTCTTGTGTTATAGACAACTTCAGAAATATTCAATTTTGGTATGTATGCAGGAAGGGGAAAGGTGTCGAGATTTATTACACCTTCTACAGCGCCAGGAAGCGCCTGACCGTATCTTATCCACAGACCAAAACTCTTGTTTATGCCCTCGTTTAGCAGCTCCGCCTTTATACGCTCACGCATATCACGAATTGCAGGTGCAATCATTGTCCCGCCTATGAGATAAGCAGACTTCAACTTGTCTTCCCTTACCTGTTCCTTGACAAAATTATAAGTCGCATCAGGGACAATACGACCGCTGAGAACGAATGGAAGCCTGCTGGAGACCATTCCTTCCTCGATAAAAGTTCCTTCTGTAAAAATAACCATTGTTAGATTATACTTTTCCATCATTATCCGTGATATTTCAACGTTATCTTCGTATCTGTCCTCTCCCTTTCCTATGTATCTTGGATTTAAATCAGCAAGCCTTTCCTTCACCTCGTTGTTAACATAACCATAGACAATAATCTCATCTGCGTCTTTTACAATATCTCTCACACGAGCTGCATTATCCTTTGTGGATAGGATTACATATGCCTTTTCCATTGCTGCATATGGCATAACTGATAGTGCTCCATCCGCATATGCAGAATCAACTATTATGAATTTCCTCGCACCGGAACGTACTGCAAGGTCTAGGTTTGTTTTGCCAGCGTCTGTAGATTGATAAAGTTCTATGTTATTCTTGTTTCCTTCAAGGGAGTCGACAAGAAAACTACTCACAGGCCTAGTTGCAGACTGAATAAGAAGGATATCGTGCCCTTTGCCAACCTTAGCAGCAAGAATCTCCGGGCTGCCATTCGGATAAGGCATGAACTTTACTGGATAACCCTTTACATTTGCATAAAATATTCCTGATAGAACATCCCTTCCGTCTATTGAGTTTATTACTACATAATTTTCAGCACAAGAAATAGCAAACAGTATAAGCAAGACCAACGCAGCTTTTTTCATCTCCTAGCCACCTCTTTTTCGAGCTATCCTACACTTATAATATTTATAAATATTACCTCAGGATACCTCAGGACTTCCGATGATTTGGCAAGGCAAGGATCGAATTCAAATCTACAAAAATATAGTAAACAAATCTCAACACGGCCAAGACAGGTCTGAATTTTGTGGCAAAGATCAGAAAAATAGAAAAAGAAAAAAAGAAAAA
>CAYSXZ010000057.1:0-50582 GCA_964435235.1 Microcaldota archaeon
TTATTATACTTTTCTATACTTCACAAGAATATCCGTAATATTTACATGGCTGACGAACATCCTTCTACAACAATATCTAGAGATGCCAAGTTCGTCGAGGACCACATCCGGGCTCTTCTCCTTCGTTAATTTTTTGTAATCTTCATAGAGATGACCGATGACCGCTCCACACGTAAAACATCTCACAGGGAATTCCAACATATCACCTTATTCTTTTCATACGACATATACGTATCTATCTGTATGATTTTTGGTATCTTGCCCTCGCCTTCGGGCCGCGGAATTTCTTTGGTTCGACCCTTCTTGTATCTTCAACGATAAGCGATCTGTCTATCGCAGCAAACTTTTCCTTCAGATTCATCTTATCGAAATACGCAACAAGCGCGCGTGCTATTGCTGTTCGCGCAGCCTGCGCCTGCCCCATAACTCCTCCACCGGTAACTGAAACATTTATGTCTATTTCATTTGCTTCAGGCCCGATGTATCTTAATGGTTCCATTATTATTTCTTTTATATAACTATTATTGAAAGATGTTAAGTTTTTATGATTTATTCTTATTACGCCACGACCGCTTCTTATCCTGGCTCTTGCTTTGCTTTCCTTTCTTTTTCCTCTTGATATAACTATCTTTTCTTTTGCAATCTTTTTCTTAATGGATTTTTTCTTCTGAGGCATAGTTGCTTTCTTTTCCTTCTTTGTTTCTTCTTTTGATTCGGTTTCAAGATTTTCAACCATAATATCAACTCTTTATCATTTTGTATCCCATCATTTCGCATAATTTTTGGACAGTTATATGTGGGGACACACCATCATATTTTTTAATTGCAATTTCTCCGGCTTTAAGCTCTTTTGGGTTGCCGCTGTAAACAATTATTCTTTTGTACGCTGATTTTCCCCTCGCAGTTTTCCATGGTAACATCCCCCTTATCATCCGCTTGATAAGCATATGCGGCACTCTCGGCCATTTAGGAGATAGCTCTGGGTTTCCAGTATGTTTAGCTCTTCTTCTTTGTAAATATCTTTCTACGATAACACTTGGATTTCCAGTAAGTACGATTTTTTCAGCATTTATAACGCGAATTTCTTCTCCGCTAAGAGCCTTTTTAGCAACAAACGTTGCCATCCTTCCAAAAATAACGTTTGTTCCATCTATAACTATCATTGTTATCACCTATTTGATCACGATGACTTCTCTTCCGTTTGGGTTTGATTTGTAAAGACTTTCTATCGAAATCGCTTTTCCGCCAGCATTCGCTATGATCCTTTTTGCACTATCGCTAAATGAAAACGCTGCGATTGTAATCTTTTTGGAAAGATTTCCAGAACCGAGTACCTTTCCAGGTACTATCACCGTTCCATTTTCTAGTCCATATCTATCTATCTTACTAAGATTAACTTCTACCTTCTTCCTTCTAGGCTTGGAAAGTTCGCAAGCGACCTTTTTCCATATTGGTTTCCCGTCCTTTAATAGAGTTTCTATCAGTGATAACAAGGTTGGATTCTCTTTTCGAGATTTAATTCTCTTTATGTTTGTTCTCTTCATCGAAAATCACCCGGCTCGCCTTCTTGTATAAAGAAGACTAACGCCAAAAAGCACAAATATTTAAATGGCGAAGGTTTTAAAAAGAATGTTTCAAACAAAATCAAATTTTGAGAAGTACTCATGGGGGCTTTGTACGTGGGCAGGTATTATCTAGATATAGAAACATACTCGAAAGGTTCGAAACCAAACCCCCTATTCGATGAAATAATAACCATTCAATTTCAGCAAATAGACGCTCATGGCGAACCAATAGGTAATCTTCAAATATTAAAAGGATGGGAATCGTCAGAAGAACACATAGTAAGGCGGTTCTATACAAGATTTATACAGAACCGCGGGACATGGGATTTTATTCCAGTTGGTTTTAACCTAAACTTTGAATTCGATTTTTTCGAATCTAAAATTATGAAGTATATAGGGGAAAAGGAACCGAGTTTCTATAATAAACCATACATAGACCTAAAGCATCTTACCATCCTTCTGAACAATGGAAGATTTAAGGGTTCCAGTCTTCGCAGGTTTAGCACAAAACAATATGATGGCAGCGTGATAAAAGAATATTACGAAAATAGGGATTATGCGGCTATCGAGAGATACATAAAAAACGAGGCCGAGGCATTTATAGACTTTTACAGAAGGATAATAAGAAATTCAGAAAAATGGAGGGCGGATCTTGGCGTATATAATTTCTAGAACGTATTGGCTATCTGAGAGAGCATTACTAAGAACAGAGCAAACAATATTAAGCCAGAAATAAGATGTAGTTCTCTTATGTACTTTTCCTTCATCTCGCTTACTTCCTCGATATTGGTCTTTCCGATGTAGATGACGATCGTAATTATAACCATTGGCATTACAAAAACTATATTGTAAAGTATTAGATACATAAGCAGTTTCAACGTTACTGCTTTTGAAAGCATTCCCAGAACCATGAGATATGGACCTGAAGAACATGGTAGTAGAAATATCGAACAGATAAGTGCAATAATAGCCGTTAATAGCAGTATAAAAATATTCTTAAGCAATTTTCCATTCGTTTCTTCTTTATTGTTATCTTCACCTGCTGCCTTGAGTTTTTTAAATGCATTCTTGAGAATTGGTCTTAGAAACATCGGCATCTCCACTGCAAAGAATCCTGGCTTATAATTAAAATAAGCATTAAATTCCATAAGAGAAAGTATGAACGCAGCGCCGGTTACTATTTTATAAAAGATGTTTGCTGCATCCGTACTCACAACAAAATAATGTATCCCTAGCCCCATAAGAAAATATGATATAAAAACCACTCCTATGAAAATACTAGCGGCGAGGAGCATCAGTCTTCCACCCCTAATCATAAGTATTGTTCCAAGGAGCAGCACCATAACTGTAATGGTGCATGGATTTATAGAATCAACTATCGCAGCCCCTATTAATGTAACTAGAGTAAGCTGACTTGTTACATCTCTTTCCTCTATCGGACTAAAAGACCATTGTGTAAAAATACCACTTAGTGTCGTATTTGCAATGTGCTCCTCTATTATCTCTTTCATCCTTTCCTTGTCGACTTCGCCAATTATCATAGAGCGATTTTCGAGCAGTAATGTTGGTACCCCGCCTTCGTTTGGATCTTTTCCAAACCGTATGTAAAGATCGAACATTTCCTGACGATTTTTTGCATCTAAATATACCTCCTTTTTCACTATATTCAAATTATACTCTAATTTTAGTTCCTCAAGAAGCGTATCCATACGCGCACAGTGAGGGCAGCCAGCGCCATAATAGACTGTTATATCTATACTCTTACTTTCGTAGTTATTTGTGTTATCAGCAACAACTCCAAAAGAAACAGAAGTTATGCTAACTGAGATGATAATAAAAATGAGCGACAAATATAATGGTCTCAAAAAAGATAGCATAAAATCAGCATTCACAATCTCACCTCTTCTCTAAGCATGTCCGCCATATCTGTTTTTTCCCATGTGAAATCCGGGTCCTCGCGACCAAAGTGTCCATAGGCAGCAGTTTTCCTGTATATAGGTCTTAAGAGGTCGAGACGTTTGATCATATCAGTAGGTTTAAAGGAGAAATGTTTTAAAACGAGTTGCTCTATCTTTTCCACCGGTATCTTATTTGTTCCTCTCGTGTCTATAAATACCGAAAGCGGCTTTGCTACCCCAATAACATATGCAATTTGAATTTCGCATTCGTCTGCAAGACCTGCAGCAACTATATTTTTTGCTACGTATCTGGCCATATATGCTCCAGAACGGTCAACCTTCGATGGATCCTTTCCAGAGAAACAACCCCCGCCATGGTGCCCTCTTCCGCCATACGTGTCAACTATTATTTTTCTTCCAGTTACTCCAGAATCGCCACTCGGTCCTCCTATAACAAACCTTCCAGTACCGTTAACGTGAATGATCGTTTCGTCATCGAACCATTTTCCACAGACTGGCTTGATGACATGCTTCGTGATGTCCTCTCTTATCTGCTCAAGCGATACCTCAGGATCGTGCTGAGCAGCGACAACAACTGTATGAACCCTACTCGGTTTGTGATCTACATACTCGATCGTTACCTGTGTTTTTCCGTCTGGTCTAAGATATTTAAGCGTGCCATTCTTTCTCACCTGCGCAAGCCTAAATGCCATCTCATGGGCGAGCTGAATTGGAAGGGGCATAAGTTGCGGTGTCTCGTTTGTCGCATATCCAAACATTATCCCTTGATCCCCAGCCCCTTGTTCTCTTCCTTCACCAGCGTTAACCCCCTGTGCTATATCCGGGGATTGTTCATGGATCGAGACGATAGTCCCGCAGGAATGGCAGTCGAACATGTATTCTGGAGAGGTGTATCCTATGTCCCTTATGACGTTGCGTGCTACCTCAGCAACGTTTACATACCCTTTCGTTGTAACCTCACCCATAACCATTACAAGACCAGTGGTGACGGCTGTTTCAACAGCAACCCGAGAGTTCGGATCCTGCTTTAGCATCTCATCAAGAATTGCATCGCTTATCTGGTCGCATATCTTATCTGGATGACCCTCTGTCACCGATTCCGACGAAAAAAGGTATCTTTTTGTTGACATTTTTTCTCAACCCTCATTTATTTTTATTTTATTTTTATTTATTTCTTCTTTTCTTTTGTGATAACATTTTTTAAAAACTTTTACTATGATTATTTCGCAGTGGTGCCTATGGGAGATGAAGAAGATGAAGAGATAGCAGAGGAATACAAAGGGCCTGAAAAGGAAGAGCCAGTATACGAAGAAGAAACTCCAGATATAGAAAGAGGGCAAAATGAGCCAGGTGCAGACATTGATAAATTGACAAACCTAATATGGAATTTTAGACGCGCGATCGAAAATTTGGACCATCTCATAAATACTCTTAAAAGCGCTGTTGACGAAAAACAAAAGGCAGAGATAAAAGAGCAGATAATAGATGCTAGAAAGAGAGTTTTAGATGCAAAGAAGGAGTTAGATGACTACAGGTTGCAATTTAAGGATGCTGCTCCTTCTATGGGGGAGCTTGAACTAAATCTTCTAAAGCAAGAGGAGTTAGCACTTGCTGATGCAGAAAAAATCTTAAAAGAAGGAAAAACAAAAAGAAGAAAAAAATAGAAAACGAAAAAGTGATGCCGATGCAGACACTCGAGGCGATAGAAAAAAGACATTCGGTACGCGATTTTCTTAATAAAGCAGTTGAGAATGAGAAGATAATTTCTATTCTTGATGCTGCGATACGTGCACCATCTGGTATGAATAGGCAGCCGTGGTATTTTCTTGTGATTGCAGAAGAAGAAAATAAGAAGAAGGTACTATCTGCAATCGCGAGCTATAACCGTTGGATGAGCAAAGCGCCGGTAATAATTATTGCATTTGCAGACAGTTCCGCCTTTTATGGAAGAGAGGAGCAGAAGACGTATCTTCTTGATATTGGACTTGCAATAGAAAATTTGCTCTTGGCTGCGACCGATCTAGGGCTTGGCGCATGCGTTACTATTGGCTTTTCTGCCGAAAAGCTGCAAAAGGCGTTGGAGATACCGAAGAGGTTCATACCGATAGCCGTTATCCCTGTAGGGTACGAATCTGATGAAAAATTTGCTGATGTATTAATCAAAGAAGTTACACATTCAATAAATAAGAAAAAGAAATTTGAGGAAGTAGTATCATTCGAAAAAATAGATTAAACATGCTTCCTGACATCTATCGCTTTACCAGTTGGTATCTTCTTCATGTTTTTTATAAGGTCTATTATTTCCAGTGCAACATCTTCCGGAACATGTTCTGCGGGCTGGCTTGATATCTGCTCCCACATCTTTGTCTGAGTCGAAGTTGGGCATATCGCATAAACCTTTATCCCCTCTCGCTCGAGTTCTTGTGCAAGAGATTCTGTAAAACCAATTACGCCAAACTTTGTTGCGCAATAAACAGCTAGATCAGCATATCCATGTTTTCCAGCTACCGATGATATGTTTAGTATAAGCCCATCTTTCTGCTTTCGCATATACGGAATAACTTCTTTTGTGCAGTGCATAAGGCCAATAAGATTTACGTTCACTATCGCGTCTACCATATCATCAGGCATTTCCGCAAACGACCCATAATGAAGAATGCCCGCGTTGTTTACTAAGATATTTATCCTTCCGAATTTCTCAATTGTTTTATCAAACATGTTTCTTATATCCGCAAGTTTTGTAACATCTGCCTGAACTAGAAGTACCTTTCCACCGATTTTGTTTATTCTCTTTGCTATCTCCTCGAGCTCTGAAATCACCCGGCCAGCGATGACAACTGCTGCGCCGTTTTTTGCTAATTCAAGTGCTATCGCAGCCCCTATCCCTCTTCCTCCTCCAGTAACTACCGCAACCTTTTTATCTAAAAGTTTCATAAGAATAAGAAAACAAAACAAAACTTTTAAAGACAGTATTAAAACTTCCTACTATTCGTCAACTTATCAGATCTGGTTCGCGGTCTTTCTTTTCGAATTTGGAAAATCTTTTTTATGTCCTCATCAATCGAAGAAGGTTTTACTACTTTTGGTCCTGAGCTGTCGTTGAGTTTTGCAAGCATCTTCCCAATATTCTTTTTCAGCACCTCTGGCGTCTTTTGATTTTCTAAAATCCTTTCGAATTCATGTTGCAACAATTCTTTATTAACTCCGTTTTCATCTTTAAGACCAACGAGTGCGGCTGCAGCTTCTGAGCGTACTCGAACGTCCTCATTTTCAGAAACCAGAAGACGAAAGAGCTTCGCAGTAAACGGCGATGGGTTTGTCATCTTAAGCCCGACAATACCGCCATATTTTGTTGCGCTATTATCGTCATCAAGCATCAGACTAAATGAAGCAAGTAGGGTAGCGTCGTCCCTGCCTAACATATCTACTAAAGCCTTTGCGAGCGCCTCGCAGACCATAAAATTCTTTTCAGCAAACATCATTTCGATAAATTTTTCTTCGAACTGAACCATTCCCTGCTCTCCTGCTGCAGTTATAACTATTGTTTTATCGAACCATTTCACATTCGGATTGTTAATTTTCTCTAATATCTCTTTTTCACTCATGGCCATAATAAATAATGTGCTAGAAAGGTTTTAAAAGTGTTTTCTAATCGAACAATCAGCGGCCTGACTGCAATATTTGCGTGGATAATAAGCAACCTTTATAATTTTAACATAAAGAAAATATCGATGCTTAAGCAGAACGAAAGATTGAAAGAGATCCAAGTTAAAATTGGGGAAATCTTTTCATTTATTCCTCTTAGCCCTAATCAATGGACCATAATTTCCATAGTAGTTGCAATAACAGGTGCGTACGAAATAATAACAGTCAATCTTATTTATGGTCTTTTTCTCTTTGTCATAGCAGGAGCAATCGATATGTTAGATGGGGCGATTGCAAGAGCGCGAGGAGAAGAAACAAAACTAGGAGCTTTTCTGGATGGGGTATGTGACAGGTTTGTAGAAGCGTTATTTCTCTTCGCAATGATGTTTTATCCATTACCATTCATATGGCTTGACTCGAAAATCTGGCTTGCTCTTCTCATTTTTTTTGGTAGTTGTATGCCGTCTTATGTAAGGGCATATGCTGACCATACAGGAGTGCTAAGCCATGAAGAGGCAAAAAAGCTAGGAGGGGTATTTGAAAGAAGCGAGAGAATAATTCTTCTTGCCTTAGGAATGTCTGCCGGGATACTAATTTCGATGGATTATTTTGTTTATTCTGTAATAATCGCCATAATCCTCTCGATAATAACTGTGATTCAAAGAACTTGTGTGATAGCAAGAAAAGCATAGGTTTAAATATTACCATTGAGCCAATAATAACAGGAACCCATTGATCGGCTTTTGGCTGAGTTTGAATGGGTTAGTATAAAATAGGTGAATATAGAATGGGAGAAAGTGAAGGCGGATACGGCCGCGAAAGGAAGATGTACGATGCAGTCTGTGCAAAGTGCGGACAGCCTTGCCAGGTGCCGTTCCAGCCTACTGAAGGAAGACCGGTCTATTGTAGAAACTGCTATAGACCAAGAAGACCAAGATACTAAAATAAAGGATGATGTTTATTTTAGGAATATTGGCGGATTAATGTTCTTTTGTTTTTTGATTTTATTTGATACTGAGATATCTTCGGTATCTAGTGATAATATGTTTGAAGGCGATAACAGTTGCGCTGTATGTAAAAAGGAATTAGACGAAAAGGAACGTGTTTATAGAAAAAGCCTCGTAGGAAAAACTTACACATTCTGCAAGAAATGTTTAGAAACAAAAAAAGAAGAGGTGCAAAAAATTCTGGAGCAGGATTAGTTATTCATGCGTTGTTACGAGGAACGCCCACCAAGGCCCTTGCTCTCTTTCCACAATCCCGCTTTGAGCATGCACCCGTGCTTGTATAGGTAGTTCTACATCAAACAGCCAGAGAAGTTTGCCTGATCTTGTACCGTTTATATCATAATATGGATTTTCATTCTCTACAGTTAGCTGTACAGCATCTATTCTCTTCAATCTTATTCGCTCATGGAGTTGCGCTGGAGTAATTGTCACTGCAGTTTCATTCTCGCCAATAAGTATCCTATCATTGAACAGACGAACCGTTTCCCTTGTTCTTACTATCGTACCATTCTCTTCTATTTCAATTTCCTCTTCTTTCGTTGAATTTATTTTAAAAACGTGCTCTCTTTCTTCAAGCCTCACCCTAACCGGCATTGTCGCATTAAGTGGTATGGTTTCGTTCTCAACATTAATTACGTGCGTTCGTGCGATTATACTTACAATCTGCCCTTGTGGAACTTCGAGCGCGCCACTCTTTCTCTGTTCTATTATCTCACGCACTTCAGTTGCAATGCCAACGCTAGTTTCACTTCCTACTGCCTGACCTTCTCTCGTCCTTTTCCTCAGCGGTTCAGGCTCTCGCGGCTCTGGCAATGGAGATCTTCTTTCTTCAGGTGGAGCTACTCTTTCTGGTCTGCAATCCTCTGGACATGTTTCTGCTGTTTCCGGACACGGACAACCTATCGCCGTGCACACTATTTCTTGGCAGATTCCATCCCCGCACATGTCCCTACAGGTCTCGAGTGTTGCGTTGTCTCTAGGAATTGCCATGGCTGTTCCAAAAACCAACAAAAGCCCTAATAACATTAAAATTCCTTTCATAGGATCATCCCTTGTTTTACTATTGTCTTTACTACTTTGAATAATTATTTTTAAACTTTGGTAGCAAACGCAAGAATCTCATCGCATCGTCGTACATTGACATGTTGTTAAAGAGGACGTAACATTCTCTGCACTTCAACGAAAGTGCTTTTCTCTTTATTTTCGCTAGTTCTTCATCAGAAAAAACATACTGATACATTGTTGGTCTTCCAAATCCATGCAATCTAAAGTATGCTATGTTTTTCTTCCCAAAATATTGAGGTTCATTTCTCAGTGGGTCCACGCAATTTATAAGGTCGAATTCCTTACATAGCTCCTTTATCGTCTCTGGTTTTTCCCACCATCTTCCGCGCGGTTCCCAAGCTATCATCAAACTCTCTCTTTCTATTTTTCTGAAAAAATCACGCATCCTTTTAACATTCGCAGCGCTCGGCCCAAAGCCCGCCGGTGTTTGGAGAAGAAGCATCTTTGCTCTGAGGGCAGCGCAGATTTCCTTCATTCTTTCGAACGCCCAGAACGCTTCCTTTTCGAACGCTGCTTTGTGAGTGATTATCTGACTTGCCTTAACAGTAAATTCAAAATTTCTATTCTGCTTCCTTGCTTCCTCAAACCATCTTTCTGCAGTTGAAACCTTTGGAATTCTATAAAAGGTCGAATTTATTTCAACGAGCGAAAAGAGAGAGGCGTATGCAGAAAGGACAGATGGGAATTGCTCCTTCCAATCATCGCCGAACCTTTCCTTTGGCATCAGATAGCCCCATCCACAGCAGCCTATTTTTATTGTGGGTTTCATAAATCATATCCTTCTTCTATCCTTTTAAAAATAGTTTCAAGCTGAAGGTGTGAAAATCGTCTTGCTTGCCATGATTATTAGGACGAGAGCAGTGGTGTGGAGAAGATATGCTATAATTGCAAATTTCTTCGCTGACATCTGTTTTATCGAAGCCATCATGGTAATGCCGATTTCCGTAGGCAGGGGTGAGCCGATTATGAGTGCCGCGACAACCAGGTAAAAGAATTTTTCAATCTGATGCAGAAAGCTTTTATCCTTACTTTTGAAGAATTTTTTTGTTGGTAGTTTTTCGATTTCATCCTTGAATTCGTACTTTATAAAAAAGAAGAGAAGGAGATCTGCAAGCAGTGCACCGAGGCTTGCGGCCAGAACTGCGAGAAGAAAATTCTCGTCTTTTGAAAGGACGAGCAGTATTGCAGTTGCGGGTACCGAAGTCAGACCGTAGACATAAAAAAATCCCGCGATAAATATACCAAAATATCCAAGTACAAGCAGATGCTCGTGAATGCCATCAACAGACGCTTCTTTGAATATCAACCACGCAACAACAATACTGAGAATAAAGAGCAGTAGTTTCGGATATTTGAACCTAAACAATATTCTGTGCATGTCGAGTAATCTGTTCGCTACTGTTTATATTTCTGCACTCTTTATCTGCCATAGACGCCTACGCCACTAAAGTTGAAGTCCAATTCGTAATAAGTATCAACTTTCAGAACATTCTCATGAATCTTTCCTTCAGGGAATTCACCGCCGCTTGCAGGAACATCCAATTCCTTTGGTATCGCCCTTCCTGTTGGCACTTCTACTATTGTGGTCTCTTCTTCAACTACCCTTCCTTCAGGAATTCGTTCAGATGAAACGAAATTGTCTATTACGACTCCGATAAGCCAGAATTTTATTCCATTAAGGAATCCCACGCCTTCGGTTGTTATCCGTTTCTCCTTAACTGCAGTAACGGGGCTTAATTCTCTTGAATGTATGGCATTAACCACTCCTATATCTGTAGTTACTTTGACCGTTGGATCGGCAACTGCTCCTGCATCCACTTCGTAAAGTTCCCCCTTATCTATCAAAAGATGATAAGTATTCCCTCCTGTTATTATGATGTTGATTCTTTCATTAGTCAAAAACTCGCGCAATGTTGGTACTATTCTTAACCCCTCAGTGTAGAAATTCCTTATCTTCTGGATTTCATCCTGTCTTGTGTGATCGTCCTCTGTTATCCCTTGTATCTTGCTGCTTACATATTTCGGTTCTTCCACGATTGTAAAGGTTACGCAGTCCCAGCAGCCTGTCTTGTAATTATAACAGCATTTTGCATCTGGGCCGCAGTTCGCTTGACAGTTTTCCTGGTCTGCGTATTCCCCATTTTCAGGAAAGCAGACCTTGCGATAGCAATGGCAGCAAACAGGACAGCAGTATTCAAAGCTTCTACAGCCACCAACCATCGGGTCGCACTGCTCGTTCTTATTCCTGTCGATAACTCCGTTTCCGCAGCAGCATCTATCTGGACAGGCAGTCGCCCCGCATATCTCGTTAACCGCTTCATCGATATTAGCCTGCGTTGGATTTGAATTCGGACCGCTTGTCTGGCACATCAACCCTCCATCGCAATCCTCAAGGCCAATCATATGCCCAGCTTCGTGCGCAAAGTCCTTGTAGTGCTCGTCGTCCGGTTTGTTCGGGTCAACAGGCCTGCTCATTATGTTGGACCACCACCCTTTCTGGCTGTTACCTCCATTGCCCGTTGCAATTCCGTACATATATCCTAAGTAAAATTGCGCACCGGTCCAGTTCGTCTGGTTTCTTGGCGGATTATTGTTGTAATCTGTAACTGTAATGCAGTGATAACCCGCAGGCGGGTTGTTCACGCAGTCAGCCGTCTTCGTTGTCTCGACCTTGAAGCTTACAGGACAGTTACAGTCTCCATATGTCCGGCCATTGGGGCCATTCCAGACATTTTCTATTTCGTTTTTCGCATTTTGTATATACGCATCATCTGCACCGGCAAAAGCGATTTTTATCGTTATGGTTATCTTGCAGTCATTAACTTCGCATGTGGTGCTGGCTCGTGATAAAGAAAAAAGCGACAGAAGCACAAATACGATAAGTAGTTTTCGAATATTCATGAAAAATGCTTTTCAGAGAAGGTTTTTATTTATGTGTTTCCGAGAAAGTGGCTTACATTTCGACGCATTGGAATCAATACTCTGCCTTGATTCTTGTCCAGAGCCTCTCTGCTTCCTCATCCGTATAATCATTTATTGGGTACCACACACTACCTGTCTTCAGCGTCCTGACAAGCATCGTTTTACCCTTCCAGTTCGGATTCCTGAACCATCTCTCGCTCTTGTTTCCTATCCCCTCTACAAGAAGAAAGCCCTCTTTGCTGTAAAATTCCTTGTGATACAATTCACCGGTTGAAAAATCTACCTCATAAACTGTTTTGTTTGAACTAAAAGGTCCTTCGCCGTCTTTCCTACAATGCACGGCGCAGAACCCTTTCTTTTCTCTGACATTTACTTCTCTTCCCTTGGCCTTTTGCCTAACCAATTCTGTTATTTGGGAAATGCTGACTTCATTTTTTTCGTGCGAGCAGAGGGTGCTGCCTACCACAATATTTGTTGCGAAAAGCGTTATACCCATTTCGAGCAGAACCTTTTTCAGCGGTTTCTGTTCTCTATTTTTCCTTAACATCTCGATTTCTAACTTCGTAGCATTATAGCTAAGCTTCATGAAACATATATTTGTGTGAAAAGATTAAAAAAAGTTGCTTGTGTGAATCACGTGCGCACAAATTTTGTTGATTACACCAAAGTAAGAAGGTTCACAAAACAGCTAGCAGCATCCTCAAAAAACTCCTTTCCGAATTTATAAATCTTTGATACATCTGGCATCATAGATTTTCTTATGTCTGTTTCTATGCGTTCGAAATTTTTCTCAGAGCTAATATACTCAATTGTTTTTTTAACAACCTCTTTTCTCCAACCCTCAAAACCATACGTCTCTGCTTTTTTTCGAAGTTCCTTGGCGGTCGGTAACTCTTTGAGTACGTTTTTTATATAAAGGATATCGAATAAATCCGTTCCTTTTAATGAATCCCTTTTATCAATACGATCAAGCGTTGCGACGATCTTGTCTGCAAATATCTCGCGAGGTTGTTCTACAAGAAGCGGATAAAATTCACCCTTTGTGATTATCGGAAATAGAGATATCTGATCCCCAATTTCTATTACACCGCGTATCTCTGAATTTTTCTTCCAATACTTTATTCTCTCTACTACTTTCAAATTTTTGTTGTTGTTTCTCGCTTTTTCTACATTGTATTCCTTTTCTAGCACGTCACAAATAGCACTAACAACCCACGTAAGGTTTACTTTTTTATCTTTTAAGACAAAATCGAGATCATACGAATACCGCGGCGAAGAGTATATAAAATGAAGTGCATTTCCTCCTTGAAAGACAATATTCTCTGAAAGATTCTTCTCTTTTGCTATCCTAAACGTAGCGTCCCTTGCGAGTTCCTCCTTTTCTCTAAGTACATTTATCTTTTGCTTTAATTGATGGGTAGATATTTTCATCACACCTCTATTGCATTTCTCGATATTAATAATATTACATGTTGCCATACTGTAATTCTATGTTGTAATATTTTAAAATGTATGCTTATTCTTTATTAATAATATGAACGAGATATTGAAGGTCGCAATTCTTGACTATACTCCGGTGGAGATAAAATACCGACAGGATGTAGTACGAAATATCCTTGTTTCAGCGATTAAAAGAGCTGTTCCAAACGGGTTTTTTGTCAGTCCCGACTACATCCGAGCGCTGCAGGAGGATTTACCGAAAGATAATTACGATATGATCCTAATAGGGGGCAGTCCGCTTTCGACTATAGAATATTCTAAGGATCTTGAGGTTGCACTCGAGCAGGTGAATAGAGTAATTCGAACTGTTCCAACCTTCGGTATATGCTTTGGGCTTCACGTGATAGCAAAATTAGCTGGTGACAAACCAAAACCAATAAACGAGTTTGAAGTTGGTTTAAGAGAGGTCGTATTGTACGAGGACATTGCTGGTGTAGGAAAAGCTGGCGATCATCTTATATTTCCTGTAAATCATTGCTGTAAAATAATGAACGGTAACAATGTGCTCAAGGTTTTGGCTGTAAGCAATGGTGGAATACAGATCGCAGACGCTACTGATTATTTTAATGGAAATCCAGTTATGGGTGTGCAATTTCACCCAGAATTTGCAATCACAGACGACGGGTGGAAGATGTTTAGGAAGATATATTCAAAAACACTTGAAGCGGTTTTAAGTGGGAAATGTAAAGAAATAACAATAAAGTCGTTTCTAAATCAACTTGACAACAAGGTCTTGAAAAGATTTAAGGGCCATATGGACATAGATTACCTAATTGAAAGTGGAAGACAACTTACAAAAGAACAAAAAGATCTTCTTATGAGCCCTTTCTATAACATTGATCACAGAAAAAAACTTTTGGGAAAGGTTGAAAGCGAAAGAAATTATCGCAAAATACAGCAAAACTGCATTTTGATATTGATGAGTTTTATAAAAAGGGCAATTGAGGTCAAGAACGAAAGGAAGATGTTAATATCAAAACAAGAGTGCAGCGGGTCTAGTAACGAACAACTCTTGATTCCAAAATTTATAGAAAAAGCTTCTGAAGACGACAAATATAAGATGGTAATCAGAAAAATGCAGAAAAAGACTTCGCTGCGTACAGCAAAAAGGAATAATCCTTCCAAAAAATTTGATAACCAAATGAAGATTCCGTTATAATGCTATTCTATTGAGATTGCTCGATGGACCACCACGCCCTTTTTTGTCACCTACCTTCCTTCTTAAGCATTTTAACAAAATTCATCTCTTCAGTGTTCTTCTTGACTACGAGGTCTTTTCATTAATGTTCGGGAACTCGCCCTATTACTACATTACTACTAGTTTTCTTATATTTCATTTCAGTTGTCATTTTTTGTATAATTTCGAAAAAGATATCTCTTGTACTCTTTAACGTATCTTTTGAAAAACCATTGTAAAAAGATTTCATCCATTTTTTTAATTTGTGCTCTTTCTAAAGCATTATAATAACCAACTCTTTTTTCATAGAGAATATTTAGCATTGGATATCCGTGTTTATGTAAAATAAAATTCATCATTAGCCTACTTATCCTTCCATTACCATCTGTAAATGGGTGTATGGTCACAAATTTTAAATGTGCTAAAGCAGCTAATTCTACTGGATGCAATTTCTTCTTGTTTTTATTGTACCACCTAAAAAACTCTCTTAATAAAGGATAAATTTCAACTGGAAATGGTGGTGTAAATTTACTTCCTGATATAGCCACTTGATGTTCTCTAATCCTTCCAGCTATCTCTGGCTTGGATGCTTCAAACAATTTTTTATGCCAATATAAAATAACTTGCAAAGTTAAGTCTTTCTCATATTGTAGCATTTCATAAAAGACCTTTTGATGTCCTTCTGCCTCTTTAACATCATACAAAGGTTTAAGCTTTGGTGTTATTCCTTTTTCCAGTAAATCTGCTGTTTCTCTTAACGTTAATTTTGAACCTTCTATTTTTTGTGTATCATAAGTAAATCTGATTGAAAAAGTTTCAATTTCTTTTTCTCTTGCAGCTTTTGGTAATTGCTTAAACTCTTTAGAAAAATTTTTCTTTATTCTATCAAATAGCGGATACCACTTCTCTCTATAAATTTCAGAAAGAAATTCTCTTTTTATTTCATCAATATTTTTTGGTAGTGTTTTGCCTATATATTTTTCCCTTTTCTCTACTTTTTTACCTTTTCTTATGGTGTGCTCTAAATAGTAATAAGTTTGTCTTCCTATAACTTTCTTTCTTATACTTACCATAATAAAATTTACCCCTACATATTTATAAATTTTAGTATTTTTGATAAAAAGTAGAGATAAAGACAAAAGCTTTTTTAAGAATAAAATTTCAGGTTGTCATTTTTTGTATAATTTCGAAAAAATAAAAGAAAAAATCAGCAACCGCAGCTTCCTGAAAGAGATATACCGGCGACAAGTCCCATAGGATCTAGTGGTCCTTCGGACTCAGGCTTGTATTTCTCTAACTCTTTTGAAATTTTCTTTTCAGATGGCGTTTGTTGCTGAACCTTTGGTTTTTCCTTTACCATCTGGTTTGCTACAGTGCTTGCGTTCAAGGGCTTTCCATTATTTCTGTTCATTCCTTTTGTATCTCTCATACAGCCTCACCTACTAATTCGCTGGAATTTACGACGCGCCATGCAGTCATTGTTGAGACGCCGGCAAAATCAGCAATCTTTCTAATTCCTAAATTACTGCTCCAATAAAGCTCCAAAATTAGATCCTTCTTTTTCTCATCAATTATTCTGGGTCTTCCTCTGTTATGGTCGCCACCTAAAAGAGAGACCACCTCTTTTCATTTTTCCTTGCCACATTTTTCACCTCCATTTTACTTCGTATATTATAATCAACATATTCTTATAAATCTAACAAGAAAAAGTTTATAAATAAATGTATCAAAAGTTGCTCACGCCCTCATAGTCTAGCCTGGATTTGCATATCAGAAAGGACACGGGCTTCCGGAGCCTGTGAGCTGGGTTCGAATCCCAGTGAGGGCGTTTTAATTTTAAAATTAAATTGAAAAAATATTTTAGAAATTCCAAGATAGTATTAGAAAAGTGAGAACATGAAAATCAACTGGAAGGATTTCGGATTGGCTTTGGTTATTGGATTGATTGTGTGCATCAGCATCGCTTTAATTATTATAAGCGGTATCTTTGCCACTTTGATGCTTGCCATTTTGATGATTGGCATCCCGCTTATGTTTTATTTCTTGAGGAATAAATCCGAAATATTAGAGGCAGGACTGATCTCTTTTCTTCTTGGAGTTATTATATATTGGGTTGATTTATTGTTGTTCATTTCTATACCGAGAAATCCGAGAGATCCCATGATACTGTTGCCGAATCCGATCACTACGTCATTAAGTTTTGGAATCATAAGCACGATGATCGGTCTCATCATCTGGTTTGCAGTAAAAAAGTTAAAGTGGGAAAAATCTTAGAAATTCCAAAAGACTGTTGGAAAATTTACTTGCTTTAATTATACAAATAGGTATGGCTTTCTCTGCGCTTTTTGTAGTGATATTTATAATAACGGGAATCGCCAGCTATTTCGGAGTCATGAAACTCATACTTTTCATCCCCTTTTTTCTCAGAATTTTTGAAATGCCGTGGATGATGGTCTTTACAAAATTGATCGCTTACACGCTTGCGGCTATTTTTGTGAAAATTGGAAAATAAATGGGCATTTGTTATTGCATAAATACCAATATAATAAACCAACCTTCCCTTTCATTTCCAGAATTTCAGTAATATATTATTATAGTAAACCTAATTTGTAAGCACGTGAACGGTTTCGGCAGTTACGGTTTACTACTGCAATATGATATGGAAAATCTGGAACACGCAATAAAGCTTGCACGGCAAAAGTCCCCGAAAAGATCGGAAAACGATCTGTTGGCATATATTATTATATCATATTAGTAAACCAAACCCGTGAAAACCGGCCCGTACGCGGCTTTTGGTTTACTGATTAAGCAACCATTAGTTTTGCAGCATTAATACTGTGGGAGTTGCTACATAATTCTTACAGGTTTTTTCCGCGCGAAATACCGCAGTCAAAGCCCAGACTATGCCGAAAAAAGAGAAACAGATATTTTATCGAGGTAAATTAAGAATGAATTCTGCTTCCATCTTCAAATTCATAACAATCCGCATCATATTCCTCTTCAAATCAAAATAAAATAGCATTATTAACCTTTATTACGAGAGAGAATTATGAAAATCAGGAAAGCAACAAACAAAGATTTAGAATGATTATCTAAAACTCTTTTAGAAATTCCAAAACTATTTCAGTAGCTTGGCTTTTTCATAATATCTGAAATGGGGATCCTTTGAAACTATCAGGGCGTTTTCATTTTTTCCATGCACCATAATCACGCAATCTGCCAGAGAAATTTCCTTGTCTTTCTTTTTTAAATCAGAATGTAGTTCTCCTGCTTTTTCTGCTACATCTTGATTTAAATCCAGTATCGTGCAATTTTGTTTTAGCACTCTTACAAACTTTGCCGGATCCTTGTTTGCTCTTCTTAATTTGCTGATTAATTCTGCCATAACTAACGCAGGTATGAAATTTGATGTACCTTCGTCTATAAATAGTTCTTTTACTTCGCTACCGCTTTCGCTACCCAGAAAAAATTCTATTAGGGCAGATGTATCAAAGATTATGTTATTCTCTCCACTCATGCAGTCTATCCTCCCTGCAGCTCCAGCTTATTTTTGCACCCTTGATGGCTCCGAATATCGATAGAATCTCCTCTTTATTCTTCTTTTTCTTTTTATGAATGCTTGCCACTACTTTTTCGTTTGGGCCAAGACCTAATTCATCTCTGACTTCTGCAGGAATGAATATGGCAAGTGAATTGCCTACTTGTTTTGTTACGGCTTCCAAAGTTACATTTTCCATATTATCACCATTTAACATGTATAATTAAACATGTTAAATTTATAAAGCTTTCTGCTAGATAGTAATATAGCCAACAAAAAGTACCCCGTGAGAAGCGTTTCAAAAGAGCTGGCTAATGCAATTACTGGATAGCGCAAATGAAATCATGGAAAGGACGACCATCGCTATTCCGAATATAAATCATTCCAATAACAAAAACCTTCTTTTCCACTCATCTCGGGTTTAGGCGGTAAAAGCTGCAGGGGAGAAAAAAACAGGATTGCTATATTTTTCTTCATATCTATCTACTCTTTACATCGTCGTCGTTGATTACGCGTCCGCTTGTCGCGCGTTTCATGCTTGAGCTCTTTCCCCTATTTTTCTTGCTTTCCCTTTTCCGTTTCCGACTTCTTTTCCTCTTCTTTTGCCACAATTGTACCTATTTGCTCTACAATTTCCTCCTCTGATATGAACTGGTAATTCGCCTTTCCGAATTTTTCATAGAACTTCTTCTGGTCTTCAAGCTTGGACGGTGTTTCAAGTATCTTTTCTATTCCCATCCATGTCATATACCATCCTAAAGGTACAAGAAGGATTTCCGGGAGTTTTAAAATGAAATCAGAATTGTGATTATACGTTGCAAGGAGTATAGTGGTCGATAGAATAACAAAACCTATGACTAGATATATTCCGCCCTTCTCCTTCTGCTTCTTCAGCTCGTAATCTATACTCTTGAGTTGCATTGTAAAATAATCCTTCAGCCTTTTTTTGATGAGGGCCTCGGTCTTTGCGGAGCGGAGTGTAGCCGGTAGGGAGAATCTGACTTCGAAATTACCTTTTTTGTTCTCGATGTAGCGCTTTTGGACTTCCTTAAGAAAATCATCAGAGAGAAGCCTGGAGGAATATGGAGAAGGGTCGAAGTCGGAAAAGATATCGTCGTAGTTGTCCAGCGCAATGTGAACAAGATTGATGAACGCAGCAGGCTTCATTTCTTCTGCTGCTACTGCTTTCTTTATCTCCATGGATTCATATGGGGCAGAAACCTTTAAATAATCTAATATGTAATATAACATACATGTCAGATAATGCACATAAATACGAGTTAGGAACCTTTCAGATGCAAATATTATGGCTTCTAAAGAACGAACCTATGCATGGATATGCTATAATGAAAAAACTAGAAAATATGAGAAGGGATAAAGTACAACACAGTACTCTTTATCCAGCATTACAGAAACTAACAAAAAGCGGATATATAGAAGTAAGAGAAAAGGGAGAGCGGCAGAAAAAGATCTATGCACTTACCCCTATCGGAAAGAGAATTATGGAAAAAAGTTGTGAGGATTTTGTACTTGCTTTTTCTGATATAATTCAAGACTATAAATGCAGGAAATGCAATGTAAAAAATTGCGGTGAGAATGAATGAAGGTATATCTTGATCATGCTGCAACAACACCAGTAGACAAAAGAGTACTAGATGCAATGCTACCGTATTTTAGTGAGAAATACGGAAATCCCTCCTCTATTTATGGTTTTTCAAGAGAAGCACGAGAGGCTATTGAAGAGGGGAGAACTGAGGTAGCAAGATTGATAGGCGCAGACCCCTCTGAAATAATTTTTACTTCTGGCGGTACAGAAGCAGACAACCTCGCCATAAAAGGAACGACGGCTGCGCATGAAGGAAAGCACATCATTACTTCTGCGATAGAGCACGCCGCAGTTCTTGCTACATGCGAAGCCCTTAAAAAACAAGGGTATGAGGTCACGTATGTTTCTGTAGATAAAGACGGCATAGTTTCTGTTAAAGAGATAGAAGACGCGATACGGGATGACACCGTTCTTATTACGATCATGCACGCAAACAACGAGATAGGGACGATACAGCCGATAGCAGAGATAGGTAAGATCGCGCATGAAAGGGGAATTGTTTTTCATACAGATGCTGTGCAAAGCATTGGGAAAGTACCTATAGACGTAAATGAACTCAATGTCGATCTTCTTTCAATCTCTTCTCATAAAATTTACGGACCGAAAGGGATAGGAGCACTTTACGTAAGAAATGGCACGAATCTCGCACCGCTTCTTCATGGAGGTGGACACGAGCGTGGCATTCGCTCTGGCACGGAGAATGTTCCTGGTATTGTAGGATTTGGAACCGCTGCACAGATAGCTGCTAGAGAGATGAATTCTGATGCCGAAAGAACAAAAAGATTAAGAGACAGATTGATAGACGGAGCACTTGAAATAGAAAATAGTTGGCTTAATGGTAGCAGAGAAAAAAGACTTCCAGGAAACGCAAATTTGGGATTCAGGTTTATAGAAGGGGAGGCACTTATTTTAGAGTTGGATGGTCATGGAATATATGCAAGTACTGGAAGTGCGTGCTCTTCAAGATCGCTTGAGCCAAGCCATGTATTAAGAGCGATAGGATTACCGCCTCATGAGTGCCACGGCTCTTTAAGAATGACTCTCGGAAAAGAAAACACAGAAGAGGAGATAGAATATGTTTTAGAAGTGCTTCCAAAGGTCGTAGAAAAACTTAGAAAGATATCTCCGTTCAAGAAAGATTTTGGCGAATACGAGAAATCGCTTCGAAAAAGCTCTGGAGGTAATACTCATGTACACTGAAAAACTTATGGAACATTTTAGAAACCCGAGGAATATGGGAAGAATGGAAAATGCAGATGGCATCGGAAAGGTTGGAAATCCAGTATGCGGAGATGTTATGTATATTTACATAAAAGTAAAAGAGAACAGAATAGAAGATATAAAATTCGAGACATTTGGTTGTGCTGCGGCGATAGGAACGAGCAGCATGATTACAGAACTTGCAAAGGGTAAAACATTAGAAGAAGCTATGAAGATAACAAATAACGATGTGGCTAAAGAACTTGGTGGTCTGCCGCCTATAAAGATGCATTGTTCTGTTCTTGCAGCTGATGCCCTGAAAGCAGCAATAAATAACTATTTAGAAAAAAATAGAAAATGAGATTAGAAAGTTTTTCCAAAGCCTTTTTTTATTAAGTCAACAAATAGTTTCTTAGGAAGCACGATAGAAACCGTGCATCCACACTTAGAACATCTAAAATTATTACCTTTATAATCAGAACGATCTGCTACTTTCCCGCAATTGCCACATATCTCAACAAAATTCTTGCTCATTTATAGTCCTCTATTTTATATTATTTTCTCTTTTTTTAGTTTTTTCTTTACTCAGACCGTGGTTTTCTTGCAGTCTCTGTACGACCTTTTCATAATCTTTTAAAGGAACAGTCATTATCAAATGACTACCGCATCTTGGACATGTGAATAAGTTTCTTTTTGTTGTCATCGATACCATTTTGCCACACTTTGCACATATTTCTACTTCTTCCATGTTTTTTTTACAGAGTAGGGCGTTTAAATATCTTTGTTTTTGCAGGCAGTATTATCAGGGAATCACATATGTAGGAAAATGTTTTTTCAAGATTTTTTTCTTCAGCAGGATAAGTATAAAATATTGAAAAAATCCGGTCGCCGGTGTAGAATATAAATCGTTTACCTGCAAATGTTCTTCCTTTATTTTCATACCAATAGGTAGCTGTGAAGCACGGATACCCCATAAATTTTGATGGACAAGCCTTGGCTATCATGCCAGAAGAGGAGGACTCTATCTCGTTCTTTGCGTATTTCTTAAAATTAAACTTTAGAGGTATGATTGTTTCGACCCCTATTCTAATCTGCGAATTGCTTCTTTTTGAATGAAAAACTACTGCATACCCACCTTCATCTACTACTACAGGCGGGTCGTACTTCCAATCTTTAGGATAGAAAATCGAAAAATGACCATAAAAATCGTCGTAATTTTTAAAATGAGTCTTCTCAAATTCTGGCTCGCGCTGTTTATATTTAAAAATATTTTTTACAGCATCTAAGAGACTTGGTTTCATTAGTTATTGTTTAAATGAAAATGCTTTCAAACATTCCTCTTCTATGGGATGGAGCTTCGCGGGAATAATAATAGAGAAGGGCGGCTTTCCAAGATCTTCTTTCTTGAGATCTTCTATTTTTCCGTACGTTATCTTTTCATCCTTCTCTCCGAGCCTTGAGAGAACTATGGCTTCCTCGAATTCTGAAAGCATTTGAAGGGCTGTCTTAGTATCCATAGGTTGTGGTTCTGTATCAAGTAAAACAAGGGTATGCATATTCATGCTCCTATTCGTTCTTATAACGTCAAGCGAAGACGTTGGCTTATAATTAGGCCGAGGATTTACAAGGGTAGCAGTTCTACCGAAGCGATAGATTTGGAGGCCAGTCTTACCTGGTCCTACAGTATAAATAGAAGAGTTATGAATTACTTTTACCTCTACGTTGCTCTTTCTTGCATCTAAAATAAGAGCAACATGTGTTGTGGCAGTTAGTGGATCTCCGCTTGATAGAAGGGTAACATCCTTTTCCTTAGCTTTCCTGATAAGAAAATCGCTCTCTACTTCCTTTCGTTCTATTATATTTACCTTTTTATTAATTTTTTTTTCTATCTCACTGATTTTTTCCTTTAAAGCTGGATTTGTGTAAACCTCCAAGTATACCTCTTCGCATTTTTTGAGTGCTGATAATCCTTCTAATGTGAGGTCCATTGATATGCCGGTTCCGATGAGATAGAGCATAAATAAAAACTCGCAGAAAAAAATTATTAATTGTTCTTTTTCTACAAAGCATCTATAGCCATAAACGAAAACATTATATTTGTTATTTGAGTAATATATTCATGCAAAGGCAGATAGATGAGAAAAATAAAAAAGCGGACGCAACAAACGGGAATGGAGAAAAGAGAAACGGTTTCTCCAGAATTGATCCTTACGCGCCAGAGCAGCACCTCTTTATGGATCTCCTAAAAAGATATCTTGTTGAAGAGCAGAAGTTTGGAATAGTTGACGGAGAGAAGGTGCGGGCTTTACAGAAAGACAAAGGGACTGTTATCTACGATAATGAGACCATATTCAATCGTGCGCTTGGCGAAGATAAAAAACAATCAAATTTTTTTGTTTTTATGAGAAGGATAAAGGACGAAAGAGGGTCAAGTAAGGTGGAGGTTTATTTCTCAGACCCAGAGGTAAAAAACGAACAAAACACTATAAATGAAAAAAAAGAAGACTATCTGATACGAGAAGTATTTGTTATGGGTGACGAAAATGACGCTGCTAGAAGAGTAGCAGAAAGAATCGCTAAGTGCGCTGAGAAAAAACCTAAAAACGAATACAGGAAAATATCCCACGGGCATTGGGGAAAGATAGGGGATAGATGGATAGCAGATGATGGAGTCTCGCGTTTCGAAGATGTGATTAGAACAATGATGCTTTACCATATAGACTACGACGCGACGAGTCCACATAATTCATTTGAGGAAGAGGTTTTCGATTTTCTTTCGAATTTAGAAAAATTGATAGGTATAGAAAAGATACCGGCAACAGAACTTACGGCTGCTTTCCCTCCGGATGGTCCAAATGGTCCCCATCTCCTTCTTTGGATGGCTGATAAAGAGACTGCAGCAGGAATAAAAAATGAAATTCTCGAGAGAAGAAAGAATCTAAAGATGATATCTTACTTCTCCGGGATGACAATATGGGAGATGCTTCCTGTAATAGGAAAATACAGAGATGATAAAAAACTCGCTCTCGGTATAGCTCATCCGGCTAATTTTACTTCTAAAATATTACCAATTTATAATATTGGGTTATTAAGCGCGATCAAAAAAGGAAAGTTGGATATTTCCACCGTGGAACAGATTGTTGCTATGTCGGATTCGGTAGGGGCATGGAATCCGTGTATGAATGAAAACATTCCTTTAGATCCAACATTTTTCAAAGGATATGTAGCGCCTATGATTCATAGAAATTTAGGAATTAAGAGAATGACTACAAATGCCATCAACCTTGCATTTTCCTTCGAGATGAGAAATAAATACAATGTTTATACTCATTTTGATCCAGATGATCATACCACAATGCCCATGAACTATGATTGCGGCGGGGATAAATACGGAATGGGATTTACGCAAATAATCGTACCGCCGAGAATTTATGAGGGGTTAAAGGCTAAACCAAATTCTAGAGAACTTATAGAGATGATACGAAAAAGAGAAATTGTGATGAAGTCTGTTCAATATATAACAAAGACCAATGACGAGGTAAGAATAGCAAACTCGAGAAAGGACATTCCGATCGGAAAAGTAGAGTTATTTGAGAGATTAAAAAAGGCATCCATGCGAAGATACATAAATGCCCTTACAAATGATTTCTGGAATATGTTATGGCATGGCGAATTCCATGAGATAGGAGATATGAAAGGATAAAAATGAATACAATACGCATGCGGAATCAGTAAATCCGAAAGTGAATAAAAAGCGTCGGTTGATTTGAACGCCTAGCGTTCGAGCGCTTTTGTTATAAAAGATGTTCGGACTCACTGCAGCCTACCGTTTCGAAACCTTTATAAATATAATATTCTCTAATATTGCCTGCAAACTGCTATTCCTATGAGCGTAGGATAACTACGCGATGGAAATACTAATAGAGCATTTGCTCTCTCCCTGTTTTTCAGGGAGTTAGAAGAGTGTGAAGAGATAACAGAAATATGGAAGATACTCATGAGAAGTCTTTGGTGATAATCATCAAGGACAGTGTAATGGGTGGACAAAATTGCGAAATTTTGTCCGCATTGGAAATCATCAAATTTTCAATGCAACTAGATATGCAAACCACCTAGAGGATGGCTAGGCTTATGCCCGCACGGTCACGCGGCAAGCTGCGATAAGCCTTGGGTAGCCGCAAGCAGGCTTTGAACCAAGGGTCTGACTGCGCACAGTAATGTGCAGCAACTCCCCGAAATGAAGCGTCTTAGTAGGGGAAGGAAAAGAAACCAATAGGGATCCGGTTAGTAACAGAGAGTGAAAGCCGGAGAGATCAAGCTGAATTCCTCTGCAGTAATGCAGAGGTAGATGTGGCGGGGTGCAACCTCCTTCTCATCCGAAGTTGCTTGGAACAGCGCACCTTAGCGGGTGATAGTCCCGTAGGAGAAGGAAGGAGGTGCTAACCAAGAAGAGTAGTGTCTCTTGGATAAGAGGCATGAAGATGGGTGTATCAACATCCAATTCTAAATATGGGGCATAAGACCGATAGCGAAACAGTAGCGCGAGCGAACGCCGAAAAGTACCCCGGAAGGGGTGTGAAAAGATCCTAAAACTAGGTGGTGACAGCATGATACGGCACGAAAGGGCAGGGCTGCAGAAGCGACCTCTGGTAACGGAGGAAGCGATGCAGTTTAACCAGTGTCGTGTCTTTCTTCTCGAAGCAAGAGCCAGGGAGTTTGTGGGCGTGGCGAGGCGAAAGCCGAAGCGAAAGCGAGTGTCCGCAGCGCAGCAATGCGTGAGGGACGTCGTGGTAACTCGCGACCAGTCACTCTCACAAGACCCGAAGCCATTGTGATCTACGCCCGAGCAGGACGAAGCCAACCTGACGGTTGGTGGAGGTCCGCAACTAGTGGTAGTATATTCTCCTTAGGTGACTTGGGTGTAGGGGTGATAGACAACCTTTGTCCAGGTTTTTAGGAAGGGACAAAAGTTGGTCAGTTCCTGTCGAACGTGGCAATAGCGGGTTCCCCTCGAAATGTGTCTCAGCACAGCGTCTCTGGAGAATGATGTGGAGGTAGAGCACTGATTAGACAGAGCGGTACCGAAAGGTATCACTGTCTTTTCAAACTCCGAATGCCACATCTTCGTAGAAGGAGGCAGTGGGGTTGCCGGAGTAAGTTTGGCGACCTATTCGTGAACGAACGTACGTAAGGTTAAGGACCCTAAATTCTGACTAAGTGTTAATCGCAAAGGAGTCTCCATTCGAAAACAACCGGGAGGTAGGCTTAGAAGCAGCCATCCTCTAAACAACGCGTAATAGCGGACCGGTCGAGAGTGCAGACTCTGAAGATTCACGGGACTAAGTCAGATTCCGATACCTTACCCAGGCCAAAAGCCTTGGACTAGGGGGGCGAACGGGAAGCGTAGAAGTTAGGCCGTGAGGTCTAATGGAGCGACCTGTTATGAATATCCTGGTGTTAGTAGCAGCATATCTGGATGAGAATTCCAGACACCTTATAGAGCAAGGTTTCCTCAGCCACGTTCTTCAGCTGAGGGTTAGGCGATCCTAAGAACTTAGGTAACTCCGAAAGTTCGAAATTAGGGAAGCCGGTTAATATTCCGGCCCTGCAGAGGTAGGTGCGGCAACGCGTGCCATTCTCTGACTCCTTTGGATAGGTGAAGCGGCTACGGCCGTCTGAGGAGAGTAAACTCGTGGAGTCTCATTATGAGGAGAAGCGGGCGAAACTCTAAGGGGAAACTTCATCGAATCCAGGGGACCATGAAAAACGAGAATGGATCGATCCTCTGCAATCGTACCGAGAACTAGTACAGGTGCTCTAGCTGAAATCCAAAGAACAGGTGTTCTTTGTCTGTCCTGTTTTTTGAACAGTACAAGGCTAAGGTGTGGCAGGATAACTCAGACAAGGGAACTCGGCAAGTTAGCCCCGTATCTTAGGTAGAAGGGGTGCCTTCGCATCGGTATGCGGAGGTCGCAGTGACAAGGGGGGAGCGACTGTTTACCAAAAACACAGGTCATCGCAAAGCCGAAAGGCTGTGTATGATGGCTGACGCCTGCTCACTGCCAGTACCTGAACGTCCGTTTCAAAGCTTTGAAAGCGGGTGCTTTCAAAATTGCCCGCCAAGGCGGACAACGGAAAGAAGGGCTGGTAAAGAGCGGGGGTAACTCTGACCCTCTTAACATTCGGCTTCCTAGCTACTAGCCGAATGAAGAGAGAGGTAGCGTAATACCTCGCCGCTTAATTGGCGGCTTGCATGAATGGCGTAACGACTCCCCCACTGTCCCTGTCTGGGACCTGGTGAACTCACTGTCCGGTGAAGATGCCGGAGACTTCCAGAGGGAAACGAAGACTCCATGGAGCTTTACCATAGCCTAATGTTGTGGTGCGAGGTTTGCTACCAAGAGTAAGTGGGAGCCATCGAAGCAATTCTTTCGGGAATTGTGGAGGCGAAAGTGTTACACCACTTAGTAGATCTTGCATTGCTTACCCGCAAGGGAACAGCGTTAGGTGGATGGTTCGGCTGGGGCGGTACGCCCTCGAGAAAGGAACAAGGGCGCCCAATGCTCTGCTCAGTCCGGTCAGAAAAAACTTTTCACAAGGTTTTTAGGAAATGGGAAAAGTTTTTGAATCGGATGTAGAGGGTGAAAGACAAATGCAGGGCTGACTGTGTTCCTAAAAGCGTGGAACGCAGAGACGAAAGTCGGGCTTAGCGAACCTTGATATCCTTTTGATGGGGATTCAAGCTGTCAGACAAGCTACCCTGGAGGTAACAGGCTCGTCGCGGGCGAGAGTACACAAAACTTTGCTTATGTTTTCTTAGGGCAAAGTTTTATCAAAGGTCCTTAGAGTAAAACTCAAGACCGTACAAATCGACCCCGCGGTTTGGTACATCGCTGTCGGCTTGGGACATCCTGGTGGTGCAGACGTTTTTTGCCAGATTTTTAGGAAGGGCAAAAATCGGCATAAGAGCCACCAAGGGTTGGGTTGACATGAATTAGTCAGGTTTTTAGGAAGGGCTAATTCATGGCCCAATTCATCCATTAAAGTCCCACATGAGCTGGGTTCAGTACGTCGCGAGACAGTACGGTAGTATCTTCTGGAAGCGTTGCCTCTTGAGAGGAAGGATCCTTGAGTACGAACAGATTTTGTCAGGTTTTTAGGAAGGACAAAATCTGGTATAAGAGGAACGGGGATCCGGCGCCTCTGGTTTACCGGTTGTGAATTGCACCGCCGGGCAGCTACGCGCCATGTCGATAAGACCTGAAAGCATCTAAGGTCGAAGCGACTCTCAAGACGAGGAGGCAAATGCCGCGGATAGCAGATCCGTTTGATAGGACCGGGGTGTAAGTGGTAAGGGAAACCGAGCCATTCAGCCTGCGGTTACTAAAGGCTTATTTCGAAACCCATTACTGACCGTTGGGTACTTCCTTTTCTGTTATCTTTTTGACATTCTTCGATTTTCTAATTTTCCGAAGTCAGTAAGTCAGTGAAGCCGATTACAATTACTATTTTAAATCTAACTTTTGAAAAGTAGTCATCTTTTCTTAGAACTTAGAGGGTAGATAATATGAAAAATATAATGTGGTTTAAAGAGCTAACAAAAAATAATTTGCTCGAGGCAGGAGGAAAGGGCGCGAATCTTGGTGAAATGTATGGGGCCGGTTTTCCTGTCCCTCCAGGATTTGTAGTAACAAGCGGTGCATATTTCAAACATCTTGATGCAAATAATCTCCGCGAGCCGATAACAAAGATTCTTACTGGTCTTGATGTTAATGACCCAGAAGCATTGAACAGAGCATCAGAAGAAATAAAAAAACTCATAAAGGAAGGACAGATTCCAAAGGATGTTTATGACGATATAATAAATGCTTACAGAAAATTAAACGAGATGGCTGGAAGACAAGTTTATGTCGCGGTAAGGTCGAGTGCAACGGCAGAAGACTTGCCTACTGCAAGCTTTGCTGGTCAGCAATCTACCTATCTAAATATTATTGGAGAGAAAGAAGTCGTGAATGCAGTTAAAGATTGTTGGGCATCGCTATTTGAACCGAGAGCCATATTTTACAGAGTACAAAACAAGTTTGAACACATGAGAGTAGGGCTTGCCGCCGTTGTGCAGATGATGATCCAGAGCGAAAAGGCCGGCGTTGTCTTTACAGTCGATCCGTTAACCCAAAATAAGGACATTATTTCTATAGAATCTGCATACGGACTCGGAGAGGTTGTTGTCAGTGGTTCCGTTACCCCAGACACCTATAGAGTGAATAAAAATAACTTCGAGATAATCGATAAAAAGATAGCAAAACAACCATGGATGCTTGTAAAGGTAGAAGGAAAAAACAGGAAGGTTGAGATAAAGGACGAGATGCAAGGAAACCAAAAACTATCCGACACAGAAATAAAGGACCTAGCGAAGGTATCTGCAAGAATAGAAGAGTATTACGGCTTTCCACAGGATATAGAATACGCGTTCGAAAAGGGGAATCTTTACATTGTACAATCAAGACCAATAACTACATTGAGTAAAAAAGCAGAGATACAGGAAAAGAAGCCTGAAGCCGTAGGGACGGCGGAGGAACGGAAAAGCGAGGAAACGAAAGCAAAAGGCGAAGGCAAGGTAAGCGAGACAAAGATCCTGTTGCAAGGGCTTGGAGCATCCCCAGGTATCGGCATCGGTCCTGTCAAGATAATAAAGTCAGCACAGGAAATAAAAAGAATGGAAAGCGGAGACGTTCTAGTAACTGAGATGACAACGCCTGATTTTGTACCTGCGATGAAAAGGGCGGTTGCAATTGTAACAGACACTGGCGGAATGACTAGTCATGCAGCAATAGTTTCAAGAGAGCTTGGCGTTCCATGTATTGTAGGCACACAAAAAGCAACAAGTATTTTGAAGGAAGGCCAGACCATAAGCGTTGATGGAACGCATGGTATTGTTTACGAAGGAGTGCTTGCGCAACCGGTAAAGAAGGAAGAGAAGGCCGCAGTAGTAGGCGGAGTTATATATCCACCGGCGACTGGAACTAAGATTTATGTAAATCTTGCTGATGTTGATCAAGCAGAAAGAATAGCTGCTATGCCTGTAGACGGTGTGGGTCTTCTTAGGGCCGAATTTATGATAGCAGATATAGGAACCCATCCAAAAAAATTGATAGAAGAGGGAAGACAGGAAGAGTTTATAGATAAGCTAGCAGCTGGCCTGAGAAGATTTGCGGCTGCTTTTTATCCACGACCAGTAATATATAGAGCAACTGATTTCAAAACAAACGAATATAAAAATCTTAAAGGTGGGGAAAAGTACGAGCCCCACGAAGAAAATCCAATGATGGGATATCGCGGTGCGGCAAGATATATAAAAGAGCCAGAAGTATTTAAGATGGAATTAAAGGCAATAAAAAAGGTGAGAGACGAATACAATCTTAGAAACTTATGGCTTATGATCCCATTTGTAAGAAAGATCGGCGAACTACGCGCTATAAAACAAGCACTATATGAAGTTGGTATATACCGCACAAAGGATTTCAAACTCTGGATAATGATAGAAGTTCCAAGCACCGTATTCCTTATCGACAGGTTCTGCGAGGAAGGGATAGACGGGGTTTCTATAGGGAGCAACGACCTAACACAGCTAATACTAGGTATAGATAGGGATAACGCAACAATGGCGAAGGACTTTGACGAGAGGAACGAAGCTGTTCTGCGCGCTTTGCAAAAGGTAATAACTACATGCAATAAATATGGAGTAACCTGTTCGCTATGCGGGCAGGCACCTAGTGTTTATCCAGAATTTGCTGAAAAGCTAGTTGAATATGGCATAACGAGCATTTCTGTTAATCCTGATGCGATAGAAAGAACAAGATGGATAGTACAAAGTGCAGAGCAGAAGATAATCTTAAAGAGACTTGCAAGACTTACTTCGCAAGGACCAACTGAGGAAAAATTAACTACACTCCAAGCAACATGGACAGGGGACGATTAGCTTGGTGTTAACCTACAAAAAAGGATCAAAGGCTGAAAGGGAGCTAATAGAATACTTTTTACAAAAAGGATATTCGGTAATAAGAGCTGCAGGAAGCGGAGTTAATTCTCTCAGCCCTGATATTCTCGCATTTAAACGCGGTATGCAGTTTGCATTTGAGTCAAAGGCAGTAGAGAAAGAAAACCTGAACATCGAACACAGACAGTTTATGAACCTTAAAAAATGGGAGGAGAATACTGGGATAACATGCTATGTGGCATGGAGGCATAGCGGAAGACGATGGAGATTTATTCCACTTTCCCTATTCAACGAAAATAAAAAGAGTTTCGGTATTTCTTGGAAAACTGCTAGCGAAATTGGAAAACAATTGGAAGAATTTGTTTGAACCTATTTGTTTCTGCATTTTTAATTGCATTTTTAATATATCTGCTTGTTTATCTCTTTAGTTAGAAATTCTGCTTCCTTTACGGCTGCCTCGACTGGGTTGCCGCCTCTCTTTCTCCAAGCATATGCAATCCCTGAAGAAGAATTTACCCTATGAATGAATGGGTTTTCTTTTAACACTGAGAGAATTTCAAGAGAGCCACCTTGAGCACCAATTCCTGGAATAAGAAATGGAGTGTTATTACCAACAATGTTTACGACCTTTTGAAGGGCTTCCTGCGATGTAGCTCCCACAACAATTCCAGCACCCCAGACGGCTGCTTTTCTGCAAATTTCTTCATATAGAAAAGAACCATTTTCAAGCCTTAATTCTTGAAAATCCTTCGCCCCAGGATTGCTAGTCCTTCCGAGAAGATAAACAACCCTCCCATCGCGTAGAAAAGGCCTTACAGAATCTTCTCCCATGTAAGGAGAAACAGTTACGGCATCCGCCCCCCAGAAATCAAAAACCTCACGCGCGTAGGCTTCGCTGCTTTTTCCTATATCTCCTCTCTTTGCGTCTAATATAACAAATGTTTCTTTTATGTATCTGTCTATTATTTTCTTCAAGATTTTTAGGCCATTAAAACCCATAGCAGCAAAATACGCATAGTTTGGTTTTATTGCTGATATAAGTTTTCTTTCTATCAGCGCATCAGCGATGGATGTGTAATATTTGTACACGTCTCTTTCCTCTCCAGTCGGGTCGATTCCAAAACAGAGAATCGAGTTGTTTTTCTTAGCAAGTTCCTCTAATTTCTTTACTAGTCCACTCATAGCAGCACGACCTCTTTTGCACCGTACTTCTTGAAATACTCTTCTACCTTTCTAGCGATTTCGATGCCTGGCTGAATCTTTTTGTATGCTAAGGGAAGAATTTCGGTTGCATCACTTAACGTCATATACCTCACACCAATCTCACTCATTGCTTCCTCCACAGTTCTACCATCATCACGTTTTTCCAACCTATTTGTTAAACTCATAGCGGCGGATATGTCGACATTTGCTTTTCTAAGAGTTTCTATAGTCGAGATGAGCGAGCTACCGCTAGTAGTGACATCCTCTATTACTACTGTTTTTCCTTTTGGCATGCCGAGAAAAAATTTATCCTTCGGGTCGCCGTGTTCTTTTGGCTTTCCCCTTCCCATAGGAAGAGCATATCTTCCAGGAGCGTAGTCTTTTTGCTTCTTTGCCCATTTGAATTGCGTTATAATTGCGAGCTTGGTTGCACCTTCTGGAACGCCATAAAAGCAATCTGGGTTGAGTTTTTGTTTTTTTACAAATGATATTATGAAATCTGTAAGTTTGTCAGTAAGATAAACGTCCTCGCTGACCGTCCTCCAATTGACGTACCAGTGCGACTCCCTTCCAGATTTTAGAGTTATTGGTTTTTCAAAAAATCCAACTACATTATTCTCAAGAATAAATTTATTGAATTCTTCTTTGCTGAAAACCATCTCTACTTTCCTCCCGGGATCTTCTTTACAAATCTTGTATAAATAAACCATATCGCTAATAGCAACAATCCCCCTACAATACCAATAAATAATGGGTCGACGCCGGCCCGTGCAACGGTAAGCCAACGCACGTCATCGGTAAATCCAATCTTGCTAACCGTTAATTTATAAGAACCCGGTTCTTTCAGGGTGATGGTTATGTTCTTATTACCTGTGTAGTTTTTTCCATCTATACTAAGAGTGAATCTATCAACAGGAGAGCCGTCTTCTTTGCTATTTACGTATATAGTAAACGGTTTATCTTCTATAGGTTCTTCAGATTTAGTAATTATAAAAGAATCAAGAGGAGCGTTTGGATCCTTTACGACACTAACAGATGTATATACGCCTGTTTCTTCGCCGTTTCTATCAGCAACCTTACAGGATATTGTGTTAAGCCCATCCACCAATTCTCTGTTCGGGTCTATTATAAACATCCAACTTCCATTTTCGCTAGTATTTGCTTCTACCCATCCAAGGTTATTTATGTTTACGTAGACTTGCTGCGAGCCGGTCTCTGAAACAGACCGTCCTTGTACAACTACTTCTTTTTTTCCTACAAATGTGCCATCTACAGGAGAGTCTATAGAACAAGCCCTTTCAACTGTAAAGGAATATACAGAACCTTCAGAAGAACCTACAATTACTCTATTTTGATAAAAAAGAGGAGAATCAACCCTTCCGCTTACAGAGTTTTTCCAAATTACATCACCGGACTCCGTATCTAGCGCATATAGATTACCGTCTGTGCAACCTACGAACACGGCATTCCTAGCACCGATTATACCTTTTCCTGGTTGCGAAACTGAAGCCGTTGAAAGCTTAATCTTCCATTTGATGTTTCCGTCGGTAGCATCGACCGCATAGAAATTACCATCTGTGCTCCCGAAAAATACAGTATTGTCTGCTAGAAGAGGTGTTGTTAGGACCCAACCGTTCGTAAGTACAGTCCACCTTTCGTAACCAGTATTTAGATTATATGCATGGAGCTTATTGTCTAATGCACCTACATAAACCATAGAGAGGGATTCGCTCGTAATTGGATTAGAATTCCAGAAATTTCCAAAATCGAGTGATTTTTCCCATTGCTTTTTACCATCCAAATCAAGTTTTGTCAGAGTATCGCCGGCTCCGACAAGTAGATAGGTCGACTCTACATCTAGAACTGTTGGTGGTTTTCTTGTTTCGTAAATTTTACTTCCCTCGCCGCTTTTTGTTATTCTATAAATACCATTCGATGTTGCTACATATAGATAGTTCGAATTAGAATCTATCGCATAAATATAGGTTGTATTGTAGAGCTTTTTTAAGTCGAGCTCCCATCTTATCTTCCCATCCTTTTCTATCCTTACTATCCTTCCGCTTGTTGCAGCGGATACGAGTTCCCCGTCGAATAAAGAGATATCTACAATCTTTTTTCCAACCAGAACATTCCAGACCTTCGCACCCGTCGAAGGATTAATAGCATAAACTTTGCCGTCACCCGAACCAATGACAACATTCTTTTCAAAATAAACTGGTTTAGTAACTACCTCGCTGCCAACACTAATTTGCCACGCAAGAGAAGCAAAAGAGAAAGAAGCAAAGAGCAGTATAAGAAGGAGAATCTTCTTCATGTACTCAGCCTTTCAGAAGAGAATCGTGTTTTCCGCTGTCTATCTCTTTTATAATCTCTTTGCCGTTTTTTCCATCTATCGTTACCCCCAAACTAACGCAGGTACCACAGACCTCTTTAAGCGTAGCTTTTAAGTCTTTGCCGAGCGAATTGCCTTTTGACCTGGCTATTTTTACGGCTTGTTCTATAGAGATGTTGCCTCCTGGCGCTTCTCTATTACCAGCTCCTTTTTCTATGCCTGCCTCTCTTTTCACGAGTTCTGCAGTTGGTGGTGTTCCGACTTCGATACGAAATGATTTTTTATCTGTGTCCACTATTACTTTTATCGGAACCTTCATACCAGCAAAATCTTTTGTAGCCTCGTTTATCTTTGAAACTACCTGCCCACCGTTTATGCCTAAAGGTCCAAGCGCTGGACCTAACGGCGGACCTGCAGTTGCCTTTCCCCCATCTACTATTGCACTGATGATCTTTTCCATTTTAATCTCCCGGTAAATTAGAATAGAGTTGATTAGCCTTTGCTTGATTAGATTTATAAATATTAATTACAATAGCATAACGCCCATGCAAGGTGATCAAATATGGTTGCTGTACAAATATCTAATCAAATACCTAATACTACAAATACGCAAGCCATAAAACCTAGGTCTTCTGATAGGTTGTTTAGACACCCGCCTCTTTCGATACATGAAGAAAAGACAGAAAAAATAAGAAGACCGATGATATTCATTGTAAAGGACAACATTACTGAAGATCTGCGGGATCGGGTAAAAAAAGAAACAAAAAACGAAAACGAAAAAAATGACGCTGACTGGCAGTATGTAAAAAGACTCGAGCGTAAATTTAAGATGGAAGAGCGAAAAACAGCTATTCAACTGTAATAGATTTTGCAAGATTTCTTGGCTTGTCCGGATTATTACCGCGAAGAACACTGACGTGATATGCAAGAAGTTGAAGTGGTATTATCTCAGCAAATGGATAAAGGTCCTTATCTATTTTTGGTAGGGTAATAATATAATCGCTTACTTTTATTACGTCAGGATTGTCAGTCACGCTTACAACTACCGCCCCTCTTGCCTTCGTCTCTTTAATACTTCCGATAATCTTCACTGCCGTTTCATCGTCAGGCGCTATAGCTATCACTGGAACTCCACGTGTTATTAGACTAAGGGTTCCATGCTTCAATTCTCCGCTTGGATATGCTTCCGAATGAATATAAGATATTTCCTTGAATTTAAGAGAACCTTCGTATGCAATTGGAACATTCAATCCCTTTCCTATGAAGAAGACATCATGTACATCCTTCAATTTTATAGCAATCTCCTTTATCTCCCTCTCCTTTTCGAGCATGTCTGATATTATCTTACTAAGTCCATTGAGTTTCTCCTTTGAGTAGACAAGCAGGTAAGCGACTGCTAGCTGTGCTGTGAATGTTTTGGTTGCTGCGACGCCTATCTCTGGACCAACGTTGAGATAAACCAAGGCGTCAGCCATTCTCGTAATGCTCGAACCGACAACGTTTGTTATTCCAAGAATCCTTGCTCCATTTTCCTTTGCGAATCTAACAGCCTGCAGAACATCAGCAGTCTCACCGCTTTGTGTTATTGCTACGACAAGCGTTTTATTATCCGGGCGAGCTATGAACGAATAATCGCTTGCGATGAAAGCGTGGGCTAACTTTCCCTTTCTTGTAAGAAGATAACTCAAAAGAAGGCCAGCATGGTATGAAGTTCCACATGCAATTATATCGATGCGTTCATAATTATCTATCAATTTTTTTGCCACGCTTACATCCGTCGCAAGAGTTTCATTAATAAAATGCCTTTGATCATTTATCTCTTTAAGCATGAAATGGGGGTAGCCTCCCTTTTCTGCCATCTCCATGTCCCAATCAACAACAACCGATTTTCTTTCCACTCTATTGCCAGAGATGTCTGATATTTTATAACCTGTTTTCGAAAGTATTGCTACATCGCCATCCTCAAGCGGAACAAAGGTTTTGGTATAATTGAGCATCGCTGGTATATCTGAAGCGCAGAACATCTCCCCTTTTCCTACACCTATTATAAGCGGGCTTCCGTTCCTAGCTGCATATATTCTTTTTATATCCTCTGCAAATATTGCTAGTATGGCATAAGTACCCTTTACTCTTGCGAGAGATTTTATGAAGGCATAGAATGGTTTATCTGTTTTTAATTGCTCTTCTATGAGATGCGCTATTATTTCAGAATCAGTGTCGGATGAAAATTTATGTCCCTTTGCAGCAAGTTCTTCCTTTAGTTCGATATAATTTTCGATAACTCCGTTATGCACTAATGTAACGGATTTTTTGCAGTCAAAATGCGGGTGTGCATTTTCTCTGCATGGAGCGCCATGAGTAGCCCATCTTGTATGCCCAATGCCAACGTGGCCATCTAATGTCATAAAACCAAGATCAACTGAGACTTGCGATACGCTGCCTTTGTCTTTTCTTATTTCTAAACTATATTCGTTTGCAACCGCAACGCCAACGGAATCATAACCGCGATATTCGAGGTGTTTAAGTCCTTTTACTAGTACGTCTGAAGCCCTTTTCCCTCCTACGTACCCTATGATACCGCACAATATAATCACACTCCAAACACGACAACGTAACGACGACAATACGATGATGCCAAAATGTAATGATATCGATAGCAATATTATTTAAAGAGTTAGGGAATAATTAATTTCTCTTTAATGCGTCTTAATGCGTCTGTCGAAGGGTGAGAAAATGATTGGTAAGATTGAATCGCAGAGGCTTTTGGATGGAAATAAAAGATATGTGGAAAATAAACTGACCGAAAAGAATATGCCCGAAACTAGAAAGCAACTCGTGTCTGGTCAGCATCCTTTTGCTACGGTGATAACATGCTCGGATTCCAGAGTTGTACCATCATACATATTCGACACGAATATCGGCGAGATATTCAAAATAGAAACTGCTGGGAATGTCCTAGATAAGGTTTCATTAGGAAGCCTAGAATATGGCGTAGACCACCTTAATACTCCGCTCGTCGTTATCCTCGCGCACACAAAGTGTGGCGCAGTTACTGCTGCATGCAGCGGAGGGCATGCTGAAGGAAACATCGCAACGATCGTAAAGAAGATAAAACCAGCAGCGAAAAAGGCAAAGAACGATATAGAAAAAGCAACAGATATAAACGCAATAAGAGTGAAAGAAGAGATATTGAGAAAGAGCGCTATTACAAAGAAAAGGGTTGAGGAAGGAAGAGTAAAAATTGTTGTTATGAAATATGACCTCGATACAGGAGAGGTAAAACTACTGGAGTAATCAAATGGCTGAAAAAACCAAGAGCGAGAAGCTTTACGAATTAAAAAAATGGGTGCGAACCCTTTCTGGATATATGGGCAGCGGAACGCAACTCATATCTGTCTACATACCCGCAGGCTCTCCGGTACATGAGATGAGTAATAAATTAAGAGAAGAGATGAGTCAAGCAAGCAATATAAAGTCAAAGCAGACAAGGACAAATGTTTTAGGGGCGTTAGAAAGAATAATAAACTACCTCAAACTTTTCAGACAAACGCCGCCAAACGGGCTTGCGGTATTCGCAGGAAACATTTCTGACAATCCGGCAAAAGTGGACATACAACTTTTTTCTATAGAACCGCCAGAACCGTTAAGGATAGGAGCGTATAGGTGCGATTCGAAATTCTTTCTCGAGCCGCTTCAGAATATGACTGAGACCAAGGATAGTTATGGAGTAGTTGTGATGGATGGAAGAGAAGCAACCATCGCAATAATTCGTGGTACCGAAACAAGAATAATAAAGAAACTTACGTCAACAGCTCACGCTAAGATAAGAAAGGGTGGGCAAAGTGCTCGAAGATATGAGCGCCTCATAGAGGAAAGCATAGAAAAGTATTACAAACGAGTCGGAGAAAGCATGGATGAAGCATTTCTTGGTAAGGTAAAGGGAGTTATAATAGGAGGACCTGGACCAACAAAAGATTTCTTCGTAAAGATGAGTCCCTTCAATTATCAGATAAAGGTGTTGGGCGTAGTTGATACAGGATATACAGATGAGTACGGGGTGCGTGAAGTTCTTGAAAAGAGTGAAAGTATATTGGCAGAACAAGAAGCAGTAAAAGAAAAGATGCTTGTGGACAAATTTATAAAAGAGGTTGTGGGCGAAGGACTTGCTACTTATGGTGAGAAACAGGTTCGCGAGGCGATAGAAACAAAACAGGCGGAAAGGATTTTGCTTTCAGAAGGACTTGATTACATAATTGCAGAATACAAATGCCTATCGTGTAACTATATTGAGAGAAAGATAACTAGAGAAAAACCAGCTGAGAGGATAATTTGCAAGAAATGTAATTCTGAAATGCGACTTGAAAATCAAAAATTGCTTATAGATGACCTCGAAGAGCTTGCAAAGCAGAATGAAATACCGGTAGAGATAATATCCACAAATACAACAGAAGGCGCTCAGTTCTTGGCAGGATTTGGAGGGATTGGCGCTTTCTTGAGATACAAAACAAGGTCTTAACTCTTTTTCATTTTTGTCTAAGACCGCACTGTCCTATGCCGTAATTCTCATTAACTCCGATTATTGCTGCTTTTGTGTAATATGTAGTATTAGAACCTTCCCTTATGTAAAGGCTGACGCTGTCAGGTCTATTAAGGATTTTTATACAGTTGCTTATTGTTTCTTTTTCAGTTTTTTCACTAATTCCTATATAGCAATCCTTGGCGTCAATAGACATATAGGTAACATCCCTTCCTGCAAAAGGAGCACTAGAAGCAAAATCTATGCCGCATTGCAAGATATTTCTTTTGACGATATCACTTGAAACATTTCTTACATCCATTACGATATATGTCTTATTTGCAGTTCTAAATAGTTCAAGAAATGTTTCTTTGTTTATTTCTTGGCCCTTTTGAAACGTCTGTGAGCTACCATTTTCCAGAAAAAACAATCCGAAGAGTATAACCACTGCTACACCGAGTAGGAATACGATTATGGTCTTTACATCTCCTGATATCTCCATAATATCACTCCTAGTTATTTGAATATTGTTGAAAGTGGACACGCTGTGTAATAATCAGAAGGTGCATAAATCTCAGCTTTATTTAAATATGCTGTATAAAGTTTTGGCGCTTCAAGAGTTCCTGATGGATTGAGATAGATTACAGAATCCATGGCGTCTATCTCTCTGAGGCATGCGTCTAAGGTGGTTGAAGACGTGGTCGAACCCGAGGTTTTTATGCAGTTTCCTGCTCCTTCAAGGCTGTAGATGACTACTGTTTTGTTATTTTCTGCTATTGATTTTGCAACTGCTGCTCCGCAGGACCCCATTGCTGTTTTTTGGGTTTCGGTTGCAAGAGCAGTGTCTACAACCACTGCAACGTTTTGCCTTTCGTTTAGGTCTACGAGAAACTCGTCTAATGTGGCATGGGTGGACGTTTTTTGCATCATAACGAAGAGCATACTGGCGAATATCGCGATAACTATCGCCCCAAGTAAGAAACCGACTATAACAACGTACTTCATCTTCGAATAATTATATATCTTTATGAAGTAAAGGAAGAGAAGGAGCAGTATAGCAGTAAGAGAAAGGAAGACAAACAAACTAAAACCGCCAAAAACAATATTCTTGTTTTCCGGTATCTCCTTGACATTTGTAATGTTTGTTCTCGTTGCCAACGCTGCTATTCCACTATTAACCTTTCTTGCAAAACCTCTAAAATACAACATTACCTTAGACATGCTTCCTGATTCTGCAGTTCCAAGAAGTGCCTGTTCTTCTTCAGCTAAGCGAATATAATTAGCTTTAAGTTCCTCGTATTCTGCAGGTGGTAAACCATTACCAAATCTTTTATTAAGTTCTGTAAAATTTTCTTTTATACCTGCGAGTTTTTCACTCTCGATCGGCCCTAGGTCTTTGGTGCTAATTTCAAAAAATATCATCTCTGCATAATTCTTTGCTGCCAGAGTCTCGTTGTAGATTTGATACATCGAAACGGCCGATTGCCGTACGTTGCTCACGAGTGCTGAATATTCTTCTATGTCGGCATCCAGTCCGGTAAAGTTCCCACTCCCTATGTCGCTTCTTATTTTTGTTCGAAGCTCGCTTAATCGCTCTATTTTCATGTTGAAAGATGTGTTTGCCACGAATGTTGATACGTTTCTTGCATAGCTCTCCACTACAAGTCCCTCTCTTTCTATCGGCGTAAACAACGTATCGTAATAAGACGCCTTCGTTTGATTCTGGAAATGCTCAAGCCTAGTTATTGTATTATTATAGATAGTAGAAGATATCTGGGAATAGGATGCGAACGGTCTTACCTTTTCGGAGAGTGCATCAGTTTTCGTTTCCAATTCAGCAAGAACATTCTGGTCAAGATCGAAAGAAGGACAAAGAGCGTAGCATCTTAAATGACACGCACTTCTGTCTGCGCTATCGTTAAGGCGGGGAGTTCTAAATATTGTAGATTCTATGTCGTTTGCATACGTCCTAAGCGTAGGTATGGATGTTTTTAGGTATTCGATAGCTTCCACTATCGTGTCCCTATTCGCATTCCCTAGTTTCTCACTAATGTTCTGAAGGATAGAATCAGTACCATAACTCGCATAGGAAAATTGTTTAAGCGGCGCAAGCAATGGCTGATAAGAGCCTATTCCAAGTGCTTCACTGTACGCCTGATAAAGAAGTTTTGCGTTCATATCACATGAGGCATCATCGTGGCACCAAAGCTTCTCTCCGTTTACATCTACTCTCTTATCTGTAAAGAGAACTTCCCTGCATTTGTATTCTTCCATATTTTTCCAATCGTAACCGTTGTTTCTGCTCTCGTTGTATTTCCTTATCAAATCGTTTAGTTCATTCAACTCTTGTTGCGTCGGATAGTAGCGTTCTGAATAATAGTTATAAATGACAGCAGAGATTTCAGAGCTATCATTTACTATATTTCCGTTTTTAAGAAGGAAGGTAGGTGCACCGTTAAAATAAATTATAGAATAGGAAGTTCCGTTAGATGTGAAATCTTCTGATGTAACTGTAACAGTTCCAGTTCCTTCCGTAGCATAAAAATAATTAGATGCCACAAAAGGAAAAACAATCCCAGTCAACAGGAGTATTACTCCTAAGATAACAACGAAATTCGGGCGCATCATAAGATAGCTATAAGAGAACAACTATTTAAATGTTCTTTATACCGCTTAGGGTGCTCTTTAATCAAGAATAAGCAAAAATTTTAAACATTTTCAAATATAAACATAAACATGTCGATGGGGGGCGTGAACAACAAAAAACTTATGCTGCATTATTCAACGGCAAATTTAACAAAGAAAGAAAGAGGAATAGCGCAGGCTATTCTTCCTCTTCTTGAAGAAAAACTTGAGCATTCGGAACGAGTTAAGAAGAGCGCAGAAGAATTTCAAAAGATAGCAAAGAAGATTACGCGTTTCAGACTTTTTGAAACCCTTCGTAAGATGGGGTGGGAACCTAAAGATGCTTCTAAGACTGCACTTAATAGAGTAGTTCCAGACCTTATACCGAAGCGTACCATGGAGGAGGCGTGGGAGTTAGTTACGAAGAATATGGGTCTTGTAGACGCCGCAATAACTTACTCGAAATTGAATGATTATTTGAAATGGGATAGTGAATATGTGCGAAGCATAATAATAGAACAGTTGTTCATGACGGCTCTTTACTGGGATAAAGAAAAAGGTGCGTTTTCTACGTATTTCTTTTCAACGATGAAAAAGTGCAGAAACCACCTAAGAGAGAAAGCGAGTCTGATACGATTGCCGATGCATGTAATCGGAAAACTGAATAGGATGGATATTGAAAAACATAAAGAGCCAAACATCCGATCAAGCGAGCTTGCCAAACGCATGAATGTAAAGCCAGAAAAATTAAATGATCTAACGAAGCTGAAAAAAATACGTTATGCAAAGGTATTAAATCTAAGCAGGCTTTTATATTCTGAGACAGATGAAAGCGATGATAAGATCTCGATGAGATTTAACTTAATAAAAGAAAACGAGCCAGACTTAACCAATGCAATCGATCAAAAGAACCTAAAAAGAATTATCGAAAGAGTATTGAAGACTCTTGAACCACGCGAAGCAAAGGTTTTGAGGATGCGCTACGATTTAGATGATGAAGGTGGAAAAACACTGGAAAAATGCGGTAATGAGTTTGGCGTTACTAGAGAAAGAGTAAGACAAATAGAAACTTGCGCACTTAAAAAACTCCGCCATTCGGCCTACTCTAAGATTCTCAGAGAATTTATTCTTTGAATAATCATCTTTCTCGTTTTACTACAAAATCGGCTATCGATGTAAGAATCCCTCTTCCTTTCTCATCTGTTATGCACTCAAGATTCTTTTTAGCTTCTTCTATGAATCGATATGCATGTTGCTGTGAATAATCTATAGATCCATATTTTCTGAAAAGATCTATCGCATATCTTATATCCTCTGTCTGGCTCGTATGCGATGAAAGTATATTAATTAATCTCTTCTTCTCATCTGACGTTGCATGCGCAAGGCAATGGACTACAATAAGAGTACGCTTGCCTTCTGTTATGTCTCCTCCAATCTCTTTTTGGTATTTGCTGAAATCACCTGCCACATTAAGAACGTCGTCTTGTATCTGAAAGGCCACTCCTATATTTTCTCCGAATTTCCTAAGTTCGGCGCATGTTCTCTTATTAGCCCCTCCGAGCATTGCACCGACTTCGCACGAAAGAGCTATGAGGGCCGCTGTCTTCTTTTTTATCATCTCAAAATATTCGTCTTCAGTGATGTCGAATCTTCCGCTATTCTCCCAATTAAGCTCCTGCCCCTGTCCTTCGACAACGTGTTTAAACGTTGAAGAGAACATTCTTTCAATGGCGCGAAATTTTCTACAGTCTAGCGGCGCATATGCAAGTTTATCCCATATGATGGTATAAAGCGCATCTCCAGAATTAAGAGCAATAGGTACGCCATACAATCGATGAATGGTTGGTTCGCCGCGTCTGAATTGCGAATCGTCTTCTATGTCATCATGGATAAGAGTAAAATTGTGAAACATTTCTATAAGAGCTGCCGGGAAAATGATTTCCTTACCTTTACCACCAACGGCATGATAGCAACTGATTGCAAGTGCCGGTCGTATCCTCTTCCCTCCCCGCTTTATGAAAGGAAAAAGCATACCATATATCTCCTTCGGTTCGTTCTCTAGCATCTTCTCGATTTCTTTCTCTACTTCCATCAATTCGGCAGCGATAGGTTCGTAAAAGTTCATAGAGAAATAAATCTATCAAAACCTTTATTAATTCTTTATTTTATTTATAGTACAGAATAAAATAATAACCAACGCTTCTATCTTTTGCGCTTTCGGGTGGGTTTGTGGAAAACGAAGACATCTCTTCTATGGTATCCTTCTTCCATGATTTTTTTACGACAGGATATAAAAAAAGAGTAAATGAACTCGAGATCTCCTATCCGGATAAAAAAAGTCTATATGTAAATTATAGCGAGTTTGAAAGGGAGTTTCCAGAAATAGCTGATCTTCTCATAAAAAAGCCAGATGTTGTGATAAGGGCAGCTGAACAAGCGCTCGCTGAATTGAAACCCTACATACCAGGCGGAATAAAATTTGAACCGCATGTTAGATTTGTTAATCTTCAATCTGATATATTTCTTATTGAGCATCTGAGTTCGGCAAACATAAACGAATTCGTCGCGTTTAAGGGAGTAGTTACAAGAAGAGCTGATGTGATGCATAAAGTAAAAATTGCAGTTTACAGATGCGCTATGTGCAATTCAGAGATAAGGATTCCTGTTGATAGATCGTTTATTCCACCTAGGAGATGCAACGAATGTAAGAAAGTAGGTACAATGAGGCAGGACGAGGAAAGAAGCACATATGTAGATATTCAGCGCGCAGAGGTGCAGGAACTTCTTGAAAGAGTTAGGGGTGGTGCCCCTGCTGCTCGCGTAGAACTGCTTCTCGAAGACGACCTTGTTAATTCAATAGCGCCAGGAGATAATATAGAAATCGCTGGAATAATGAGGCTTAAACAGGCGATAAAGCTGAGACAGAAACAAGAACTTGTGTACGGCAGATATATCGAAGTGAATAGCACTAAAAGCCTTCAGAGGGATTTTGAGGAAATAGAAATAACAAAAGAGGATGAGGCACGAATAAAGGAACTTTCCAAGGATCCTAATATAAGAGATTACATCGTAAAATCTATAGCGCCGTCTATATACGGACATGATGAAGTGAAGTTGGCGCTTGCGCTTCAGCTCTTTGGTGGAACGAAAGGAAAAACACTAAAAGGCGGTGCGCCTATTAGAGACGACATCCACATTCTTCTTATCGGGGATCCAGGTTTGGCAAAGACCCGCTTTTTGCTAAGCGTTAACAAACTTGCTCCAAAAAGTATTTATGTCAGCGGAAAATCAGTAAGCGGAGTTGGACTTACCGTAAGTGCTGAGAAAGACGAACTTAGCGAAGGTGGCTGGACTCTGAAAGCAGGTGCGATAGTACTCGCCAGTGGTGGCTCAGTCCAGATAGACGAGTTTGACAAAATTGCAGAAGAAGACAGGTCTGCTCTGCATGAAGCACTTGAAACTCAAACTGTTTCTGTGGCCAAGGCAGGCATAGTCGCAAAGTTCAAAGCTAAGACATCTGTACTTGCAGCGGCTAATCCTAAATATGGAAGATTTGACCAGACTAAAAATCTTGCTGAGCAATTCGACGTTCCGCCCACCTTGCTTTCTCGTTTTGACCTTATATTCCCAATAGTAGATGTTCTTGATGAGGAAAAGGATCTAAAACTCGCAGAGCACATACTTTCAATCCACAGAGGGGAAGAAAATACCGAAGAGGAAATACCCATTATAGAGACTGAACTAATTAGGAAATATATATCATATGCGAGGAGACATTGCTACCCTAAGCTTACTAGGGAAGCATCAGAAAAAATAGAAGAATTCTACGTTCAATTGAGAAGAAAAAGCAAAGAGGCCGGCTCAGTGGCGATAACGCCAAGATATTTGGAAGGACTTGTAAGGCTCGCGGAAGCAAATGCAAAAATTAGATTGAGCGACACTGTAGATGCAGAAGATGCTGAAGTAGCGATAAAATTGTTTAACTACGTTATGAAACAAATAATGATAGACCGAGAAACAGGTATGCTAGATGTAGATGTCGTAACAACCGGCAAGCCAAAATCAGCACGAGATAAGATGCAAAAGATAGACACAGTAAGAGAGATAATAAAGGAGCATTTGAAGCATGAGGATAGTGCAGATATCGAAGAAGTAGTCAGTGATGCTGCCTCATACGGCATAGAGGAAGACGAAACAAGAAGAATAATATCTGAGTTACTCAGACGCGGAGAGCTTTACGAAAAGGAGCAAGGTCATGTTAGAATTGTGAGGTAGTTAGATGAGCCGGATCATACTTTCTATCGTCGCATTTTTTATATTATCCCAGATTATAGGAATTTATACTGGTATTGCTGTGCTGAACGACCTTTATTTCAACCCGTATGTAAACATGCTCGTCGTTACCACGGATTCAGCGAATCCGACCAATGCAATATTTTTTATGTTGTATGTTGTATTGGGCGCTGTTGTAATGATAGTGTTAATAAGAAAATTCATGCTTCATCTGATTTTTAGAGTAATTGAATTTATTTTACTCTCTACAGCATCCTCTATCGTCTTCTATTCTTTTCTAAGGATTTTTTATGGATATGAGTTAAGCATGTTAGGTGGAATTTTTCTAGGTCTTCTACTTGCGTCTATAAAACTTTTGAGTCCTGCGTTCAAAAATCTTGCTGCTATTCTTGCAACTGGAGGCGTAGGAGTAATATTTGGAATTTCGTTGACACCGCTCCCGGCCATTATCTTCCTTGTTTTGCTTTCGCTTTATGATTACATAGCAGTTTTTAAGACAAGGCACATGATCGAATTCGCAGAATTTATAGTAAAAAAAGACCTTGCCTTTACTGTAACGTCAAAAGCGGTTATCGAAGGAAAGGAAAGAAGGCTTGATTTAGGCACTGGCGACTTGATAGCACCAATAATTCTTGAGGTCTCCACGCTCGCTTACCTTCCCGGGGCAACCCTTTTCGTCTTTCTGGGTGCAGTCATCTCTCTTGTTGTTTTTCTTCTTCTCGTTTGGAAGAGAAAGGTTGTTCTTCCTGCTCTCCCACCACTAGTCTTTGGGATGCTTCTATTTATGGTTATAGGAAAGGCTTTAGGATTTTATTGATTACTGAGCAAAAGAGAAAAGGAATAATTATTCAATGATGATTGCTGGTTTGTTTGGCATAGCATTCTTTGCTTTTTCATGTTTCGCTTCATGGTCCATAAGAACCTCGACATTACATAAGAATTCTGTTGCAAAGAAAGATTTTGCCTCCTTAAGGATTTCTAACTCTTCTTCTGTACTCATTATGTCTTGGAGTACGTAGATATTCTTTATCAGCGGCTTAAAGAATACTGGAATGTCTCTTATATATCGCTTCAGCAAAGGATCCTCTCGCGCAACTTTCATAGCTTTTTCAAACGATCTCTCTTTTTTGAGCAGTTCGTATGCCTTTCTCTTCCAGTCTCCAGCAACGCATATTGTTATTTTCTCAGGCATCTTTCTTGTTTTTGTTTTTACAAGTGTGGCTATCTTTTCAATATCATCCCTTGTCTGTTTAACAAATTCTTCCGCTCTTTCTATATCATCATCAATTACGTTTTCGTTGGCCTGAGGAAATTTCTCAAAGTCTACAAAGGTATTATGCCCAAGTCTCTCCCAAAACTCGTTTGCAATGTGCGGCATAAAAGGTGAAATTGCTATCGTCCATTTTTCGAATATTTCTCTCAGATTCTTTTTATCAGCCCTTTTTATGTACCACTTCAAATCGGTTATAAAATCGTAGAAAAGTTCCATAGAAAGCCTGCGGAGGTCTAGCGTCTCATAAAACATTTCAGCATTCTTCAACCTACGATTGAACCGAGAGAGCATCCATCTATCTACCCTACTCATTGCCTGTTCCTTTTCCTTTGCCTTTATGGTTTCTTCGAGAAGTTCTTCTATAAATGTTACCCTCGATTTTACCCCTTCTGCGACGGTTTTGTTAAAATCGGTATCGCTAAGAAGGTCTGCTCCGCTGACAACAGAAAATCTTATTATATCTGCACCGTACTCGGAAATTGCCTTTCGTAATGGAAGGATGTTGCCCATACTTTTGCTCATCTTCATACCGTCCATTAAAACAAAGCCATTTGTGACTATCTGCTTAGGCCAAAACCTCTTTTCGAATATTGCCACATGATTAAAAACAAAAAGTGTAAGATGATTTCTCAATAAATCGCCTGCGCTATGCCTCGAATCGAGTGGATACCAGTACAGAAAGCTATCGCGTAATTTTTTCATTTTCGGGGTTCCGTTTCCTTTTCCAAGAAAAACATAATCAAAAAATTCTTGTGTGAGTTCACTCTCATCGAAATCTGAAAGAAGATGAGATATTGTGTAATATGCCATATATATTGTAGAATCTGCAAGCGCCTCTATCATCTTGCTTTCATCAAACGGAAAATGCGTTCCTAAACCTTTTGCCCTCGTGCACGGTCTTGTCTTTAACCAATCCACCGTGTAGAGAAGAACATTCTTCGTTTCTTCGGGAATGATGCTCATAGAATTTATACATTCTTTTGCCTTTTCCTTCCAATCCGGTTTGCCGTAATCTATGAACCATTGGTCCTGAAGGAGGTTAACAACGATCTTTTCTCCGCATCTACAGTACAAAGGAGCGTTTGCAAGTACGTAAATTTGGAATGCATTACCTTCTGCTACTAAATCCTCGCCGACCTTTTCTTTCGCTTCTATCACAGGCATACCTTTGTATCTTCCTACAAGCATTTTACCTTCGTGTGCTTCCCTCCTATAAATTTCTTTTGTTGCTTTTTCTGCAAGCGGGTCGTTCTGATTCTTTACATTCATCCTCTCTACTTCTTCTTTAGCAGGTGCCTTTCCATAACCTGGAAGCTCTATTACTTGAGGCATTTCTATGCCCGCATTTCCTAAATCACGAAGTGCAAGGTAGTCGTATGGTGCGTGTGCGGGAACAGACATCACTATGCCTGTGCCTATCTCTTCGTTTACAAAACTTGCCGGATAGACAGGAACTAATGCGCCAGTAGCTGGATTTTTCGCTTTCATCTTCAGCAACTTCTCTGCCGAGACGTCTTCCACGATATTAATTTCTAGCTGATAACTAAGAAGCTCGGCTGCCTTTTTCGCTAAATAAACAAACTCCCCGTTCAACCTTGCTCTCACGTATTTTACTTTTTGGTTAATCCATATGTTCGTAACACCGTAAATCGTCTCAGGTCTATAAGTTGTTACTATGAAAGAGCCGCTTCCGTCTTCGGAAGCAAATTTAATGATAGTAACGCGCTCAAGCTCAGGATCGATGTCTCCTTTTGTATCATGCGCACTAACTGCCTGCTTATCATTTGGACACCATGCAATAGGATATTCGCCCTTAACCAGATAACCAAGTTCTTTAAGCTTGCGAAATTGCCACTGAATAAAACGATTGAATTTAGGGTCGGATGAATAGAATTTTCTTCTCCAATCTATGCTGTAGCCCATTTCTCGCATTCCTTCCTCTATCTCCTTGGAAAAATACATAACGAGCCCTTCAGGGTCTGCGAGCGTCTTTGCCTTTTCTTCAGAAATACCATAGATGGCCGAGAAAACCTTGATAACTTCTGGGTCGCGTTCTGCAATCCTTTGCGCCATTGCTATCACAGGAGTACCTGTAACATGGAAGCCCATCGGAAAGAGAACATTGTATCCCTTCAGCCTTAAATATCTTACATAAATATCAGTAGTGGTATACGTTCTGGCGTGGCCGATGTGCTGAGGAGAATTTGGATAGGGAAAGGCAGCTGTAATGAATTTTTTTTGCCGCATGTCCGGTTCTGTCTCAAAGCATCTTTTCTCTTCCCACAACTTATTCCACTTCTTTTCAATCCTATTGACAGCCATAACCATGCTTAGTGATTAGTTATTGATACTTTTATAAAACATTCCTTAGAAATCCATCTACAAAGAAAGAGAAGAACTACATTACATTCGCTCTATTTATTGAATCCGGAGATGAGCGATATGAGAAAGGAAGATGAATTTGGATTCGAGAAGATCATAGAAGTTTACGACCAGAAGACTGGGATGCAAGGTGTTTGCGTCATCCACAACACGGCGCGTGGACCTGGAAAAGGCGGGGTAAGAATGGTTCCTGATGTTACGACAGAAGAGGTCATGGGACTTGCAAGGGCAATGACATGGAAGAATGCGATGGCTGACCTACCGTTTGGCGGAGCAAAGAGTGGAATAAAAGCCGACCCAAAAAATATGACAAAACAACAAAAGGAAGAGATCGTTCGCGCGTTTGCAAGAAAAATTGCTGATATCATACCTGATGAATATATAGCAGGACCAGATATGAACATGACAGAGGTGGAAATGGCGTACATCGCAGATGAATTGAACGATTCTCGTGCTGCTACCGGAAAGCCGATTGAGATGGGCGGGTTGCCGCATGAATTGGGAAGCACTGGTTATGGTGTTGCGCTTGCTACAAAAATTGCGGTGGAGCACACAGGAAAAAATATTGAAGGAATGAAGGTTGCAATAGAAGGATTCGGAAATGTTGGAACATTCACGATGAAATTCCTAACAGAAATGGGAGCAAAGGTCGTTGCGGTCTCGGATTCTAAAGGTACGATATATAACGAGAATGGATTAGATTATGAGAGGCTTATCGCTACGAAAGAGAAAAAGGGAACCGTCACTGCATATGAAGGAAGTATTCTTGGAAATAAAGATATATTTGAATTGAATATCGATATATTAATACCAGGGG
>CAYSXZ010000058.1:0-2764 GCA_964435235.1 Microcaldota archaeon
TTATTACCCCTTCTTTTATACCATTTCCAGTTATATGGAGAGAAGCGCTGACCATAAAATCCATTTACGTAATGACTTTGTGTTATAAATCCGTCCGCAAAAAAGAATTGTCTAAAACTTCTTAATGATCCAATACCATAAAGAAATAAGTAATCGGTTTTTTCACGGATTGCTTTAGCGTATTTTTTTGCTCTTCCTATAAGAGCATCTCCGCCACCGGCAAGGAAGTCCCCACTATGGAATACCATTGCATTCAGACCAAGCCCACACAATGAATCTACATGTTCTCTAATTTGTTGTAAGCTTGCGCCCTTAACAAGACCAAGTGGCGTACTTATCTTACATTTGTTTATTATCTCTATTGATTCTTCTAATATTCTTTCTAATTCGTGGGTCGCTAGGTGAACTTCTCCTTCGTACGTTTCGCCGTCGAGTGTCATAAAATAGTTCGGCTTAATAGTTTGTATTGCTTCTACGTATCTATCAACATCGCAGCCATATATTGTTTTATCGTGCATAATAGTTGAGAGTATTACTCTACAATTGTGATTGAAGAAATCGTTGATGCTACCGGCTTCTTTTATTTCTTCAAAAATACTGTTAAAGTTTTTGCCGTTTGGACACACAATATCTTGCATGCGAACAACAACGATCGGGCAAGGTATATATTCCCACGGTGCATAGGTTTCTTTTTCCGTGAGTTTGACAACTGGAATTAAACTTTTAGCACGTACCGAGCGATCTTCTTCCGGAAGACCACATAAAACATCATAGCGAACTAGTGAAGTAGTCGGCGATACTCGTTCTACCGTATTACATTTCATATCAAATCACTTTTGATTATTAAACTTTAACATGTAAAGAAGCCTTCATTTCCCGCTATTCTTTTTTCGATCTCCTCCTTTTTTTTCTTTTGTTCCATTTCCTCTTTTTCAATTTTATCAAGCTCCTCTAGATCTTGCATAATTTGGGCCGTTTCTCTTAAAATAATATTCCTTAGTTCAAACACTCTTTCTTTGGGTTCATTTTTTTCTTTTGCCATACATTCCGCTAATGCCTCAGCCACATTCCACGTACCGTAAAAGATGAAGTCCCGAGTAGAAGTAAACGCAGGAAAACCAGTATTGGTATAAACTTCTAATCCCTTTTCTGTATCAAAATTAACCAGCCTTAATGTTTCTCTGTCCCCCAAATCCATAAAAGTATGCTTAAATTTGTATCTTTTACCAGCAATTTTTATAGTCATAATGCGATGTATTTTTTTAGGATTGCGTGTTCTCGTGGAATCAAGCTCTGGTTCCTTTTGTATTTGCATAACTGGTTCAGGGTCAGGTTCTCTTTTTTCAACATAAATTTCTACTCTTTCTTTATTACCGTTCTTATCTAATATCTCTTGTGAAGGCAAAGAGTATTGTTTTAGTTCTGGGTTCCTGTTTATAGCTTTTGCGATGGTTTCTAACTGTTGCTCCATCTTTTCTTGCGTATTTTTATCAATCTTATGTTGTTCATCGTACTTTCTGGCTTTGACGAGAAAAGGTTTTATGTACTCTTTCATCGCTTCCTCGACTTCTTTATATAAAGCATGTTCCTTTATCCATTCCCTCTTATTATGCGTAACTGGAACGTGGTCCATATGAAGTTCTCCAATTATCCGGCGCACAGTTGGATGTGGATTAAATCCAACCTGTTCGTACTGTGTAATGAGCCTTCCTCTTCTAAACGTGTTAAAACCATAGTACCCTTTGTTTCCAGCGCCACCCGGGTTTCTGACCAGTCCAATCCAACCGCGTATATTATAACCCGAATTTAATTTGATATCAAATTGCGTTTTTCCTTCAGAGGTCAGGTCCGGTTCTTGAGGTTCGCAAAAAGTACGATTTACTTTTATTCTTATTAGCCCTTGTTTAATAAAAGGAGCGTAGCGCATACCTAACTCATCTTTCAAATTAGTTACCAAATTTGGGTAGTATTTAATTTTAAGTTTATCTATACGTACCGACGTGCCATGTTCTTCCATATCACACTCGTAGTCCACATGCATTGGATGCTTCCATTCACTACTTTTTATATCCCACTCATCTTCATCATATTTTATTATAAATCTTTTATTTATTCCAGATTGTTTCGTGATAACCACAAACCTTTTTCCTAAACTTTGAGCCGCGGTTTTTAAACCAAGTCCAAATTCACCCAACTGATCTTGTTTTGTAGAGTATGCTAATTTTAGGCAATTCGAAGCCTCAGCTTCATCCATGCCCTTTCCATTATCTTTTACTAATATATAATCTGGGTCTACGATAATTTCTATTAAAAGTTCCTCTTCATCGAGCTTTGCGTCGACAGAGTTGTCGACCAGTTCGGATATAGCTTGCTTTACAGAATAGCCAGAAAAAGAAATTTTTGGCATTAGACTTTTGTCTGGTGTTATGTCGATTATTTTTGTTTCGACTTCCATTTTACTCACCCATATTATACTAAGAAGAGAAAAGTTTATAAGACTTTTGACTCATTTTATAAAAATATCAGTTTTTTATAACTACAAAACCACCCATATACACTTTTTTACATAAGTGCCTTTCGCTCCACTTTTTTCCACTCATTTCCTCACTTCTTTTATTTCTTCCAAATACTTTTTGTGTTTTGCAAAATACTCCCTGCTCGGCTTGAGCATTTTTATCAATTCTTCTGCAACCGCATTCTTCAAATCTAAAGGATGGAGTTTTCCTTCTCCATAAATTTTAGCAAGCTCCTCATAGCTTCCAAT
>CAYSXZ010000059.1:0-25314 GCA_964435235.1 Microcaldota archaeon
ACTGAGAGTTGTTATAAGCGGAGTTGTTAGTTAGAGTATTGTTAGAACTATTATGAAAAAAGAAGCCAGAATGATTGTTGCTGTACGCGGTATTATTTATTAGTACATTGTAACTTGAATTTTCGTGGATATAAAAACCATCATAAGAGTTATTATGCGCTACATTGTTTGTAATGTTGTTATAATAGGCATGATATAGCGTTATTCCATTATTTGAAGCTTTTGAAACGGTGTTGTTTACAAATAAACTATCGTTTACTTCGTATACGTAAATACCATATTGAAAATCGCTTATATTGCAGTTTGCTATGGTAATGTTTTTCTTATCTAGAGAATATATGCCATACATACCGCTTCCGTCCCCATCAATACGATATCCTTGGCAGTTTAACAAGACATCTGATGCGTTCACATCTATACATGTAGAATTTGTTGTATCAATTATGTCACCACTCAATACATATTCGTCTGGCGTGTTTATTATACTGCAATCTGATATAACCGTTAAAGCCCATGTAGAGTGAAGAATAAAGAATAAGAAAAAAGCCTGTTTTAGGTAATAATGCATACTTAAAAATCAATCGAAAACTTAAAAATATTTGTGTTTTTGTGTTTATGGTATATAAAAAAGTAGCATATAAAAGGTGAGATGATATGAGGAAAGTATCTCTTCTATTAGTAGTTCTATTTATGATTATTGCTGCAGTTGGATATGCTTACACACCAACAGGTGGTGGGGCGTGCAGTTGTGATTCGTGCAGCGATTGTACCGATGCCTTAAACGACAATACAAATTGTTATACCGAAGTTCAGCTGACAACCACCATTAATGATCATTCTGGAAATTGTATAGACAATCCAGAGAACTTTACAAATAAAACATTTAATTGTGCAGAGAATCAAATCGATGGCGATGGAACTGGTGGAATTGGGATATTCTTGGAGAATAAAGAAAATAATACGATCACAAACTGTTTGATCTCTGATTTTGAATATGGAATTTGGCTTTCTTCCAGTAATGGCAACAATATTTCGAGTAATTGGATATACAATAGTATCTTAGACGGGATTTATATAAACTCATCTTCAAATAACAATCTTACGGATAACTACGTGTACGATAGTGGTCTGAATGGTCTTAATCTCAGCGCAAGCATGAATAACGTCCTTATCAACAATAATATTTCAGGAAATGGGCGGTATGGTTTTTATGCAGATTCGGCGTCGACAGGAAATTCGCTGGATTCGAATACATTATGCGTGAACAATCAACTTCATTCGAATTTCTTTGATGTTTACGACGATGATAGCAATACCTTTACTAATAACACGTGTGATAGTTCATATCCATCAGGAAAGTGTGATAATCCGTGTTCCTATTGTTATATAAGAAATGGCGGCGGAGTCTGCACTGTTCCGAGTGGAGGAGATTGTTCTTGCGTGCAAGCTGCATTGAATGATAATGCTAACTGCTATAAGGAAGTGAGATTAGATGGAAATGTATCCGTTTACGGAACCTGTATCGATAATCCTCCTCGTTTTCAACATAAAACACTTAATTGTCTCAACAATGTTATACAGGGCGTAGTTCCAGGATATGGGATTTATTTAATTGATAAAACCAATGTCACGATTAAAAACTGTGCAATAAAAGGCTTTACTACAGGCATCTACGGAGAATACATAGCAAACAGCTCTTTTGAATACGTATCAGCGATAAATAATGGTGGTTCCTCTTTATTTCTTTGCTATAGCGGCACCGGTATTCAGCTGATTGAGTCGTACAATATAAAACTTCTTCATATAAATGCGAGTTCTAATGTAGGCGGCAGGTCAATTCAATGGTTTGGTTGTAGTGGTACCGGACTTTATTTAAACATTTCAAACAGCACGCTTAATGACATCATTGCAGATTATAACTCGGGAGGCAGTGCTCTGAGATATGGTGGTTCTGGAAGTGGTATAGTATTGGTAGGGGCATATAATACGCTTAATTCTATAAATACTAATTATAATAGAGGCGGCAGCGGCAGCTGGTCTGGTGGTGTTGGCGAAGGTCTATATGTCTCTGGTGAAAACAACAAGATCGCGCGGGTAACTTCTAATAATAATACAGGCGGTGGTAAGGGGGGTGAGGGTTATGGAATTCTTTTCGATACCGTAGCTAACACTACATTATCATCGAGCACAACAAATTCAAACCGATACGGAATTTATGTTGCATCCTCTACAGATAATACGTTAATCAATAATAAAGCGCTATCAAATTATTTTCACGGCATTTATTTAGACAGTACAAGCACCAATAACACAATACGTTCAAATAGGTTCTGCGACAACAATCAATCCGCTGGCGATTATTATGATGTTTACGACGAAGACGCAAACATATTTTTATTTAACACGTGTGATACATCTAATCCAGATGGTCTTTGTGCTGCCTCTTGCGCTCCTCTTCCTTCTGGAGGCGGCGGGGAGAATAAACACAAATTATACATATATGATATAGCGCATCAGTATGCAAAAAAGGGAGAGAGAAAAAACGTTACTATAATTGTTGAAAATAGAGGAGATTATAGAGAATATAACGTTATCCTATCTCTAAATTGCCCATCACAATTATCCTGCCAGAATGCTAGTTTAGGAGACCTGTCAAGGTCAAGAGAAAAAAATGTAACAGTAGAGATAGTAGGAAATGTTGCTGGAGATCATCTAATTAAGGTCGAGGCACGCAGCGAGGCTACATCAGCTGAAACAGAGTTTTACTTCACAGTAGAACCGGAATGCACAAAGAACGCTGATTGCGCTGCCGATGAAAAATGTGAGAGTAACGAGTGCGTTCCTGTAAAATGTGATTGCGGATATGTAGAAAACCATGAATGCATAAAATACGAGTGTTGTACTGACGCTGAGTGTAATGATGCAAGCGTATGCTCCAATCACAGATGCGTTCCTGTAGAATGTGAATGTGGGTTTGTACAAAATCATGCATGTGTACCTTACGAATGCTGCAGCGATTCGGATTGCGCAAAGAACAACAAATGCGAGGAGCACAAATGCGTTCCAGTTGTTTATAACATTGAGATTGAAACTGCTAACATTAATGTAGGTGAAGAATTTGTCATAAAGGTTACTGCAGATGGCAATCCTATGAGTGGTGTGTCTATTGTTGTAGTTTATCCAGATGGTTCTACATCAACAGTTCTATCTAGGGAGGATGGAAGGGTCTTCATACCTGCACGACAGGAAGGAAGATATAAATTTTATATCGAAGACAACCCATCAGTTGCTGAAGAAAGTTACGCACAGCTTGCCGGAGCGATGGTTCAGCAACTATCTGGAGAAGAGCAGGCTCCACCATCAACTTGCTGTCTCTTTGGTATCTGCGGCGACTTGCTTGGTGTGTGCTGGTATTGGATGCCGCTCTCTCTTGTAATCGTAGCAGCCTTGGTCGCAGCGTTAATATTTTTCATGCGCGGCTCGAGGATCTCTAGAAGAAGATAAAGCACCTGCCACAGGTATATATTTATAAAGATTACCGAACACCCTCTTTCAAAAAGAGGGATTGTATGAAGAAGATTTTTATAATCGGAATTTTGGTTGTGGTCTTACTAGCAGCCGGATGTATCTCACTACCAGGTCAAACTAGTCAGCCAGTTAGCGGAGGAAACCAGACCGTTGCTGGCGGTCATCAAGAAGAGGGGCAACCAACTACTGAAACGGCTGGCGGCGAAGGCAGAGAAGGAGGGGGGACAGTAAGCAAACAGATAAGTAATCTTGGCGAAGCGCTTGCGCAATCTGTTCCAATGGAGTGCACAGCTACTGTTACTGTTCCAGAGCAAGGTGTTACGGGAACATCGCATTACTGGATTAAATCAGGCAATATGAGAATGGAAACCACAACAGAAGGACAAACAGTGGTTGCCATTGTGAAGAATGAGAAGGTTTATGTAGAAGTCTCTGCTATGGGAACAATTCCAGGAGAACTTAACTGCGCATGGATAGTATTTGAACCAAATAAAACTCCACAGGAATATTCTGATATTAGCGACGATTACAGGAATCCAGAGGGTGTACGGGTGGAATGCTATCCTGCAGTTTTCGGTGATGAGAAATTTGCAACTCCAGGAAGAATCTGCACGATGGATGATCTGATACCGCCTGCGCCAGAGCTTCCGCCAGGGTACGAAGCATGCGAAGGGTTATCGGGTCAGGATTTGATTAACTGCATGCAACGAATTCAACAGGCTCAAACCGGCTAATTTCTTTTTCTTGTTTTTTTATTCATTCTTCAATCAGAAATTCTGATAGGTCTGGCAAGTCAAACTCTGCAGACACCTTAACACTGCAATCTTGTTTTCCTTTTATCCCGCAGATGTAGAATTTGGTGCCGCCTCTTTTAATAATGATCTTTCTTCCATCAAATGGAAAGTTTATCATCGAAGGTTCGCGGTCTATGATTTTCTCTGGCGATGATTTTAATAAGACAAAATTACCATATTTTGTTTTGATAGCGATAAGACCCATTATTTTATAGACGCTTGTGATGCTTTTGACAAGTTCATCATAATTAATGGTGTTGGGGGTCATTATTTCGCCTTCTTTAAGTTCATCCAGTGCCCTTCTTATTTTATCCTCTAAACTTAGTAGGCGGTCGGGTGGTGCAGGTTGACTGATTATTCTCTTCTTTTCATCAACTACATAACCGCGCAGCGTTACCTCTCTTCCCCTTTTTTTCATCATAATACATTTAATACGACAAAATTATTAAAAAGCCTTTCGATTTGGAAAAGAGCCGATCTTGCCGCTGTTTTATCTCTTTTCCACTTTGAATTTTTCGATTATAGCCATTTCCAAACCGGCAACATATTTATTCTTTTTTCTTCAACCAAAAATTCGTCTTCTTGGTTGTAAGTTAAAAGAAGACCTTCCTTTAAATTAAATTTTTTTAGGGCGGTGAGCAAACCGTTAATCTCTCTATCTTTTGTTCCCTCGTTAAATTCATAACAAACTTGAATCGCGTGTGTTATTTTGTCGTCTTCTTTGACTACAAAATCACATTCATTTTTTTCTTGGAAATAAAATATGTTTTTGAATTTTCGTCTCAGCGCCAAAAACACCACATTCTCAAGCATTTTGCCCCTGTCTTTAGAGAATGAAACAGAATTGACATATGAAAAGCCGTTATCTATGGAGTATACTTTTTTTGGATTCACCTGTTGCTGTTTATAGGAGTAACTGAAGCAAGGCAAAGTAAAAATCAGATAAGCATTTTCAAAATAAGATACATAATCGATAACACTTTGAGTGGATTTTATATTGAACATATTTTTTATAGAGTTATAAGAAAACTTCGTTCCGACATTGCTAATGAGATAGAGAGCTATTCTATTCAAGATAGTTGTGTTCTTTATTCCAAACCTTACTGCAATATCTTTCATTACTATATCTGATAGCAGTTCATGAAGAATGGTGGGATTTTTTTTCTTTATGTATTCTGGGAAGCCGCCGGTGTATAGATATTCTTCAAATGATTCAAGAGATGGTTTTTTTTCTTTCATGGTCAAAAATTCTTTATAAGAAAATGGAAACATTTCGATTTGAAGATGTCTGCCGGTTAATTTTGAACCCATTTCCCTACTCAAAAGCGAAGCATTTGAGCCAGTTATAATCACCTTTTCTTTCTTATCTACTAAGTATCTTACGAATTTCTCCCATTTGTCAACATTCTGTATCTCATCAAAAAAATAAACACCATCGCCCCCATAAAGCTCTTTCATTATCGTTTCTACCCTATTAAAATCAGAAAGCTCAAATCCATCTAAACGAGGGTCTTCAAAATTTAAGTAACGTCCTTTTCTCTGTTTTTTTAATAACTGATTAAGGAATGTGCTTTTTCCACATCGCCTTACGCCAGTTATTATAATCGCAAAAGAAGATACAGGAGCAACTTCCTTTTCTCTCGGAGTTCCCAGTTCAGACTTATCTAAAAAATCTCTTTGAGAGATTATAACTTCTTTTATCGTTTCTTTTGACAGCATAAAGTTTGTTTGTAGACAAGATTTTAAATAGTTTCTATTGACAGTAGAAAATAGTTTCTATTGACAGTAGAAGTGAACAATGATCAGGATTTTCTCTGGTAATGTTTTTGACAACTTTATCATAATATTACAGCTATTCTGTCATCAAGTACGCCTTAGTATGAGGATTGCGCATAGCAAGAGAATAAGGATAAAGGCCGAACTACAATTGCTTGCCGAAATGCCCAACTTTTTCTTCTCCTTCTCTTCATCGAAAGATTTCACTTCTCCGAGGCCGGACGCTTCACTAACTGTCACCATTTGACCGCCTTCAAGGTCCACGGAACGGCCATACATATCAGGGACCCTTACTGCCCCTTCCACGCATTTCACGGTTGCTTCCTTATCGGTGCGGAAAGCATAATCATTAGAAACCGGGATTTGCGTAACGACCTTAACCCAGTCCATGCCGGGCCATTTGACGTAGCCATCGCCCTTAAAATACGTCATGGTCGCTGTGGCGTCTTCCATCACACTCCTTCCTACTCTTACGACCGGACTACCTCCTTCAAGCGGGCAGTGAGACCTCTATAAGGTTATGATAATGGTTCTAACATTAAAGCAGAAAAAAGAAGAGGTGAAAACATGACGCGAAATGATTAAAAATAGGTGTTTGCGCCTCTTAGATGATTGGAGAGAGAATACCTATCCAAAAAGATTTGATTTTTAATCCTTCTTTTTGTAAATACTCCATGGATTCTATAACTAAAATTATTATAGTGGTGTTGGCGCTGGTAGTTCTCGCTTTATTCGGACTTTTTTCCGGTGTGTTAACCCTACCGAGCCAACAAGAAGGAAAAGGAGGAACAACAATCGAGCAGCCGAGCAGCAGCAGATTTGCGAGCGCGATAGAGAGAAATCAGACGATTACTGCTGACGGTAAACCGATCGGCGAACTTGTCAGACTTCCTGGAGAATGCGGCTATGTTTATGTGCAGTGCGGCGTTGAATGTAAGCCGTGTGAGGAAGAATGTAAGAAAGAATGCGTAGAGACGAACGGCCTTTGCGGCTATGGGCCAGACTATGCAACGAAGGAAACCCTAACTGCACTACACACAAACAAGCAACTTCTTGCAGCTGCCCGCTATTATGGAGAGTGCTGCGAAGGAGACGTATGCATAAATGGACGCTGTGTTCCAGAGGAACGGTGCGTCAACCCAGGTGGTCTTTGCGGATACGGACCAAGTGAAGCAATGCCCTTAACCCATCTCAAAAACCAAGCTCCAGCGTACTACGGCGAATGCTGCGAGCCATACGAATGCGTTAACGGAGTATGTACCGAACGAGAAGAATGCAGGAAAGAAGGAGAGAGATGTGGTGTAGTCCAGCAAGGAGGGGCAGTTGGTGCTCCAACCAGCGGCCAAACAATTGATTATGGAGAATGCTGCGAAGGGCTTGTTTGCAGCTCGAATCATGTCTGCGTGCCTACAACAGAAAACTATTGTACAGACTCTGATGGCGGTATAAACTACAACGTAACCGGAACAGCAGTAGAATACTACAATGGTGTAAAGCAAGAAAAAACAGATTACTGTGCCCAAAGCATCGGACTTGTAGCATACAACGTTCCGATTCTTGTAGAATTTTACTGCGATGAGAAGGGAAGATTAAGGAATACGACATACCAATGCCCAACAGGTTGCGCTAATGGTGCATGCCGTCCAGTTACTTGCTTTGACAGTGATGCTGGTGAAAACTTCTACACCGCCGGATACGCAGAAGGATACTATAATGGCGAGTATGGAAAATGGTACGACGAATGTGAGAAGGGAATTGCGATAGAATACTACTGCGAAAATAATGAAGTGAAAAGGTCAAGACGAACGTGCGAGTATGGTTGCGAGGGTAACAACGCATGCATGAGAAGACCAGCACGCACTTGTAGTGAAACAGACGACGGAAGAGATTACTACACAGTTGGAACAACTACTGGTTATTTCGACGAGGTTTACGGGAACTACACAGACAACTGCTTAAATGAGTACACTTTGATAGAATACTACTGTTCAGGAACACAGGTTGCTGCAGAGCAAGTTCCCTGCCCAAGCCAGGAGTGCTCTAACGGTAGATGCGTACGGGTTGGTGCTGCAGGATAAAGTTTTTTATTTTTTTGTTCTTTTTACGCTTTTTATAGATCTTATGCTTTTTATAGAAGCTATAATCTTTGGTGTTGAATATGAAAGAGACAATAAATAATTTGACAAAGGCATTTATTGGTGAAAGTCAGGCGAGAAATAGATATACCTTTTACTCCAAAATTGCGAGAAAAGAAGGATACGAACAGATTGCTGAAATATTTCTTATTACGGCGGAGAATGAAAAGGAGCATGCCAGTTGGCTGTTTAAGTTAATCAATGAGTTGAAAAAGAGGAGCAATGAAAAACTGGACGAAATAAAGGTTGAGGCCGTTGCTCCTACAATTCTTGGCAATACTGCTGAAAATTTGAAAGCAGCGATTGCTGGAGAGAATTATGAGTACACAAAGATGTATCCTGAATTTGCTGACATTGCTGAAAAAGAGGGATTTCCTGAAATTGCTAAGAGATTAAGGGCTATTGCTGTAGCTGAGAAACATCATGAAGAGAGATACAAAAAGCTTTTGAAAGAGGTTGAAGCCGGAACAGTATTCAAAAAAGAGAAAGAAGTTTGGTGGGTTTGTAGAGAATGCGGGTATGTTCATTTTGGAAAAGAGCCGCCTGAAAAATGTCCGTCTTGTGACCATGAAAGAGGCTTTTATCAGGTTAAATGCGAAGAATATTGAATAAGAAGTGATAAAATGACGGTCAAAAAACAAATATATAAGTGCAATGTATGCGGGAATATAGTTGAAGTCGTACACGCGAGCGTAGGTCAACTTGTCTGTTGCGGACAACCAATGGAACTGCTTAAAGAGAAAACAGAGGATGTAGGAAAAGAAAAACATGTGCCGGTGATCGAAAAAACCAAAAGCGGAGTAAAAGTAAAAATAGGTTCCATACCGCACCCGATGGAAGAAAAGCATTATATAGAATGGATAGAAATAATCGCAGATGATGCGGCTTATCGAAAATTCCTAAAACCAGGAGATAAACCAGAAGCGGAATTTTGTATAAAGGCGGAGAGTATAACGGCACGAGAGTATTGCAATATCCATGGTTTGTGGAGAGCGTGACCCTAAGCTGCGCTCTTAACTATAATGTTGTCCATTTGACGAAGAAGATTGTAGATATCGCTGTCTTCGCTAAGAACTGTAATTGTATCGTAAAGTCCTTTTAGGGTATTAACGACCAACGCTACTATAGACGCATCTCCTTTACCAAGACGACTATTATTATTCCCAGAATTCTCCTTCATAATATTCGAGAAGGTCGCGTGTTCTTCTGGAGAGACGTCCACTCTTTCCTTTGCAACAGTACCGTAGTTTATAGCACGATAGAGTTCTGCTATGTCCTCCTTTTTTACATCACCTTTGCTTTTCGCATTCCTTTGCAACTCTTCCACAACCTGCTCTGTTATAATAACGTCGCCTTTTTCGGCCAACTCTTTCAACGACCTATAGAGGCCGTAAGAAGATTTCGCAAGCCTTATGAGATAGCATGTGTCAAGAACAAAAACCTTGTTCGTTTTCTCGTTGTTTGTTACTCCGATCTGCGCGAGCGGTTCTATAAGAGGCGACATCGGAAGCTTCGCTGGACCTTTGTCTGCATTTACCCTTCCTTCTTCGCGAAGCACCGTCCTATAGGCAAGATTTTTGTTATTCATGATATAATTATGTGTAAAATTATTTATAAACCTATGCTTCCATAAAAAGAAACACGTATATCCAGACTGAAACGCGCTGCTGGTTTTAAAATAATTTCCAAACAATAGTAAATGGAGGTTAAGTATGGAAATTATTAAATATCATCAAAAATCCATCAAATACCCCAAGCCTGGCAGATTTCCTATTGGAGATGGAAAAAGAAAGAAAAATATGCTTACTAAGAAGCAGGTCTCCCGCCTGTTAGAAGGGAGAGTCGTCATTGAAGAGAAATTAGATGGAAGATCATCATCATTCGAAAATGATAGATATATTGTATTTGCAGAGGATATGAAGAGACAGCATTCCATATTCTATATCCTTCCAGGGAGATATGCAGTATTTGACATCTTCGACAAAAAGAGAAATGTCTTTTTATATTCTGAAGAGAAGATCGAACTAGCGAAAGCATTGAGAGAGGGAAAGATAAGGATAGATGGCGTAGAGCCGATATTGTTCTTTCCAGTTCCTCAGATAGAAAAAGGCATGTTTAGTTTGGAGGAATTGCCAAAAATGCTTGGCCTTTCTGCGTACGCACATAACAAAAAAACAACGGAACGAACGTATATGGAAGGGATAGTTGTAAAGCCGGACAGAGACCTCTTCCTGGAAGAGTTTCTAAGCGGAAAACTTGTAAGGGAGGAATTCGAGGAAGGAATAAAGATGAATTATTTAAGGTTGCTACCGCAGTATAATATCATAAATCCGTCTGTTGATGTTGTGGTTTATCTGCAACAAGAACGCTTGAGACCTTCTAAGATTCCACCTGGACTACGCGTAGAGTAAATAAAGGTACGACTCGCACTATTTTCCAGATGTACTCTGTTGAATAATTCTTTTAAAAGCCTACTGTTGATCATTGAAGAAGGAAGCAATTATAATCGATAATATCAATCCGGGCCTCGACCTTACTCTGTAGGTTTCGATGAAGTCAAGCAGCTTATCGTAGAGCTTCGTCCCTCTCAATACTTCAATAGGCTTGCAGGGTATCTCTTTCATTCTTTCACACGTCAAAATAACGGTCATTTCAGCAGGAGTACGCAGCCCACCTTATTTCCTAATTTGTACTAATGGAAAAAAGCAAAATATTATAAATTTGTATTTTAGGAATAGGAATATGAACGAAAAACTTGTAGAAGCACTGAAAAGATGGACAGGTACGCTTAGCGGATTTAAAGCTATAGAGAGGGAGGAAATAAAGAGAGCGGAAGAGTTTCTCATGCCAGGAAAGGTGCTTTTCGTAACAGGAATCCGTCGTGCTGGCAAAAGTTATCTTGCGAAAATGCTCTCGAAACACAGCACTATCTTTGTAAACGGAGAGGATCCAGTGATAAAGGCCTCTACCCCGCAAGATATATTAGAAGCTACCATTCACATCTGCGAACAAAGCAGGCCAAAGCTTATTTTCATCTATGAAGCACAGAATATAACTGATTTTCAAGTGCTCGTCAGAAATCTGCTTGACTACTTCAATGTGCCAATAATCGTGACAGGCTCCTCTTCTGCGATTTTGAAAGAGGAGATGTCCTCCCAACTGTCCGGCAGATATCTTTCGTTAGAGCTTTTTCCGCTTTCATTTAGGGATTACCTTCATTTCAGAGGTGTAGAGGCCCCCTCATTCCTTACAGAGGAAAAGGCAACCGCGTACTTAGAATCATTCATGGGATATGGTTCTTTTCCAGAAGTTGTGCTCAACATGGAAAGGGCAAATGATTTGCTACTTTCTTATTTCTCTACAATCGTAGTGAAAGACGTAAAGGAGAGGTACAACGTTAGGGAAGGACAGAAGCTCGAGTTGTTCGCAAGGATTCTTGCTGAAAATCCATCAACTCTTTTGTCTATTAGGAGAATCGGTAGGAATATCGGAATAAGCGCAGCGACAGCAGAGAAATTTGCTTCGTATTTTGAGGAGGTTTATTTCGTAACTCAGATCCAAAAATGTTCGCCAAAAACGTATGAACCAATTAAAAGCATGAAAAAGGTTTACCTCTCTGACACGGGTTTCCATACTATATTCTATGCAGGAAGAGGAGAGAAAAGAACGAGGATAATGGAAAATACAGTTGCGATAGAACTCTTCAGGCGCTATGGTCGCAACAACATCTTTTATTACTCAACCCCTGATGGTTATGAAGTAGATTTTCTTGTTAGGGAAAAAAACAGGATTACGCAGATGATACAGGTTGCCTATGATCTTGAGGACGAGAAAAAGACGAAGCGAGAGCTGCGCGCGCTTACAAAAGCTGCTGGAAGATTCAAAGATGCAAGCCTCCTCGTTATAACAATGGATAAGGAGGGAACGGAAAGATTTGGAGATGTAGAAATTAAATTCGTCAAACTTTGGAAATGGCTACTTTATGGATTTTCGAGTGAGAAAATGCTCTAGATCTGAAAAAAGAAAGAGCTTTGCTGAGAACTTGCTTACTCATACGGATTTTCTGGCTAACATGTGTATAGTAATGTTTTTAAATGTTTTGCTTAATTTTGCAAATTTTGCCACTTATATAGGAAATGTTTTGGAATAAAACAAAAAGATTCTATTACTCGTCTACATTATCCCCAATCTCCTCAGTCTCTCCAGAACAGCAGGATATCTTATCAGATACTCCTCCTCAAGCTGCGCAGGAAGGGTTGGGTCTATTTTCTCAAGCCGTTTCTTAACATACTCGTTATGCTCAAATGTCATTATGGCAGGGTGGCAGGAAACTCCATTCGCAATCAGATTTTCAAGCGCTTTGAACTGAAGTTCATACGCGTCTGGTTTTGCACCGGTGAGCTTTGAAAATTCCTCAGGAGAGGACCCTTTAAGTGATACGCGAACATGAAGATTTTTGTAGGATGCGAGGTCTTTTGCATAACTCTCATCATATCCAATTAGCGTACCATTCGTTTCAAGAATGAAACGCAGTTCTTGAGGAATATTATCGAGAACTGCAAGGAGATGTTCCTTTGTTATAGTAGGCTCATTCCCGCTTATTCTCACCTGTCCTGCGCCCTTCTTTTCTGCTACACTCGAGAGTTTTTCAGCGACCTCTTCAGGAGAATAGAATTTTCCAATCTTATCAGGTTGATGAACAACGTTCCACGCCCAGCAGAAGGCACATCTCAGGTTGCAGCCGACGCAATCTGCAGTCGCTATCCCTCCATAGAACCCAGCGTAGCGAAAACGGTAGTATTTGCGTTTGCTGTTCTGTACCACTATCCGCTTCGTCACATCCGCGAGCTCGATAGGATCAAACATATTAATTCCTTCTCAGCTAGCCGCCATTCAAATATCTATCAAACATAATCGCAGAAATACCAAACATAAGTCCTGCAAGAACGAACGGGGCCCAAGAGCCAATCACAGTGTATATAATCCCTGCAGAAAACAACACGAAGAATTCTATCACTCTGCCTGGGACATGCAAAAGAGCAACTGCGCTCGAAACGTACTTGGTTTTATCTACGGTCTTTGAAAGAAGTTCCTCAAAAATGGAAGCAGATATTCCGTAAGAGATTCCTGCAAACACAAGCATCGGTATGAAATATTCTTTAAAAAAAGGAAGGAGGAAAAACATGGGCACGCCAAGCAATTCTGGAAAGAGTAATTTTCTTTCATCAAGACGCATTTTTGAACCTATGAAACTTCCTATTCCTATAGAACCGTAGAATAAGGCCATAACGATACCGATGGTTATATAATCTGCACTGAGGTTCAGTTTTGCAAATACCGGTATCGCGAAAAATAGCATAAGGGATGCCGCAGGAAAGTTCAAACCAAGCGCAAGTCCTATTCTAAAGAATTTCGGCATCTTGATTATATCAAAAATCTTTGAGACATCAACAGAGCGCTTACTTGTATCCCTAAGAGCCATTGAGGAGAGAAGGGTAACGAGACCGAGAAGGCAAAGAAGAAGGAAGAAATATTCGAATGAAAAATTCATTATTACAAATGCTGCGATTATTATACCAATCATGCCGCCGATCATTCGCACAGCGACCATGGTTGCAGCTTCGATACCCTTATCCTTCTTATTATACATCGCATCCTCAAATATCGCCGTTCTGTCAACCGCCCAAAAAAACGAGTAGGAGACACCTTCAAACGCCTTCGCAAATGCAAACATCAAAGGACTCGACGCAACCATGTAGATAAGTGATGCGATTATTTCCGCAATCCCTTGGAGGGAAAAGAATATCTTGGAACCAAACGTTTCAGAGAATATCGCAGCAACAGTTCTAAGTATTAGCATAAAGAATGGAATGACAGAAAGAATGAATCCTATCTCCTCTACGTTTATGCCCTTTTTTATCAGATAGAGTGGGATGGCAAGAGCAAGACCTGCATAGAAAAAAGTATTTATGAAGTTTATTGTGCCGATTTTTCTCATTAAGGTCCCTAAAAAGCCCCAGGAGGGGATTGAACCCCCGACTTCCTGCTGTCTTGGTTTTCTCTTACAAGACAGGCGCTCTACCAGTACTCGCTTTTTAAATCAGCTCTGAGCTACTGGGGCGTGTTTTTAGTATTATACCTAAAGATTTACATTCTTTTTCCTCCACCTGTTTCCGCTCCACCGACCAAAAGTACGTTAAAATTTCCGCTAGAGTGGAATTATACAGATAATAAAGCGAGTGGAAGAGGTATTCTGTTTTTCTCGATCTTCTCTTCCATCGCGAAGATGATAATATCTTTCTTTGCAGGTTTTCCCTTACCTACCTCTATTTTCATACCATCAGCTATAAAGTCAGCTTCGTAACTGTAAAAAATATTATTCGATATCTGTAGTAAATGTCTAAATACAGAATCTTCTCTAAGATTACCCATACTCTCGGCTTTGCCTGCAACAGGCGAAGCAAGAATATATCTCATAGAAGGAGAATAGAAAAACCATTTTTTCGGTTTTTTGAACCTTCTTCCTCTGCCTTCGTACTCCACTCCTTTTATTAACATCGCCAATTCAAGAACCTCAAGCAGCTTTACCACGCTTTCTTTTGATATTCCGGCGATCTGAGAGAGCGTTGTTATCTTTACCCCATCGGAGGGTATTGTGGATAGATATTTTATAAGTACTTCGGCTGCACTCAGCATTTTGGTTTCCATCTTTTCATACTTCGAAAGATCCTCGTATATGGTGCGTTTTACTACTTTATTCACAGATTCGCTGTATGCTATTTCGTTAAGCTTGAGTGCCGACGGCAAGTCGTTCTTTACATATTCCTCGTAAAGTGCAAAGAGATTATAATTTCCAATGAGAGAAAGAACCTTTAGATATTCTACCTCAAGACTTTCTTTTCCGAGCTTTTTCCTTATTTCTTTAGCCAATTCGTTTGGAATGTTTATGTTATACTTTAGAGAGAGGTATTCTCGAAATGAGAGTGGGAGAACCTGAATCTCAGAAGATCTTCGTGCTAGTTCCAGTGTTTTTTTCAAAGGTAATGCTGAAGACGATGCCGCAATAACTATAAGATTTGGTCTTTTATCGTGAAGCACTTTTAGTTTTAAATCCCATCCAGGAAGGTAAGTTATCTCATCAAGTAAGAGAACAAATCTCTTGCTCATTCCGATCTTTTCCTTTTTTATATAATCAAGTGCAGCTACAGTATCGTCCAACTCTATGTTTCTTGAAAGCATTTCATCGCAAGAAAAATATGCAATTTTATCTCTATCAATCGAATTGAATATCTGATAAAGAGCAGTTGTCTTTCCTGTTCCCCTTAAGCCTACTAGCAAGAATATCCTTTGGCCGCTTTTAGAAATTTTCTCTTTCAATTCGTCGACAAAGAACCTAGTTGTGCTTATCCCCTTAAGTTCTTCTTCGATTAACTTAGACGTATCGGCAATAGAGCTCAATACAAATGTCTTTGTCCTTTCGTCCATGAGAATATTTGAATGTATTTATTTTTAAAGTTTCCGCTCCACCGACCAAAAATACATTAAAATTTCCGCTGCAACCTCTAAATCTGAAATTATCATCTGCGTAGGAGGTTCACGCCACTGGCAAATGTAATTAAAGTTCATTTTTTATGAGAGACATAACTCTTGCTTTAACCCTGGAATCCTTGGATACGCCGTGCAAGACAGTTAAAATTAAAAATTATTCCCCACGACATAAGATGGGGGGAGTTATGAAAAAAATTAATGTTTTTCTGGGAATTATTCTGTTTTCGCTGCTTTTTGCAGGATGCATTAATCTGGAGTACAAGGCGGAACAGCAATTTAAGGATGACGGAACATCAACTTTGAAGACAACTGAACGAATAGGAATTAGTGAAAGTTTCCGTGAAACATACGGCAAGTTACCCAAGAGCGGAAGCGAAGACCCAAGCACTATAGCCAATGCGATAAAGGTCAGCTTCTCTTCCAGCAGGGATTATCTGGAAATGCTATGCGGATTGATGGATGGTGTCACGACATGCTACGGAGACGAGAACGGCTATTTTCACACAGAAAAGGAGCTGAGCCCAGGAGAATTTTATGAAGTCAAAAAAGAATTTGACTGGGTGAACCTAAAGGAAGTAACAACTTATAACATCGAAAAGGTGCCAGGCGCCTTTTACTATCTAAAAGGAAAGGAAGCTGAGGTAAGGGCAGCAACTGAACGTGCCCAAAGGAGATATGCAGAAGAAAAGATAGACGAATACCTAACAAAAGATGCATACTGCAAGGAGACTAGATATTCTTCGATTGACTGCAGTTTCGAGAGCTTTAAAAACGGCCATGCCGCCGTGGTTCTTTCGTTATCGTCGTTCAGCTCCTCAAAGGAGATAGAATGGATTGCCTGCTCGGATACGCCAGAGTCTGAATTCTATTTTATGAATACCACTGAAATCAAGAATGCTATCAAAAACAAAGTCATAGTCAACAAAACAATTACGAGCAACAGAAATGCCAGCGTAAGCTTTAATTGCCCGAGCAACGCAGAGTCGATTGTCGTATTCTATCTGCAGAGGTCGTCCCTCTCCAATAAAATGGAGGAAAACAGCGCAGTGTTTGAAATAAAAACAAAGGAGGAAATGAAAGATGAGGTGCTGAAGCAACTCGAGCCTAGCACTAGCGCAGGTCTCTTTAGTGGCTATACGCCAGGCATAACGACAGCAGGCACTGGCGTCTCGAATGCATTTCTTGATTTCAAGAAGGGTGAATTCTTAGGCTCTGAATTTGATAAACTGGCAGAAGGAGCAACGACCGGGACGCTCTATAATATGAAGATAAACATTGAGTACAAAGCAATCTTCCCTGCTAAGATAGTGAGCGCAGAGATTGGCAAGGACAAAGTACCCTTTGAACAAAACAAGATAGAGCTCACGCTTGAAGACCTCGGGGAATATTCCGGCGGAACGCTGACTGTGGTAACAGAAAAGGAATTGTCGCCACTTGGAGTGTTTACATGGGTTCTCCTTGGCGCCATAGTGGTGATAGCAGCAGGCGTTGTCATTTCAATGATGAGAAGATAGTCAAACGTCTTCTTTTTTATCCTTCTTTTTTATTTTGCTTTTAAGTACCTATAACATAAACGGCACGGATTTTTTATATTTCAGATATTTCTCCCCGAATTCATCCTCAAGCTCTTTTTCCTCGGTTTTTGCCAATTTGTAATAGACAATCAGCATTATTACTCCCGTGGCTGCGCAGGCAGCGGAGGGGGCGCCTCTTTCTCTTGGAAAGAAAAGGAAGAGCGAAAATGCGGAAAAAACTACAATTCATATCAAGACGACCTCCCATCGACCGGATGCCAGCAGACTTCTGGAAGCAGGATTAAGAAGATAACTTATGTTCGTTTCAAAAAAGGGCGCAACCGTGATGGTGAATAGAATGATGGCTGCAAAAAGGATTATCCTGTAAGTTTTCATAACGGTGTATAAGGAAGGTCATTATTTATTTCTTTACATTTTATGAAAAGTCGTTCAAACCAACCGACTGCTTTTTATTCACTTTCGGATTTACTAAATATATTTTATGAGCGATGAATCGGCTGCTACTACCCTAAAAAGATACTTCAAGATACGAAATGGTCAGTCGCTTCCATACTTTGCACTACTGAGAAAAATAGAATGCAAAAAATGCGCGAGCTTAGAGGAAATGTGGGAAGAGCATGGACGAGCAATGGAAGAATTCAGAAAAGGAAAGAAAAATGATTTTCGTGATATAAAAATTAAACCAGATGTTGTTTACTCTCTATTGGATTTAAAATACGATATCGCAAAGGAACTTCTCAAATCATGTGTTTTCTGCGAGAGAAGATGTAGGGCAGACAGAGCAGAGGGAAAACTTGGGTGGTGTAGAGTTGGAGCAGATAGTCGCGTTGCAACAATGTTCGAGCATTGGGGAGAGGAACGGATGCTCGTGCCGAGCGGAACGATTTTCTTCAGCGGCTGCACGTGGAGATGTGTTTACTGTCAAAACTGGGATATCAGCCAATTCCCTGAACGCGGCACGGTCATGAACGGAGAGGAAATTGCGAACTGGATAGACGCAGAAGCTAAAGCAGGGAGAATAATAAATGCGAATTTTGTAGGAGGGGAGCCGACCCCAAACCTTCACACAATCATAGATACTGCAAGGCATATGAAAAGCCCGACGCCAATCATATGGAACTCAAATATGTATATGAGCGAGGAAACGAACGACCTTCTTGAAGGGGTTGTGGATCTTTATCTCGCTGACTTTCGCTATGGAAACGACGAATGCGCGATGAGGCTTTCGAGCGTTCCAAATTACATGGCAACCATGAAAAGGAACTTTGAACGGACGAGCAAAGACGCAGAGATGATAGTTCGCATCCTTGTTCTTCCGAACCATATCGAATGTTGTGCAAGGAACATCCTTAAATGGATAGGAGAGAATATACCAAATAGGGTGTATGTGAATCTTATGAGCCAGTACCGACCAGAATATAAAGCAATGGAGCATCCTGAGATTGCAAGACGACTTTACAGTGAAGAGTATGGGAGGGCAGTAAAGTATTTGAAAGAGGCCAGGATAAAATACTTCGAAATCCAAGGTGGAATATGAAATATAAACTCGCTATATTCGATTTTGACGACACTCTCGTGCATCTGAACATCGATTGGGAAGAGGTTAAGATGGAACTAATAAGAAGAGCGGAGGAAAGGGGTGAAAAAGTTCCGGCAAAGATAAAGAAAGCAGACCCGATGGATACTGCGAACTGGCTTTGCGCGCATAGACATATGCAACTTGTTGTGGATGGATTTAGAGAAAACGAAAAGAGATGCGTAGACAACAATAATTATGTTGTTTTCCCAGCCATGATACAACTCCTGAAAGATCTGAAAAAGGAAGGGTGTCTCATTGCGATAGCATCCGGCAACACTACAATGACAATAAAAGAGATACTTGAGAAAGAAGGTGTAGTCCCTGACTTTATTGCAGGACAGGATAGCACGAAGATGAATAAGCCATATCCAGATATCCTTAATCTGATACTTCAAAAACTTAAGATAAAAAAAGAGGAAAGCGTATTCGTCGGAAACAGCAGCTTTGATTCTCGAGCAGGAAAAAACGCTGGAATAAAAACCGTAATAATAAGGCCGAATAGTAGAGAAGATGCCGAAAAACTACGTAACAGCCTACTTTGAAATCGTAAGCGCTTACCTGAAATCCGCTGGTTTTTAAGAGTTTATGGAGAAATAGAAACTTGATTTTATATGGATATTGAAGAAAGAATAGAACTCGTGAAAAGGCCGCCAACAGAGGAGGTCGTTAGCGAGCAGAAGCTAAGAGAGGTATTCGAAAAATACCAAAGACCAAAGGCATACGACGGTTTTGAGATTTCAGGAATGGTTCATCTCGGAACAGGTCTTTGCACAGCCCTAAAGCTAAATGATTTTATAGAGGCGGGAATAGAACCGATAATTCTTCTTGCAGATTATCATTCTTGGATAAACGAGAAACTCGGCGGTGATTTGGAAAAGATAAGAAAGGTTGCTCTTGGGTATTTCAAGCATGCCTTTATCTCGCTCGGTCTCGGAGAGGACAGGGTGAAGTACATTCTTGCAAGCGATATTTACGACGGTGATTACTGGGCCGACGTTCTGCGGATAACCAAAGATACGACGATAAACAGAATGTTAAGATGTGTTACTATTATGGGTAGAAAGGAAACAGAGGTGACGAAGGCAGCTGCGATGATATATCCTGCGATGCAGGTTGCAGACGTCTTCAAACTCGGCGTGCAGATTGCATTCTCTGGTATGGACCAAAGAAAGGCGTACATGCTCGCGATAGAAAATGCGCGCGAAAGGAAATATGATTTTGTTTCTGTTCACGGCCATCTCCTTCCAAGCCTTCAGGGAATTCAAAGAATGAACCCAACTGAAAGCGATGTCATAGATGCAAAGATGAGCAAGAGCAAGCCCTCTTCTGCGATATTTATACACGACAGCGAGGAGGAAATAAAGTCAAAGATAGGGAAGGCATATTGTCCTGAAAAAATGTTGGAAGGAAACCCGGTAGTAGAATATGCACAGTATCTCATCATGCGCGATAAACCGCTTAAGGTTGAACGACCCGCACGATTTGGCGGTGATATAGAATTCGAAACTGTTGATGAGTTAAAAAAGACATATGTAGAAGGCAAACTTCACCCGCTCGACCTAAAAAATGCAGTTGCAAGAGAGCTAATTGCAATGCTTAAGCCGTCCAGGGAGTACTTTACAAAACATAAAGAATATCTAGAACAGATAAAATTAAGCGATATAACAAGATGATGTCATAGTAGACAATGAAGTACAAAACCATAACATATGGTTTTTAAAGAATATCAACTCTATTCAATAGCATGAAAGTGATGAAGGGTTTTGTATTTTCTTTAGATGCTTTTGTTGCGTTTATTCTAGCGCTTATGGCTGTTTACTCGCTAATCTTCTTTTCTAGCATACCCTCCTCATATTATTATCTGCTTACCCAAGGTCATTACCTTGCGAGGGACACGTTGTTTGCAATAGCCACTACAGAATGTAGCGAAGATTATTCGTGTGGTGGGATAAGCGGTTCTATATTAGACGCGGTTACATCGTTAGAGACCGTCCCCCTACGAAACCAACTTGTGACCGAATCAGTAGGCAAGATAGTGCCCAACCAGTTTGGGTATATCTTAGAGGTTAGTGATGACGAAGGTAAAACATGGATGGTTATTTATGACACATCAGCTTATCCTGAAGGCGAAGACCCGCATGCAAAAAAAATGAATAAGATGAAGGTGTCTTCTCAAATAGTAAGTTTTGGTTATACCGGAACCTACCAGAAACCTAGCGAATCACCATTTAAATATTCTAGTTGCAACGGTGGGGGTATGGGCGGAATGGTAATAACGTGCGGAGAGTATCTTCTCTCAGATCCAGACGCCTCTATTGCTGGAGAAATCGTTCCGCTTCCAAAAGCAAAGCTGGTAAGATTGACGATATTTATATAACAAATACAGGTGACTATAATGAGCAAACATAATGTAAAGGGATTCCTCTTCGTAGTTACTATATTCCTTATACTAACCTACATTCTTCTTTCTATTGGTGTTTTGGTGAAGGCGATAGAAGCTTCTGAGAGATCATATTCTGAATTATATAAGGAGTCTACGATAGAACTCGTTCTTGGAGAATTAACTCCGGCTAAGATAACGGAGATAAGCAATCTTATTATGACAAGAGCTATTTTCAAGATGAATAAACACTCCATAAGCCATCCAATAAAGGAGGGACCATCAGGAGATGAATATTATTATGTAAGAAATGCTATGTTTGAGTATCTAAAGAACGGTACGCCTTCAGAAGAAAATTTTGATGACAGCATCCCCCCAAACTCCGAGTATGAGGGTTCTATGGGAGGGTGGCTTGCAAATCTTAATGCTTCTCTTCTTAGTGTAGGAGCGTATATAGATAACTACACAATATACGACTTTAAATTTAACCAAGAGAATATAAAAGAGTTGAATTATTCGTTCAAGATGCGCATCTCATTAAAGGATAGGAGCGGGACTACTTCACTCTTAAGAGAATATGATATAAGTGGTAAGATTAACATAACTGGCCTTGTAGACCCAGCCATAGCAAGAGAGACAAGTAAACACGGAGCAACCGTTTATAGACAATTCTTTTTCTATGATATTTATTCGAGCCCAGCCAGCGTTTCACCTGAAAGAATAATGAATATAAAGGAAGGACAAGGATGGTTTTACGGACAGCTCGCGAGCGCATCAGATGCTACCCTTGTACCACAAGAACATAGAAGAAGATATATATTAGTTGGAAGTTACGAAGATATAATCAATCTCGGCGCAGATGTATATGAAGGATTTGGAGGATATATACTGACAAACGAACCGGATGAGGAAAGCTGCACCGCTGGTGGAACAACATACACTGGAGAAAGAAACACGTTCAACGCTATAAGGTATAGCGGACCAAATTGCGATATCGGTATTGATGAAGCAACAAGAACGCAAAAGCCATTCGTAGTCGCACCTAGATTTTCTGTGAATAATGCACCCCAGTGCCCTGATCTCTCGAGAGGAACAACAGAGAGATGTGTCCTTTTTATAGCAGCAAAGGACCCCTCAGAAGTTCAGAGTAATCCGCAATTGAAACTTTCTGCGCCTGAAGAAAGCACAGGTATATTTGATATAGAAAAGATTAGAGATTATGCCATGTGCGGATATTACATTCCATACGAAGAAGCGCCATCTTATCTTCAAAGACTTCTTCCAAACTCATACAATAGGAGTGGCGGGGACTTAGGAATAGAAACATTTTTGATAGGGGAATACGTCCAACCTTCGAAATACGAAAAATATGATAGGTTGGATAGAAAGATGTTCAATGAGACGCTTATGGATCAATTTATACGTGGAATGCCGGGATGCAAAGATGCTTACATGTGTGGAATTTCTGAAACGCCGACAGGGAGATTTGGACTTTCTGAAGGCAGCATAGGTGAATATGGTTTAGAGAGTATTGATTGCGGTGAAGGGGCGAGGTGCGAATGATGAATAGCAATAGAGAACAGCACGCTAGATGTTTGAAGGCGCAAGCATCGATGGAATTGTTAGTAACGCTTGGTGTCATACTAGCATTTACAATACCAGTGATACTTTTACTTTTTACAATAACACAGATTGGATATGAAGACACAGCAAAGGCACAGGCAGATGCAACTGCAAAGACGCTCGCAGAAACCATGAATTTTGTATATGGTCAGGTGGCAGGCGCAAAAAGAGATATTGTGCTCAATGCGCCACCATCGACTGAAAGCATAACCGTCTCAAACGGAGAAGTGATCGTAAAGATAAAAACAGCAGAAGGATATTACGAGGGTGTTTACCCAACATTTGCTAAGGTAGGAAGCATTCGACCTATAGAAAAGAGAACTGGATTGTTCATTGTTGAGGTAAAGAACGTTGAGGGGAAGGTAGACATAACGCCAAGGTGATCTTTTGAGTAGGAAGCGACGAGGCCAAGTTTCAACTGAATTCTTTCTTTATGTTACTGTTTTTATGTTCGTTGCGATAAGCGTGTTTCTGCTTGTTAATCACTTCCAATCGACAGAGATACCCGCGCAACAGAATAGAGTTGCAAGACTTACAGGAGAAGAATTTGCGAACGCTATAACGCTCGCAGTGAAAGGCGGGACTGGGTTTGTATACAACTATACATTCACAAGGATGGTAATGAACTTTCCATACATCATCCATTTCCAGCCAGGAGATTCTAATACAATAATAATAGAATGGACAGGTGCGTATGGCAACTTCAGCTATTCCTATCCTATACCTGCTTACGAATACAAATACGGGGGTTGCGTTTCTGATAAAAAGCTAGTCAGTAATGAATGCTCAAATACCATAATTCTAATCAATAACGGAAGCACACTTTTTATAAAACAGTTTGAATAAGAGTTGATTTTATGAAAAAAGGACAATATTTTAGTTTTGATGCAATAATCGCTTCAGTCATATTTATGATGGCATTAGTCCTTCTTCTAAGTTACTGGCACAGCACTAAGGTTCTTCTAGATTATCAAGCAAGCGATGTAGCAAAGGAGTGCATACGGATATCGTCCTTGCTTTTCGTTCCACCATATCCAGAAAATGCACCTTGCTCTTCTATACAAAATCTTGGTTTTGCTGTTTCTTGGGATGACCGAAGATTAAGAGAAGATCTTTTAGGATGCGCTGATAGAATGAGTAGCGATGATTTGAAAAAGAAGCTTAGTACTCCTTATAATGTTTCAATAAAGGTCACTTATCCAGACGATAACAGCTGGTTTGTTATAGGAGAGAACGTCCCATCAGATACATCTAGTATGAGAGAAGTTGTAAACATGAGAAGGGCAGCCACTGTATACAACAAAACAGATGGCTCGACAAGACTCGCAATAATTGACATCTCTGTTTATAGGTAAACAGTTGGAAAAACATAACTGTTACCAACCTTCCACGATCTATTTTTAAATTTATATCATCATAATTTTATTTAGTAGAACACAGAACGTGATTCGAATGGCGGGGTTATTCGAGAATGTTAAGACTCTCTTGGATGATATCGTAGAGAAGCCTGAAAATGTAGAGCAACTCCTGAATATAGCAAAGCAAAGTCCAAAAAATAATAAAATAGTAGTCAAGGAAGTAATCCACTACGAGCATCTTGGAGATCCGGAGAAACATGAAATACTAAAGGATCTTATTCTCAAGCTTGAGCAGCTTGAAACAGAGCATCCGAATCTAAGATGGGAACAGACAATTCCAAGCACACTCGTAATGTGCATTTCTCCAGTAGATCCTAACAAAGAAAGTCTTACGGAAAGAGAAAAAGAAATGCATATACACAGGGCGGTAGTTGCAAGAGAGATTCTAGAATTGATAGGAGATAAGAGGGGAATTAAACTCATCGGACCTCTGATTGCTGCTCTTCAGGATCCAAATAAGAAAGATGTTGCTAAAAAACTGCTAAATAAGATGGGAGACAAGAAATTAGGTAAGGGAGATTCTGAAACATTGAAGGGTTTAATAAGCGTAGGAACTGCTGGGATGGGGGATGAGAACAACAAAAAATATGTAAGAACGTTCCTGGGAAAGGTTATTGATGAAGGAGAAAATGAGTTGATTTATTTTGTTGGGCCTCTGATTGCTGCTCTTAAGGATCCAAATCAGAAAGATGTTGCTAAAGAATTGCTAGATAATATGAGAAACAAGAAATTAGGTAAGGGGGATTCTGAAACATTGAAAAATTTAATAAGCGTAGGAACTGCTACGATGAAGGATGAGAACGACAAAAAATATGTAAGAACATTCCTGGGAAAGGTTATTGATGAAGGAGAAAATGAGTTGATTTATTTTGTTGGGCCTCTGATTGCTGCTCTTCGGAATCCAGCTTGTGAAGATGTTGCTAAAGAACTGCTAGATAAGATGAAAAACGATAAATTAGGTAAGGGAGATTCTGAAACATTGAAAAATTTAATAAGCG
>CAYSXZ010000060.1:0-5484 GCA_964435235.1 Microcaldota archaeon
TTTGAAGAGCTTTATCTTATACAGAGGTACACCGTCATATTTTCTAGGTAGCTGCCGTACCCACCTCTGCGATACCTTCTGAAGCCGGGCTATTTGGTATACTGATAATTTCCCCTTTTTCATCTCTCTTATTATCCACCTTATTTTTCTCAAGTTTAGCTTTTTCATGTATTCTTGAGAAATTCGAAGTTCTTCTTTTCTTATCGAGAGGAACTTATTTCGGGATAATACAGAAACCAGTTGATACTAAAAAATCCAATATATTAGTATAAAATTTACCATTCCGACGTAATGGCTTTTGAAAAAAAGAGTACAAATAGGATAGTAGCGTCATGCAGCACTTCACCGTCGTATTTTTTCCCAACAAAATTGCGACCCAGAGCTTACGCTGGGGATGCTTGCAACGTGGCGTAGGAGCAAAACCAAGAATAGCTCCAGCAATATCTTTCAGCATGCTTAGGGAAATTTTCCAGAGAGAGAAGGCCTGAGCAAAAAGATTCACCAGCACCCAGAAATTATGCAATAGTACTGTCAAAACAAAGAAAAAATAACGCACTAGTCCATTCGTAGAATTAGTATGAATGTTGAAAGCATCCTGAAACTTGTTGGCATTTTCAATAGCTCATCTTTGCCCGTAATACTCTGAAATAGCCTCTGGGTCCTTTTGGATTTCCTTGGCTTCTCTATTTGTTGCACATCCATAGATCTCTTTTTCTCCTTTAGAATTTTCTTCTTCCATCAGCAACACATTCACCGGGTAATTATCTATCTCATAGTTTTCTATTATTCGTGGGAATTTTTTGCCCTCTGCTTTATACTCTGCAATCCGCCGCTGAATTTTTTCATCTTTTTTCTTCGGAAATATAAACTCGATTCCATAGACATCGCAGGCAAAGCAGATTTTTGAATTCTCAAATTCTCTGTCGAGCAAGACTCTTCGTATGCCATACCAAACTTTCGTATGGCAACTATTGCTTCCTCCACTAGCAAGGCATCGTTATTATCCTCTTTGCTTACTGGATATGCAAACAGAACAAACCGAAATCCCTTTTTTTACAATGGCAGCAGTGAGGTATTTGAAGAAATAATTGGTGCTGTTTTTCCTTTCTCCACCTACGACATAATTGTTTTCTTTATCTCCATAGAAACAGTCTTCAGTGAAGTCAATGGCAATATCAAAAGTTGATTCGCCAAAGACATTTTTCAAAAGCTTACAGATTTCAGCAGAAATCTCAGCTGCATTTTCAATATGGCATGTTTTGTAGGTTTGTTGTTGGCATGATGGTAGAAATCGTCGGCAGATGGTCTGCTTTCATCCTGAATGCTGACATACTCTATTGATGTCTTTTGAAGAGCAGCTGCTAAGGGAAGTTCCATGAGCTGCTCCCACTTATATTTTGCATTCTTACCGATATCAAAGAGCTTGTAGCTCTGGAGTTTCTTAATCCAAGGCGTTAGCTTTTAATCATTTTTCTGGTCTTTTTATGTGCATGGGATTGCATTGTATTCCCCTCATAGCCTGGACTGGTCAAAAATATAGGCTATGGGGCTTTTTCTAAGAAAAAACTAGAAAATTTATCGGATACTAGCGTTCGAGCGCTTTTGTTATAAAAGATGTTCGGACTCACTGTACAATGTTTATCGGTCAATCCAGCTTGAAGAAATTTTTTGTTGCTTCATTTTTAGCCTAAGCTAGATGGAGGTTTCTACAAAGCCGAAAATGTTCGCTTTTTCATTCCCAACTGAAGCCTACAAACCTCTCCTTGCAGGCCTGACTGCCCTTATAGTGCTGTTCCTCTCTAAGGAGTACATACTTGTCCTGGTCGATGCCGACGTAGCAAACATCCAAATCGGCGCCTCTTCCGGCCAGCTTCTTGACGATCGCCCAAAAGCTTGCAAAACTCGTTGTTTTCGGCATACTGTTCCTGCTTTCTGCTGCGAGGATTCCCGAGCGGTACGTATCGCTTGCACGGAAGTTTCTTGAGGCGAGATGGCTGAACCTCAGCCTGTGATCTCTTCAAGAAGCGCCTTTTTCAGAAGAGGATCTGGCAGTTCGTAAATGCCTTCCTTCTCAACGATAAATCCATAATCCAAAAGCGAGTGCAAATAGTTCGTAAACTGCGAATCTGAGATTTCTTCCCTGAGCTCTATCTGCACCGCCCTCTTGAGCTCGCTCCATCTCATGCTTTTATGCGCAAGAATGCGGACAAGTGCAAGATACCTTCCTTTTGCCTGCGCGCGCCCGTCCAGAAAAGAACGCAGTTCGGAATATGCGAGGAGTGCACCCTGTTTTGCCGCGCGCTGGAGTGCCGTGGATGGTTTGGTGGACAACGCTAGATTGCCGAACATTGTAAGCCAGCCTATGATTCCGTCTAGTTCTCCGATTGCGGCATCCAGTTCCTCTTCGGAAATACGCTTGCCTGCTTCCCTGAAACCGCTTATGAGAAACGCCCTTGATTTTTCCCGGGCAAGGGGGTGTGTTTTTATTTCCTTATACATCCTCCCGAAAAGAGGTGCCTTTGGATCGTCCTTGCCCAGAAAGGAATCCAAAACTCCCACTTCCGATCCAGTGAGGATAATTTTGCAATCTGTATTGTCGAATACTGCGGCAAGAAATGCGTCAACGCCGGTTCCCCTCAGCATCTGGGCTTCGTCGATTGCAAGTATGGGTTTTGTTTCCCTAAGAAGTTCCCATAGGCTTTCTTCACGTTTTACGGAAATGCGGACGCCGGCTTCCACGCTCTCTATCCGGTCAAGAAGCGCGGCCGGGAGACCCTTTACTGATTTCAGTTTTTCGAAAAGTTTTGATTCAAACGAGCGCCTGCTCAGGGTGGCCAGCTCCCTTGCATCTATCAGAATGTATTTTGAAGCGCTTTTGTTCAGCGTAACGCGGAGAAGGCTGCTTTTGCCGGTGCGCCGCAAACCACGCAGAATGATCAGCCTTGTCTGCGGGTCTTTTAGATAGCTGCCAAGCAGCCTCAGCTCTTCCTGATAATTGAAGAAATCGCTTGGTTTTTCCTTAGGTTTGAGGTCGAATAACATGTGTTGCTATTGGATGCTTGGCTTTTTAAAGGTTACTAAGGCCCCCCCTTAGTTACTAAGGCTCCCCCTTAGTCAAAAACTGCAGATAATGAAGTTTCTTGAAGTGAGATGGCTGAAACTGAGCTGATCATCCTTCAATACAAAAAACCGAAGGCGTACAGCGGAATTTCCTTTTCCTGAAAAAGCAGGAATTCTTTGACCAGATATGCGTTGCTCCTTTCTTTCAGCTGCGCCCAGCCCTTCGACTCCCCCGACTTCGAAAATACAATCTCCAATGAGAAAATCAGGCATCTAGCAGGTCTGTTATTAGAATTAACTTAACATATATTTTTTTATATGTTTGGTTTATTAAATATAAAGCATGAAAATACCGCTTTCTAAAAGACTGAAGAAGAGAGCGCATGCAGAAGTCGCCATGCTGCAGGATGAAGTGGTGGAGATCTTCTATGCATTATGCGAGGAGGATGAGCCTGTCCTTCATGATGGAACAGCCATATGGAGATGCTACAATGGGAGTAGGTTCTCTGAAGATCTGGATTTTTATGCAGAAGTAGGCAATGATTTCGAAAAGAAATTCGATGAAGAACTGAAAAACAGGGGGCTAGACCTGCGCAAGTACAAAAAGACGGCCAATACTATATTTTCCAAAATCTCGAACGGCGCGGTGGAAGTACGACTTGAAGTATCTCTAAGGAAGCCGACAGAAAAGTTTCTTAGGAAATATGAAAAAGCAGATGGAACATATATGGATGTTTATACCCTCTCGCCTGAAAGCCTTATAACTGAAAAAATGGAGTCGTACAAAAACAGGGGGCTTATCAAAGATATATATGACATCTATCATCTCAGCAGTTATGTAGAAAAAGAAGTTTCTGGCATTTCAGAATTCCTTTCAAAGATAGAGCCTCCGATTGATGAGGAAAACCTAAAGGTTCTCATCTATTCGGGTGTTGCGCCTTCTTTCAAGGACATTGTGAAGGCGCTTAAAAGGCGATTCGAATGAAATACGTGAAGAAGTTTGTTGAACATTTTTCCGATACGCCAGCATTCACTGCAAGAGACGCGAGGATGTTTCTCCTTCAGCAAGGGGCAAGTAAAGAATATGCCTATCTGTTCATCACAAATCTTCTTCGCAGCGGAAAGCTAAGGAAAATAAGGAAGGGTATTTATACGTTCGGCGATGACCCTATTCTTGCTGGATTTGCCTTTTACCCATCCTATCATGGTCTGCAGAATGCCCTTTCAATATTGAATCTATGGGAACAAGAGACTAATACAGTTATAATAACACCTTTGAAAGTCAGGAGCGGTATAAGAGAAATGCTTGGAGGGAAAGTGTTGATAAGGAGAATAGATAGAAAGATGTTTTTCGGCTATGACAGTGTTAAATATTTTGACTACTGGATATCGGTCTCAGATGTTGAAAAAACATTGATAGATTTCATTTACTTCAAGGAACCTCTAAGCAGGGATGTTTTGGAAGAAATGAAAAAAAGGATAAATAGAAAGAAACTCGGCGAATACTTAGAAAGATGTCCTGAAAGAGTAAGGAAAAAGATAAAAGCACTTTTATAGTATGCTGTATTTTGAATCATTGCTATTGCGCTACAACACATTTTTGTCGAATTCTTTCTAACCCAATCTACCCAAAATCCATGAAGAATATTTCTCTGGAATCTTTGCTCTGCGCATAGCCCTGCTTACTATGTCCTTTTCTTCTTTGCCGAAAGATTTTGTCAAGATAAGAACAACGAAATAAAGAGCGCATATGATGAAGAAAAGCAGGCCGAAGATAATAAGCTTGACCGCTTTGCTTACAAAAGCGCTGTCAATAAAATCAAGCGTTTTTTCAACATTCTCAAACGGTATGGAAGATAGAAGATTTGATATATAGTCGGACGATAGAGAGAGTAGCAAAGTACAAATTATCATAAGGGCGGTTGGTTTTATTACTTCTTTTGGAAAATCAAAGCCGAAAAGCCTTTTCGAATACCAAAAAGTCAAGCCAGTCATTAAAGCAAAGGATAATGCTGTTGCAAAAGCCGCGCCATTCATCCCATATTGTAGAATTAGGAGATAATTCAAGATAACGTTTGCCAGTGCACAAACAGCACCAATCTTTAGCTCAACATCAAGTCTTCTCATAGCACCTATCGTCTTTAACGGAAGAAGAGAAAGCGAGAAAACAAAGAGTGCTATTATGTAGAGAATCAAAACGATCGCACCGCTTGCGTACTCCTCTCCATAAAATGCTCGAAGGAAAAATGCTGGAAAACTTGCAAGTAAGATGAAGAATGGTGCAGCTATCAAGATTGACCATTTCATTCCGATAGTAGTTGTTTTTCTCATCTCATCTATCTTCCCTTTTCCAAAAAGTTCAGAGACCATCGGGAAGAAGATTGTTAGGAGGGCGCTGAATGGAAGAAGGAAAAGACCTGCAAA
>CAYSXZ010000061.1:0-1620 GCA_964435235.1 Microcaldota archaeon
ACTTTTTAGAGGGAAAAATAAACGAGGAGTTGAAATATGAGCTTACAAATGTCTATCCAGGAGAGGGCACTTTTAGTAGTCACACTTTTGGTCTTGGAGTCTCTCTTGCTGGTGGTCTACCACCAACGAAAGCGTTTGGTAATGTGTGGGAAGGTACAGCCACACTGGCATTAGATATAGCAGATGCTGATATTCATACGAAAGGACCTGTAGAAGGTGAAGAAAAGGCAATAACGATAAAAGGAAGGCGGGTTTCTCTTAGCATTCTTGATTTTACAATGAGCTTCCCGGGTGCAGCAGGGCCGGTAAGGCTTGAAAATGTTGGTTTGGGGGCTGTCAATATTCCACTTTATAGAGACGAGAAAGGAGGAGTATTCAAATGGTCTGAGGGATTCAATCCACTTTTCCATGCAGTAGTTACTGTTCCACTGTATGAAAAAAAGACAGAAGAAAAACAGCCTGCGTTTTTCGAAAAAGGGTACCAACAGCTTGCGATCTATGTGGCGCCGCAGCTCCTTATTTATATGAAGGATCCGACGTTATTCATCGACGGCGGTCTTAGATACCTCTATTCTTCAGGAAAGATAGCCATCCAAATTCAGATAGGAACTGGTGCTGTTTATTCGATCACTGGCGAAGTCACCAAGGGAGGTAATGTTAAGTGGGATGCTATAAAGGGAATGGCAGGAATAGAGATAGGGCCTGGAATAAAATTCGGTATACGAGGTGGCTATAGTCCAACAAATGAAAATTGGGGAGTGACTGGGGTGATAGAAATAACACCCGAAAAAATATTTGAGAAAAAGAAGAAAAAGACAAAATAGTTGAATCGGAAGGATTTTATAATTCTTCCTTACTCTAATAACAGGTGTGAAAAATGGCGATGAGAATTGCTGAAGAAGCAAGAAGGGCTATGCGGGCTATGGATTTGGTAGAACGTGAGCTGCCAAATAAGCCCGAGGAACAAGCTGCACTTCTTCTCGAACTGAATAGGATATTAAATCTAATTTCAATTAGGTATAAATTAACAGAAGGTTGGGGAGTATACATCTACAATGAAGCTATAAGGAGATTTGGGGAGGGGAGTGCTGATACAAGGATAAGAAACGCAAGAAACACTGTTCTTTCCTCTCTCGCTAAAAAAAACATAGATGAACTAAAAACCATCAGCAAAGACTTACGGAAAGAGATATTAGAGCAGAAGCTTACTGATTATGAACCTCCAGTGCGATCTCTGATGGCAGAACTCTACAAAAAACTCTACGAAATCGGGGATTACACTCACTTAAAGATAAATCTATATTCAGTATTGCCGATGGTGATAATAAATATACAGAAAGGAAAAAATATATTTACAATCGATAGATTTTACGTAGATGATGCAACAAAGAAGCTGTTTGAGAATGAAACGAAAGCTGCAGAAACGTTAGGATTGCTTGCTGAAGGTGTGACGTATCTTCGAGGGATGAAGAGCAATTGGGAAACTCTTAATGAGCTAGAAAGGGATAACAAGGCCATAACAATAGCAAAAGGGCTCTACAAATCATTTCTTAAGAACGCCAATAACGAGGTGTTAGAGGATATCTCCCTTCGTGCTGCCTTGGAACTCTTCAATGATGG
>CAYSXZ010000062.1:0-2291 GCA_964435235.1 Microcaldota archaeon
CTTGTACGAGAATGGATATGCAAAGGAATACTTTGGCTCTTTAGATTCTTCCAGGGTTGTGGTAAGCGCTACCGGAGAGAGGTCCTATCACATAATGCCAACAGACATCCCGCCCGGCTACAGAGACCTGCTTGTTGGGACGATCCCGAGAGAATTAATAACTGCAAGCAGAGATGGAAAAATAGGAGAATTCACAGCAACTTTCCATCAAAATACTGAGATGAGCGAAGGACTAAGGGGGGTTTCTGTAAACTACTACATGAATTATACAGGCAAACCGCCAGTTTCTTTCGAATTTGCCAACCTGCCTGTTTCAATTGAAACGCTCGCAAGCAAAGATAGTAAAACAAGAAAGGCAGCCATAAGCCAGCTTCTTTCACTCTCTCAGAACCCAATGTCTCCTGGTGAGGCGTCAAACTACGTGGGCCTTATTTCAGAAGTGGAGGCAAAATGGAAGGATGTTTTGGACAAAGAGGATAGAAAAAACCTCGCCGAAGCAAGGGCGAACTTTGAGAGATATTCCGGAATGGCTAGGGCTGGGGAAGTGGCTGCGGGGGTTTCTGAGAGATATCCAACTTCTCTTACACCTTATTATACGCTTTCCATGAACCAGCAGAGCATCGTGGGAATAGTTGCAACGGATATCCCCTCTCAATGGAGTGAGCGACTAGGTATAGGAAAGGATGAAGAAGCAATAAAGTGGTTTTCAGATGGCGTGCATAGTCTTGGCATGGGTCTGATGTATGATGCGTGTGGGGATTCAAAAAAAGCAAAAGAATCTGCTTATGCATTTTTGAGAAAGTTTGTGTCAAATCCAACATCTTCATTTGATGGCCTTTCATCTGAAGATAAAAATATGATGGCCATAATGGTTTACGGAAAAGATTATGATAAACTTAACGAGAAGGAACGGACCAAGGTCAAAAATATTTATTCGCTTTTAATAAATGGTAAAATAAAAGAATTAACAGAATCTGACCTAATCGTAGCTACTAATTTAGAGGGTATTATGGAACCATTATCCAAAATGGAACTACTTTCTAAGATAAATGAAAATGTTGTTACTGCAGGAGATGTTTTTCTTGAGTTTAAAAGTGGTGGATACCGTGCTGGTGAACTTGGCGCCCCGACTGCCGGAATAGCCGCGAACTTAGGAGCATTTTTTGATTTCATAGATACAGAATATAAAAGCGGTAGATTAAAACTTTATAAAGATGAAACTACAGGTAAGTGGGTTTATGGTGGCGTAGATATTACAGATAAACGTAGACTTGGTGGAGAGCCAAAGTTGAAAGGGGAAATTATCGCCCGTCTCCCAAGTGGAGTTAAGGTAAAAGCAAAAGGAGGAATTGGGTATAGAGTAGAGGTTGAGAAAGGTGCGCCGGGAAGAGGAAGATGGACATCGGATGTTGGTCTAGAAGTTGGTAACATAAGAATTCCACATACTAATGTTGTCCTCCTTTTAAATGGAGATTGGAGCAAAGTACCTGCCCTTAGAGGAATGGAGGAGCGCACTACTGTAAGTGGAACAGCAAGTTTTGTTCTTGGTGTTCCTCACGCGGTGACAGCTGGATTTAGAAGTAGTGTCTATACTAAGGAAGGTGAGCAGGAAGAGCTTTCCCCTACAGGTGTTGAAAAAACAACGTTTGTGGCAGTCCAAAGTACGTTCTGGGAAGATGAAAAAGGCAGAAAATTATCATCAAATATTTCCGCAGAGTTTGACAGATTGACAAGAGAAGGGTGGAGGAGATTTGAGATTGGGGGCGATTATCAGGTAGCCCCAGGCAAATCGATGTATATCGGAGTTGGTCGAGTGAACACCCAACTTGGGAAATTTAATACGCTTAGATTTGGCATTAGTTTAGGGTTCTGAGAGTATGAGGCCTATTTACGCGTTAATATTGTTCTTTTTTTTGTTCTCAGTTTCTTTTAGTTCAACATCTTCGGAGAAGGTGTCCAATATTAAACTTCATCAGTGTAATAGTGGTGATGATCAGTTTGGCGTAGTAACAACCCTCTATTTTAAAAATATTTTCAAAGTTTCGGCAGAGGGCGGAACCGTAGTTTTAGATCCTGGCGAGGGCGGTACATCATCCGATTTAGGTAATGATGCTGTCGTCTGTCCGGGCGCACTCACTCTCTCAAGCAAACTTGAAGGAAAGTACGCTTACAACGATAACTGGAAAGCGGTTGTTGCGGTTCTCTCTGGTGATAATACTGGTTTTGAAGACTATAACCAGATATCCCCTGGTAATTTTAAATTTTCTTCAAATTTATACACGGAGTATTAC
>CAYSXZ010000063.1:0-32579 GCA_964435235.1 Microcaldota archaeon
ATACAGTAGTATAAACTAATGGGTTTAAAATAAAATCTTTTTCAGAGATGAAAGATTGGAACATTTTATTCTTTATTTTTACACTATGGACCTAATAAAGAGAGGAAAAAGGAATGGAAAAACAATTCTCAATTTTTTTGCGTTCACTCAACTATTTTGTATACAAGATTCCCTGGATGAACCTTCCCGCTCGTTTTTATCGCAACATCATCCCCTGCCTTCGCAGATTCGACTGATTTATGTTCTATCTGCATGGATGTTACATTCTGCTGCAATACTACAGTTCCGTCTTTATTTTCTATGGAAATCCTGTCCCCGATCTTCAGCTCCCCGCTTAATTTCAACGCTGCTACATTTATCTTTCCGAAGAAATGCGCAACCTCACCTATAGGAATTTTTGCCATTTATTCACCAAGTAAAAATGGAACAAAAGATTAAATAAAGTTTACTAACCAACTGCGTACGCTAGCGTGTTGTAAATCACGTATTGGTATTAGTACGACTGGTTGACTTAACTATTCCTTGAGTTTCGCATTTTTTTGTTGGTATTTCTCCCTTAGGCAGTTTCCATTTTATCGGTTCCTTCTCATTCAATGGATTCGAAAGCTCAACCTTCTCCTTAATCTGAATAGTAAGAGAATTAAGCTTCTCTATTAGTTTCCTTCTTTCCTTCACCAAATACCAGTTTTTCCCTTTTTTGCTGAATTCAGCCTTATACATTTTCAAGATCATATTAGTAGTATTTCCTATCATAGAAAGTGCAGCCTTGTAATCTTTCTCTTCGAGCTTCTTATTCACGAAATTTTCAACGATTTTTCCAAGTACCTTAGCAGCCCTCAGTCGCGCATCCCCATCTTCATCTTTCAATGCATCAATCAAAGCAGGGACCGCAGGTTTTCCAATTAAAACTATTTCTTCTACTTCTTCTCTCCTGAGTAAATCCATTATCTTGTTGTAGAATTTTTTCCTCCTTTTTTCATGTTATAATCGATGTCAGGAAAGGTTTAAAAAGCCCTTAGGTGCGACAAGTTAGTCGCTATTTTGCCTTGCGAATGTCAGGAAACCTACGGCTTTTAAGCCGCTGTATCGTGGCAAAGCAGTTTCCGCTGCCTTAAAAATTATGGGCAACCTCTCAGTGATGTTTTTTAAACCTTTTAATTCATAAATAACAACATGTATGCTGGATCTGAGAAAAAGAAAGGCAACAGGAAGACTCTGAATCGGTTTTTTGACTGGAAGAAAAATCCTCTGCTTTCAGGAATCAGAAAACTTGTGAATAAAAGAGTAAAACCAAAGATGAAAGAGGAAATCGATTTCCTTGCTAATGTAATAAGAGGTTCCTATCCAACAAATATGCGATCGCCTGTTTTTGGCGTGAAATTTGATTCTGATGAGTATGGAAGGAGGGAGGCTACCATAGCTCTTGGGAACATCGCAGAAAGATTCGATTGCAGTTCTGCCATTCCAGCCCTTATTGAATGTTTGAAAAACGAGAACGAGCACTACGAAGTTAGAAAGAAAGCTGAAGAGGCGTTAAGAACGATAGAACAAGCGAATTCTGTGCTCGAACCTTCCAACGAATCGATAAAACAAAAATTAGCAGAGATGATAAAACACTTTGAAAAATTCGGACTGGGAGAAATCGGAAATTTATTGGTCACTGATTACACTGGAAAATACAAATTCATTCGTTTTGGCCGTGGGGGCGTACACACACTTCCATTTCCTTTCTCTGTTCTCATCGATACTCGTCCACCAAAAGACTATTTTCATATTGCAGCAAATGCATCCAGAAATATATTTTTTAATCGTATCAATTTCGCAAACATCGATGTTTCGCCTACCAGTTGTGAATTTGAGGGCATGCTAATGCACGAATTCGTACACCTTTCGAAAAGATTCAGAAAGTGCCTTTCTCAACTTAATAAGCATTTTATCAGTTTCTCAGACAACGTGCCGAAATGCGACAAAAAAGGAAGAGCAAAATATCTTTTACGCGTTATTGACGAAGGCTTCGCACAATTTTTTGAATATCAAACAACGAACCTACCTGGAAGAGACGGTTTTCTTAAAAATGCGGCTAAAGATGCAGAATTACAACTTGCGCAGATAGAGCGAGAGTTAACCAATGAAGATAGACCTCGCAATTGGTGGTGGATATACTATGATAATTATTACCGTAGCGCGGCCTATACGATAGGATTGAATTTTTTCAATCAAGCACACACCATTCTTAATCTCAGACCAAAGGATTATGTAGATATCTTACTCTCCAATCCACCTACTCCTCACGAAGTTCTTTCAAAGGATGGCGGTCGTGAATGGGCAGATCGCATTAGTTCTAACAAATCCAAAAACAAAATCTAAAATCGGGCCCGACGGGATTCGAACCCGCAACCGCCTGGTCACTCCTACAATCAGGAGAGTGCATCCGAAGCCAGGCGCGCTGTCCATTGCAAGCACGAGTGCTGGTTGCGCTACGAGCCCATTTTTTTAACGCGGGTTGTATTTTAATTGCTTGCGTCTTATGCAAGCGCTTATAAAAATAATCTGCTTAAAAAATAATAATCGCTATAGAACTTTAGATGGTTTTATGATAGAGCTCGATGAAAGAATAGTTTCTCTGGACCGTGAAGCTACTGAACGTGTTGATGAGACACTTCGAAAAATAAACATTGCGCTAAAACTCAACACATCAAAGCTCAAGGAAAAGAAAATTCCTCCGAATATAAAAAGGCTCATCGAATGGAAAAGAGCTCTTGAGTATTGGAAGGAGAGATACGGCGGGCCGACGAACGATGTAGAGTTCATGGCAGAGCGGCTCGGTGTATTTTATGAGATTTGCACTCAGTTGAAGTAGGAAAGATAGAATGGTACTAAAGGAAATAGAACCAAAGGAGCACATCAAGCCCGTCCTACCACAGATACAACTTACTGCAGATGTTGCAGAAAAAAAAGCAAATTCTGCTGTGGACCAGCTGAAAAGCAACGTAGAGATGAAACAACTCAATCTAGCTGCTATTGAATATCAAAAAAATGAAAACAAGTTGGTCGCAGGATTGGGAAGGGCTGCAGAAACCTTCTTGAAGAAGAACAATCTAGAAGATGTAAAGCTTGCTCTGGGGATGGCAGAGCTTTTGACGCAGACGGGCGAGCTGAAAGCGAAATACACAGAAGCATGGAAGCATGATTTTGAGAATTACATCTCCACATTCCTAAAAAAGATAGATAAAGGCCTTACGGATGAGGACAGAAAAGAGGCTTATCTGACGATGTCTGTTGTAGTGAATAATATTGGAAATGCTGCTAGACTAGAGAAGATTGATTATTTCGCTGAAAGAGCACAGAACCCTAAATGGAGAGAGGAAACAAGGAATTTTGTAACAGGTGCAATAGAAGGAGCGAAGCAATTCTATGACCAAGAAAGATTTGAGGAGGGAGACAGGGTTCTTTCTTATCTTGGATTTTTCACTGATACAATATTAAAGCAAGGAATAAAGGGAAAGGAAGGAAGGGCGGCAGTCGAACAGGCAGTTCTCCTTCAACTTGGTGGAGAAAGCGAGAAGGCAGAAGAGATGTTCAAGAGAGGACTGCAACAATACAAAACTACCATTGTCGTTAGGCAGTTATGGGAACAGTACGCAAAACTCGAAAGCAACTATAACATGATTTCTGATGCTTACGGAAAATCTGAGAAGGCAGAAGGAATATTGGCAGAAGCAAAAAAAGCACTTGATAATAGACAAGTGAATGTCGCAGTCAAGAAGATGAATGAATTTGTAGGAGCGATGAACAAGCATGTCGAGAAAAATATGCTCGCAAAGCTTGATGAGATTAAAAACGATTTGGGGGCGACGGCAGAAGTTATGGAAGAGTATAAGAAAAGGCTACTGCCGTATGCTTCGGAATTTCCAGAACAGGTTAAGGGGATTGTTAAAAAAATAGAGAACGTTACCAACGATTCTGAAAGGCTTCTTGGCGAATTGAAGGATGTAAAGAAGGATTACGAAAGCGGAAAGGTTGATGAAAAGAAGACAGAGAAATTCTTCTCACGCTTAAGAGAATTCTCTGCTAAGAAGAAAGATGCGATCGGAACAGTATCTGCAGCTACCCTGTTGTTTGGTAACATTGAAGCATATAAGCAATATGTGCAAGCACTGAAAGCGAGTAATGTTGAGCCTGTTAGAAAAGAGACTGTAATAGAATCTCTAAATAAAGCTGCTGCAAATATGAAGAAGAGCCTCGACCTTCTCATCGAAGAAGGAACAGAATCGAAGAGAGCAAAGGAACAGTATGAAAGAGGAATCCACAATACAATTGGTGCAATAGCATTACTTGATTTAGAAAGACTTCCCTATCAGGAAGAGGAGAAGAAGCTTACATCTCTCAGGCAAAGCTTTACAATAATTTATGATAAATGCGTTGGAGCTGAAGCAAGCGAGGATGTCTGGAAACTTAATGAGACGCTTCATAATGGACTGAGAGCAGTTCTTGCAACAGATGACAAGCTTTTTGCGACAAAAGAAGCAGATCTTCAGCAAGAGATTATGACGTTTACAAAATATCTTAGCAACCATTATATCGCCAAGATAACTGGGAAAAAAGAGGGACTCCTCTCTCCAGCAACAGTAAAACAATACAAAGATGCGATTGCACGGGATTCTAAAACCCTTGCTGAAAAGATAGAACGCGCAGAGACGATAAACAACGCACTAAAGATAGCTGCAAGCTATATCCATCCAGCTATTTTTATAGCAACGACAGTTGAGATGGCTGTAAAGGAGTATGAAATTACTAATAAGATATCATGGAGCACAGGGCTCATGCTTGCTGCATCAGCGCTCGCAACCCGCGGAGTTATTGGATTAAAGGGCTTTGAAACAGCGAGTTTAGGGGCAAAAATTGCGAAGACAACGTTAAATACCGTAGAATTGGGAATAGGCGCAACCCTTGCTGTGCATGGTGGGTATACAACATATCAGATGTTTAAGGAAGGCCGGTATGAAGAAGGCTTACTAAATCTTGCAATGTTTGCCCTTCCGCTGTTCCATACAGCTGTAAGAAAGCCTCTCATGACTTATATGGGTAAGAAGATACCTGAATTTAGAAAACTGACTGCCGAGTTCTGGGAAGAGACAGCGCTCAACACCAACCTTAAGAAGTTCGGATTGCCAGAAACGAAGGAACTGGTTAAGACTGGTTTGGAAAAGACAAAAGGGAAGATAAAAGCTGTAGGAGAGCTTCCAATAAAGATAAAGCTCGAGGGCGCGGAAGTACCGCTTGTGCCGATGCCCTTCATGGCACATATAAGCACCTTGCCGAAAATCGAGAAGATTGCTCCGAAGCCCGTAACCATGCTGGAGATACTTAAGAGCGCCACCACTGGCGAAAAGAACAAATATGCGAAAGCGGTCGGAGGGAAACCAGGGGAAAATTTTTTCGAAACAGTGAAACTGAATGGAGGGTTGATTAAGAGCAGATTAAAGGAAGTGAGAAATACAATACTCTATAAGGACAAAAGCGAGATATACAAAGTATTGAGTGGGGAAGCGGAAGGAGCAGAAAAAGTACTTATGGATCTGTTCCCCGGAGAGCGGGCCGGCGCTATTGAAAACCCAACTTTTGGTTGCCTTATACTGGACAAAGGAAAAACGTGGGCATTGAACAATATCGGTCCGACATTCGGAGATACTGGCCTTTATGTGTATTTCCAGGCAGTGAAAAACGTCGAGGAAAAAATTAGGAAAGCAGGCTATGACATCCGGCTTGAGGTGAAGATGTCAGAGAAAGGGGACGAAATGCTGATTGTCTTCACTGGCAAAAAAGTGAAGGAGGCCATGGCGAAATATACCGAGCTTTTGAGGGAGGAGCTTTCATCGATTGCGGGCAAGATGGGCTTCGAAGGGGTGTTGAAGGATGCTATTACTGCGTTCAGCGCCACCGAAGTGGAAACAGTTGCAACTTTGAAGGACGACAAGATGTTCTTCACCGCAGAGATTAGGGGGAAAACAAAAACAATGAAGCTGGAGACCCTACTTGCGGTAGCCGAGGCCTCGGAAAAGCTCATCCAGATGGAGAAGAAAGGGATAAACGTCGAGACACTGTGGAAATTCCTCGATCTGCCCGAAATCGAGCTGCCTGCCGCAGCGAAGGAGATAAAGAGCGTCGAGACGCTGAAAATAGAAGATAAACTTGATTATGTAATCAGTTTCCGCGTAGACGTGGAACCCGGCACGAAACTGCAGTTGTGGGAGCTTACAAATGTGAGTGGAAAGGGAGTGATGAACGTCGATAACGGCATCATAGGGCCGAGCGTCCTCAATCTGCTCGGCCATCCTGTAACAGATGTCTTTTCTGTCAAATATCATCTTGAACTGATAAAGAACCTGAAAAAAGCCGGCGTCGAGGTTGAAACATATTCGCACGGACCCATGTCGATAGGGATTATTGGGAAGGTAGACCCAAAAATACTTGATAAGGTTCTGGCTGAAACCAACAAGGCGATGGCGAAAGACAAGGATTTGGCTGCACTGGGTGTTAGCAGATTCGAGGCATACGTTGGAAAGAACAAAGATGCTGCAAATTATGAGATAATCAAGAGAGTTGTTGGCTACGACATACCCAAAAATAGCTATGAGCAGCTAAAAAACATGGTTACGATTCTCCATATGAAACCCGAAGGGATAATCAAGATGCTCGAGGGAAAGAAAATCAAGCCCGAGATGATAAATCTCCTGAAAAGCATAAAGGAGAAGGAGGTTGTATGGGTGCGCAACCCTGAAGACCTTGTGCACTACTTAAGCAAGAGCATGGAAAAGAACGAAATAATAAAGCTGCTTGATGAGTTAGGAATAGCTCTGCAAGAAAAGACAAACCTGCCTTGAGAATATATTTTAAAAGGTATTGGTAATAAATGTTAAATACGGTTGATTACATGGCCATAATGCGTAAGTTATATGATTTGCCGAAAAAAGACAAAAAAACTGATAAAGGAATGAAGAATAGAAAAAACTAGAGCAGCTTTTTCTTGTGCATATCAAATCTTTTGATCCCTGACTGGTATGCGATAATTATATTCTCAGGTTCTTTTTCAACCGCCTCGAGCGCCTCTTTCAGCCCTTCTTTTAATTCATTCCAACCCCTTACCTTCTCGTCCTGATAGGAATAAATCAGCGCCTTAACGGCTACCCTCCTGCTGCCGTCAAAAAATGTTAGGTAACCCTGATTCGTCGATTCGCTTACCATTATTCCATAATGCTCTTTCGATGGTAATGGTGTTGACTTTGACAGGTAGAAGGTCATGAAAAAATGGTCGGTGGCAACGACGGAATCGAGCTTTGGCTCCTTTGAAAATGCGAGGTAAGTATTTCCTTTTTTCTTGTAAAGATGCAGAGGGATATTAAGCAGCTCTTTGAGCTCTTCGTCCATCTTTTTCCCAACCACGCCCTCAAGAATTTCAATTACCCTTTCCCTGTTGATCGGTCCATTTTCTTCAGTTTCTTCAGAAAAGAAACTGGCAATCCACTCGGCTTTGTAGCTTTTCTCTTCGTCAGGGGACAGACTCCGTCCAAGTTGTCTTTCATACGCAGGCTTTCCGTATTTTATCCAGAACCGCTCTCTGGTGTTGCTGATGTTGCCTTTTTTCTCTGGATCATTTGTAGATTGCGCTCTTTTTTCCTGCATAGTAACCACAACATTATTAATTAGTATTAAAAGGTTTAAAAATGGTGGGTATAAATCGTAACCAGTAAACACTGGTGGTGATGGAAAAGGCACTTTTATAAATTGTTGTGATTAAAATATAAAAAATGGTGGATATATGAGCAGATCCGTTATTCCTTTTGCTCAAAACAGTAAAAAAGATGGAAATAATAGCGAAGACGGAAAAGGGAATGAATTCAAAAGGTTGACAAAGCGCACTGGAGATGCCTCTTTTGCGGCGTTATACGTCCATGGCATATACTCAACGACTCCTGGCGAAAAAGAATTCAAAGCGCTCGAAGACCTGAAAGAGAGAGTAAGGAGATCCAACCTTCCTGAAAAAGACAAGAAAAGATTTGTGGGGATTCTTGAAACCGTTAAAAAAACCGACACGTGGGATGTCGAGGAAACATCCCGCATAGTCGCCAACTCTATTGAAGGAGGCTCACTAAGCGGTGAAAATTTGGAATACCGGCTAAAAGCGCTTGAAGCATGGAGGAGCGGGCGGATAAAGGAACTGGGCGAAAAAGAATTGAAGGAATTGGACGGCAGGGAAATGGATGAAGCTGTGAAACAGGCACTCAGAAAAATGCTTATGATCGGAATAAACAAAAGCGACCTATGCGCAGCACTTGCTATTCGCGCTCTTAGCGGTTACATCTATAAACCAGGAAAAAGAGAAGATATGATAGAAGGAATAGAGAAGGTAACCGAAACACTCGCGCTTCTCTGATTATTTCCTTTCCCTGTATTTTTCAAGGAAATCCGCATATTCTACCAGCATCGTTTTTGTTACCGAAGGCCTTCTTCTCTTTACGGTTGCCGTTGAACCCCTTTTCGATTTAAAAACAGACCCTGAATTGACCAAGTTCTTCCAGGAAAAATAATGAGAAATATGTCCTTTGCTTGAAAAAAAAGAAAACTTGTATATCCCATATGAAAAACCAGAAAAGAAAGAGGGTACGACGTTGCATTAGGCCTGTGCGAACATCGTGCGCTCATTTGCGAATTAGCAAACTGATCTTACACCTTTTCCTTCTCCCTTCCCTCCCAAGCCGCATGAGGGCAGTCTCGAAATTAGCAAAATCATATCCAGGGACTTTATTCTTCTTCCAAAATTCCTTCACGTCTTTTATTCCAAGCTCTCTTGCAGCATTTCTTGCGAGATGTCCGAGTTTAGGGTCTGCCTTTTTCCAAATCCCGCGCAAATCGCGAAGGAATATGTTTGTAGTAATTGGACCAACACCACGGAATTCCTGCACCCTCTCTTCAAGATTTTTCGAATCGAGTGAGGATTCGTGAAGTTTGTTCAGGCTGCCGTTATATCTCTCTCCGAGCAATCTCATGCATTCCAGCAGGTCATCTGCAGTGCTAAAATCATAGCGAACATACCCGCCCTCGTCGAGCGCTTCTACAAGCTCCTCCCAACTCGCTCTTCGCATGCGTTCGAATGAGAGCAGTCCTCTTCTCTCAAATTCCCTGTACGTATTTATCGCTATTGTTTCGTTAATCCTCGCTCCAAAAAGGATACTTGCAATAAACCATTTGAATATCTCGCTGTCCTTTCCGCTCTTCAGTTTTATCCCGAGAATATCCGAGTATTTTTTACCGTACTTTTCAAGAATCTGTTTAAGTGGAATCCTCACTTCGTCAGCACCTCATTTCCATCCGCAGTTATGAGGATTGTGTGCTCTGCCTGAGAGACCATCCCACGCTCAGCCTCCCTAAGCACAGGGTATCCCTTTATAAAATGACTTTCAAGGAGCTCCTTCAACGCAGCGCTTACGAGAAGCCTTGATTGAAACTCCTTTCTTATCCATCTCTCTGCAAATGGAAGAAGACCGTAGTTCGTTAATGCATATTCTGCTATTTTCCTCGACTGCCTCATGCGAATAGGAGTCGGTGCATAAATGCTGAATATCTCGACTTGGTCTTGATCCTCTACGTATCCTGCTCCGTTAGTAGCAAAAGGTTCAACAGCGAATATCTCGCCAACCTTGAATTCATACGGGTCCTTGCTCTTCACATTTGGTATTTCCACGCCAGCATGCAACAACCCTTTCTCTATCTTATGTCCGGTTAAATTGCTTATCGGCTTAAAACCATAGCCTGTTATTGTTTCTTCTATTATTCTACCTATTTCGCCTATCCTTACATCTGGTTTTATCGCAGCTATTGCATTCTCAAGCGCACGCTCTGCAGCTTCGACAAGTGCTTTGTTCTTACCGCTGAGGTCTACAGTATATGCAGTATCTGCTATAGCCCCCCTTAGCATCACACCGATATCTATTTTTACAAAGTCGTTTTCTTCGAGCACAGTCTTACATTCAATTTCTGGCGTGTAATGGGCCGCGATATCATTGATTGAGATATTTAAAGGAAAAGCAGGTCTGCAGCCATTATCTATTATCATCTGTTCCACTGTCTCCGCTATCTCTAGCAGTGGTTCGCCAACCATAATCAATCTTTTGCTCTCCTCTCTTATCTTTGCAGCTATCCGTCCAACAGCACGAAAATCTTCTATATCCTCTTCAGTAGTTTCCATACTATAAGAATCATCAACAGAATAAATAAATGTTTTGCTCAATCAGCTACGATGTCTCGCACCGTTCTTTCAAGAAGACATAGTGGAGATAAGCATAATCAGGTAAATAATATAACATCCAAGCATTATCGCTCCTACAATCTTACCAAGCTTTCTTTCTGAAAGCGCAAAATACATGAAAAGAATTGCGCTCACTAAGGCGAATAAAAGAATCACAAAGAACGATTTAGGATTTACAGTTATCGGATTAAGCACAGCAGCGGTTCCTAGGACAAGTGTTGGATTTACTACTGTGCTTCCAAGCGCCTGTCCTACTGCGAGTGCGTACTGTTTTTTCTTCATGGCAGCAAAACCAACCATTATTTCAGGAAGACAGGTTCCTATGGAAATTATTGTTGCCCCGATTATGCTCGGAGGTACTCCAAACTCATGAGCTATAATCGTAGCCTTATCAACTGCGATTCCTGCAGTTGCTAATACTCCTGTGATTCCAACCGAAAACAACAAAAACGCCCAAACAGCTGCCTTTTTCGAAACAATTTCGATGTCCTTTTCGTCTCCTCCTGCCTTCTTTCTAGAGACAACATAAAGAATGTATATAAGGAACAACAGAAGAAGAGCAAGTCCTTCTGTTGTGTTTATCTGTGGTTTTTCAAGCATTGTTGTACTATAAACAAAATAAAGGGTAATAAAGATAGTTAGGAGCAGTACGAACGCCGCGTCTATTGCATGCTCTCTTTTCAACTTTATGGAGTAGAAGAACGCTCCGCCTCCCAAGACGATTAATATATCTGCAATATTCGAGCCAAATACATTTCCAGCAGAAATAGCACCCTCTTTCATTATTCCTGACATAACAGCTATAGAAAACTCAGGGAGAGAGGTGGTCCACGCAACAAGAAGAAATCCAAGTGCTAATCGCGAAATCCCAAAGAATTTTGAGAGGATTACAGACTTCAATACCACCATATCTGCAAAATATGCCAAAAATAGCACGGAGACGATTAATATCGCTATCTCTACTATTATCATACAGGAATTCTTCTAGGATATTCTTTATAAAATATATCTATCCGAACGGAGAGACGACAACAAGTCTTTTTATCTCATCAAAAATATTTTTTTCTTCTTCGTTCAAAAGTCCTGGTTGAGTTTCAAACCTGCTAATCTCACTCTTTGATATATAAGTGTAAAGGATCTCTCCTTCGCACACATCCTTTCCATAGTAGATACCATCGCAAGAAATGGCAAGTTGCGTTCCTTTTTCCGCTTCTTCGACTTTTTCCTTTTCCTTTTGCATCTCTCTTATCTCCCCTACGACAATTCCTTTCGTATTCATCAGTTTCCACCCATTTCTTATCTTACCACCAAGCACTTCCACTCCAAATATTGCTGGCTTTGATGCCCTGAAACAACAACCGGCAAGTAGTTTTATTTTTCCTGGCCATGTTAATCTCTTTGTTGCTTCTATCCTTTCTCGTTCCTTTTCGTCCTTCACCCATTCTTTGTAGTTCTCAAGAAGACGATATATTACGTTGCTTAATATTACTGGCACCTTTTTACTCTCTGCTTCTATTCTTCCATCTTCAGTTACTCCAACGTTGAAGCCAAGCACTACACCACAGTATCTATCTCTTTCCCTGACCATCTCCGCAACGAGTATTTCCTTTTTTGTGATTCTGCCAGCGCCGGCTGATTTTATTTTTATACCAGCTTCTTCAAAAAGACGTACAAGTGCTTCGACTGAGCCAAGGCTATCCGCTCTTAGGACGATACCTACTTCATCCTGTTTCTCAAATACTATGTTCTTGAATTGATTTTCTATTTCTGCTTTATCCTTTTCAAAATCCCTAACACAATTTAGTGGAGAACCAGGAAGCGCTCCATCCAGATCTGGCGCTACTATCTTTACTCCAGCAGCAGCAACCACCTCATCAGCATAACTATATTTCTCCCTTTCGCCGATGTTAGGTTGAAGAAGTGCACGGACCTTTGTCTTTTTTACTCCATCTTGTGTAAGAAATATTATCTCGTCATTTTTTCTGAGCACGCCGTCATATAAGATAACATCTATAGTCGTTCCTAAACCACGTTCTTCTTTTACTTCTAATATACTCCCCCTTCCTCTTCCTTTTTCATCCACCTCAAGTTCCTTTCCCAAAAATTTCTGACTAAGGCCAGCTATGAGCATGAGAAGTTCACCAAGTCCTTCTCTTGTCTTTGCACTCACAGGAACGATAGCAATCTGCTTTCCAAAATTACTTATACGGTCGAATCTTTCGCTATCAAATCCGTGCTCGGATATTCTACCCATAAGTTCGTATATCGCGTTATCGATACGTTCTTTTATGTATTGAGGTTGTTTTGAATACGAGTCCAAAAAAGAAGCAGTAGGGTAATCCTTCCATCCATTTATCAAATCTATCTTATTTGCAGCTATAACGAACGGCGTCCTATAATGCTTTAATATCCTTATACTCTCGAGCGTTTGCGGTTGAAATCCCTGGGTTATGTCAACCACCAATATCGCTATATCAGCTATACTCCCTCCTCTGTCTCTGAGATTTGTAAACGCTTCATGACCTGGTGTATCTATGAACAGTAGTCCAGGTATTTTCAATTCGAACGATAATCTTCCTTTTAGCGATTCAGCCATTCTTTCTATATCCTCTTTTCTTATGTAGCTTGCACCTATCATCTGCGTTATCCTTCCGGCCTCCTTTGCAGCAACAGCAGTGCCTCTAATCGAATCGAGCAGGGTTGTCTTTCCGTGGTCAACATGCCCCAAGGTCACTACTACAGGAGAGCGTATGCCCATCTAAATTCGCCTCTCATCTGTTTATAACATAGTTATTATTAACCACTTCTCTTAAAAAGAATACCAAATATAAAAACTCACAGTTGTTGCAATATGTTAGGGAAAAAATTACGAGAGGCGCTCGCAAGGCTCACTGGAAGAGCTTACGTTGATGAGGATGCAGTGAAATCCCTGATTAAGGATCTTCAACGCGTACTTATTGCTTCTGACGTGAACGTAAGGCTTGTTTTCGCATTATCAAAAAAAATAGAAGAACGCTCATTGAAATCAGAAAAATTGGAAGCGCTCTCGCTTAAGGAGCATGTAATGAAGGTAGTGTACGAAGAGCTTGTAAGGCTAATGGGCGAAAGCTACAACCCTAGGCTCGATAGACACAAGATTCTCCTCTGTGGATTGTATGGAAGCGGAAAAACCACCACCTGCGCGAAGCTCGCCCATTTCTATAAAACCAGGGGATTGAGTGTAGCGCTCGTTGGTGCTGATGTAGATAGACCAGCTGCACAAGAGCAACTCGAGCAACTTTCAAAACAAGTCGGAGCGAGATTCTACACAATAAAAGGAGAAAAAGACGCCACTAAGATAGTAAAGAAAGTGCTCCCTGAAATTAGGGAAGACATTATTATTGTAGATTCTGCTGGAAGAAACGCGCTCGATGCAGAGCTCGCAGATGAGTTGAAGAAAATAAATGAGGAGCTAAGGCCGGATGAGGTCTATCTAGTATTAAGCGGAGATATAGGACAGATAGCAGGAAGGCAAGCAGAGGAATTCAACAAAACTGTTCCACTAACAGGTGTTATAGTTACTAAGATGGATGGCTCAGCAAAGGGCGGTGGAGCGCTTAGCGCAGTTGCGGCAACAGGGACAAAGATAGCTTTCATAGGCCTTGGCGAAAAGATAAATGACCTTCAGGTTTATAGTGCGGAAAAATTCGTAGGCCGTCTTCTCGGGGTTCCTGATATAGAAGGATTGATGGAGAAAATAAAGGAAGCGACAAGGGAGCAAGATATAAAAACGATTGAAAGCGAGGAGCTTACAATTGAGACATTCTATGAGCAACTTAAGGCAGCAAAGAAGATGGGCCCACTTAGCGGAATATTTTCAATGCTTGGTGCTAGTGATGTGCCAAAGGAAATGCTTCAGCAAAGCGAACAGAAGATGAAACAGTACGAGGCCATGATAAATTCAATGACGAAGGAGGAAAGAAAGAATCCATCTCTGCTCAGGTCGAATCCAAGCAGGATAACGCGTGTGGCGCGCGGTTCTGGTTGTGGAGAAAAAGACGTGCGCGAATTTCTAACTCAATTTGAGAGGATGGAAAAACTTATGAACAGATTCAAAAGGGACAGAAGTTTCAGGAGCAAGATAGAAAAGCTCATAAAAGGAGGAATGCCTGGTATCGGTGGCATTTTCTAATCATTAGGGTGAGTGAGGGGCATAGTCTGTCTTCTGTAAAACGCTGTAAGCGTGGCAGCATTATACTATGCGGCATAGCGCCTTGCACCTTCTTTGGAAGGGAAACGTCCGTTTCATCCACCTGGCAATGCCAAAGTGGTGTCGTTTCTGTTACGTTTCCAGCTCCTTAAGAGCACCATCCTCAGGTGGACAGAACTTCCTCAGACATTATGTCCGTTAACTGCCTGCCCCTCACTCTACTATATATTTATTTTTTTTGGATTATATTTCTTTCGTTTACATGCTGCGGTAGCTCAGTTGGGAGAGCACTCGGCTGAAGAAGGTTTTCCGAAACCGAGGGGTCGCTTGTTCAAATCAGGCCCGCAGCATCATCTTCTTTCTAATATTTCAAGATTAACAGTAGGATTTCTCAGTATGATATGATTTACTATAAAATATGCAAGCCAGACAAAGAAACAGACTATCATGAGCTTAAATATGGTTCTCGCGTTCTCTGGAGTGGGCCAAATAAAAATATAAATAGCGAGGAGAGCGGCAAACGCAGTACAGGCACTTATGCTTAATGAAATAGCAGGTAGAAATGTTAGATTGAAAAGGAATATAGCAAGCGCAAAGAGTGCAGCAGCACGTGGGCCAAGGACCGTGGAGAATGTCGTCTGTCCAGTTCTTCTATCTTCTTCCATATCCATTATTGTTGCGAGGGCGTGCACTCCAGAAAAGCAGAGCGAAAATGCTATTATTCTATAATCAAGAAATAGAAGGGACCCAACCAGGGAACAAGCTAGGGAAAATGGAAAATATCCGTATCCCGCATTTACTATCGAGTCTATAACCGGCCTAGTTTTTAATCTAAACGGCGGCATTGAATAAGCTATCGGCCATGCCACTCCAATACTCATTACTGCCGCATGAAGAATATTAAGTGTGCTGTATGCAATTAGGAGCATGGAAACAGCAATGACAAAACATAAATTCATTACCCATTTTATATCATTTTTCTTGAGGACTACTCCCCACATACCACCCTTTCTTGGGTTTATCGCGTCTGTTTCTATATCGTAGATATCATTTATCCCATAGATTAGAAATGCGAGTGGAGCAGAGAGAAAAAATAATTCTACAACTTCAACAAGACCTATTTGTGCGGAATTCACATAAAGCCCCAAGGCATAAGCTACTGGTGGTCCAATCCAATATATAGGCCTGCTTATGGCAATAAATTTTTTCATCTTTTCAAGGAGCATAACTATTTCCCATGCCTTCTTTTTCTCTTTGCATAATCACTAAGTGCAGCCATAAAATCATTTTCAGAAAAATCGGGCCATAATTTTTTGCAGAAGTAAAGTTCGCTATAAACAGTCTGCCATGGCATAAAACCGCTTAATCTCTGTTCGCCGGATGTCCTAATAACAAGGTCTGGATCAGGCAGTCCGGCAGTATACATATGTGCGCTAATGACTTCGTCATCCACCTTTTTTATACCATTTTTGATGATAGAGTTTACCGCATCTACTATCTCACTGCGGCCGCTATAGGAAAGAAGAAGATTAAGTTGATATTCGGTATTTTTTTCGGTGTCTTTCTCAACCTTTTTCATGAGATCTTGAAGAGCTTTTGGAAAGAGATTCAGCCTACCAAAAAATCTTACCCTTGTTTTTCTTCTCTCTTCTCTCTCTGTAGTTAAAAGCGTCATGAGGTTCTTTCTAAATAACTCAAAGAGCGTCCCCACTTCGCTTTTATCCCTGGAAAAATTCTCTCCACTAAACCCCCACATAGTTAATACTCTAACTCCGGCCTTTCTACTCCACTGTGCAACTTTCCCTATCTTAGCTATTCCTATGGAGTAAGCTTCTCTTACACTAACACCATGGAGTTTCGCCCATCTCCGGTTTACGTTTAGCATTTCTGCCAATTTCCGTCCGGGATGATGGCGATATGATTTGGTTTTTCGCTTATCATCAGTTCACCTAGTAAATAATCTCATTAAGCCTTTTTAGTTTTTTTGCATTTTTTAGCTCGCGAGCGATTCTTCTTCCTGTCGTCATAGGCTCATTATAATAGTATTTTGAATATGGCGAATGCAACGCATAGACATTTGTTCCAGCAACTATTCTTGCGCTGATTTCAAAAGCAAATATCTCCAATTCTTCATTTATTATTGTCTCGACACAGAACGGCCCTATCATACCGCCAAATAATTTGTAGGCTGTATCGGAAATCCTTCTACCAATCTCGATGTAATCATAAAGAAGTGATTCTCTTAGAACCATAGGTTCGTTTCCTATAACAGTAAATGAGAGTGGCGGTTTTAGTCCAGCAGAAACTGCTCGCGCGATCTCATCAGCACTACTCTCAACTCGTTTATCGACTCCAAGAAGTTCAAGCCTTCCATGCTTTGTTTCGTAACCTATCTTTGAAATCGGAGAAAAGAAGAAATGTGGATATGCTCTTACCCCTATTATGAATTCCTGTATCATACACTCCCTTTCGCCTACCTTCTCCTCGAATTCCTTTTGAGAATTAACTATAAGATATCCATATCCTCCTTTTGCACCTGGAAACTTAACAAGAGCTGGGCCATCTATTTCCTCAGGTTTCAATATCTTCGGTCTTCTTATGCCCGCTGCGTCGAGCCACTCGAACATCTTTGTTCTATCCCTTTCCCAAGCTATGCTTCTTCTATTCCCGTATATCGGTATTAGGAGATCATCAAATTTCTTACCAGTATACTCAACAAACGAACCGTGCGGTATTACTATCGCATTCTTTTCTACAAGCTCATCGACCGGCAAATCCTTATAGTTATCAACTTCTATGAATTCATCTGGTCGCCCAAGCGGGAAGGATTCATAGAATTTTCTTCTATCCCTAAGAACCACCCCTATTGTTTTGATTCCTTCCTGCCTTGCGCCGTGAAATATCTGCAACGAGGAGTGAGAGCATATCGTAGTTATCCTAAATTCCTTATAATTTGACAATATTTCTTCGATTTCCTTCTTTTCAACCATGTTATATACTGTATTACGAGGTTAAAAAATCTTACGATTTGTAAAGATCAAGAACAACATATTTAAATTAATTGAGTAAGAGAAAAAAATAAAGATAGATAGTCCAAATTTGTTGTATGATTGATAAAATAGGGAGGTGCTATCCTGATGAACGCTATTCAAAAAACACTTGTAATATTGGCGGTGTTGCTTATTGCAATAGCGGCTTACATTTCAACCACCAAACAAGTAGAAACCGATGCAAACATACAAAAAGAGCTTCTTAAAAAGGCCGTTGAAGTAGGAAAAAATAAAAGCAACTATCTTTATTCGTACAGAGAAACCTATGACAGCTACGCAACAGAATACTCCCTACTCCAGAAGAACGGCGAGAGGATGATAGAGATACACAATCCGCTTTCTGTTAAACAAGTATACTTCTTAAAGGAAGATACAATACTGTGCACGGAATTTATGAACAAAAAAAGCTGCTCCTCGGTAAAGAACAATACTAGGGCAGACCTTAACAACTATCTTCTCTCTCTCCAATCAAAATTCTTTAACGATGCTGAAATAGAAAGAGAGAATGCTCGACTTAATTATTTTATGGAGCGTGGTTATCTTAAAATTTCCCCGCACATAATAAACAAAACTATAAATGGAAGGGAATGCAGCGAGATAAGCTATACAATGGACTTTACGAACATGACAATTAGCGAAGCAAACGCCTACGGAATATCACCAGGGGCTCCGAAATATTTCGAATGGTCTCTGTGCGTGGATAACTCATCCGGACTTTCGTACTCAAAACATTTCAACTATTCCTTTCAGGGTAAGGGGCATACATGGGACTTCGTTCTTCTTGCAGCAGATTGGAATCCTAAGGAGGATATAGTACCACCAGAGAATCTTACCGAAAGGCTTGCATACGATATACTCTTGGAAGAGATGGAGTGGCAGAATGAGTTTCGAGTCTGCTATCAAAAAACAGGAGACGAAAAGGACAAATGCTTCTCAGACATAGCCCTCCAACTTAAGATGAAAAGCATATGCGAACTTGCTGGCGGAAGAAGGGATCAGTGCTTTGTTCGGCTTGTCCCATTGACAGGAGACGATTCCATCTGCAATATTATAACAAACCCTTCGTTTAAGGAAGATTGTTATATAGAACTTGCTGGGCTGAAGAAGGATAACAGTTATTGTTCTATGATCGCAAATATAACTAAACAAGAGTTCTGCATGAATATTTCAGTGCAAACAAACCAAGCGACGATTCCAAATCCAGCAGCCGTAAATTGCGAAAGAAAGGGCTACTCGTATGAAATACGTTCAAATGAATCCGGACAGTATGGAGTTTGCATTTACGAGGATAGGGAATGTGATGAATGGGCGCTCTACCGCGAAGAGTGTTGCCTTACAAATGAAGATTGTTCAAGTGGCACGTGCGAAGATGGCGTATGCATCGGACGGAATGACACAAATATAAGTGAGGGGAACGGAGGAAGAAACAACTCTCACATTCAGCAGTTCTTGGGGTATATAGATAAATATGAAAGTTCTCTTATTAACGAAACAAGCAGAACAACTGGAGAGTAGATGAAAGTCGCGGTATTTACAGAAAGCTACCATCCGCAGAAAAATGGTGTCGTGAGCTTTCTTTCAGATTTCCTACCAGAGCTGTCAAAGCACGCAGAGGTTGTGCTCTTTGCACCAGGAGAAAAGGAGCTAAAAATTGAAAAGCAGAATGGTATAAAGACATACTGGGTGCCTGCGCTTCCTTTTCCTTTTTATGAAGGATACAGAATGTCAACCATAAGAAGGAAAAAAATAGCAGAGCTTCTTGCTGCCGAAAGGCCAGATGTGGTTCACCTTCACGCGCCCGTGCTTCTAGGCCTAAGGGCGCTCCTTGTCTGCAAGAAAATGAATATTCCAGTTGTTGTAACATATCATACTCATTTTCCAGATTACGTCCCGCACCTCTCAAAAGGACTGATTAAAGGGATGTTTGCAGAACTGGTAAAGTATCCTGTCAAAAAACTTGTAGGTGTTGTATACGCATATGCAGACGTAGTAACCGCACCAACTGCTGCCCTTAGAGACGAGCTTAAGAGCTATGGAATAAAAAACGTGATTTTGCTCCCGAATGGAGTATCCTTCTCAAAATTCAGCGATGTGAAAAAGGATGTAAGGAAAAAATACGGAATTCCCAAAAATGCCTCCGTTATTCTTTATGTAGGGAGAATAAGCTTTGAGAAGAGGATAGATGTCCTTCTCGACGCATTCAAACTGGTAAGCAGGCAAATCCCTAGTGCATACCTCATAGTAGCCGGGAGCGGACCCTATCTGAAGGATTACAAGAAACTCGCTCAGGCAATGGGGCTTAAAAGGGTTATTTTCACTGGTTTCATTCCAGATAAGACGCTTCCCTCGCTCTATAAGTCAGCAGACGTTTTTGTTTCCCCATCTGACAGCGAGACATTCGGTCTGACCTTCATAGAGGCTATGCATTTCGGATTGCCTGTTGTTGGAGTACGAAGACTTGGCGCTGCAAGCGTTATAAAAAAAGGAACGGGTTTTCTTGCAGAGCCTGGCAATGAAAAAGAACTTGCCAGAAAGATTGTGTTGTTGCTGAGGAAAAAGGGATTGCGAAAAAAACTAGGCGATGCTGGAAAAAAGGAATCAAAAAAATATGAAATAAAAGATGTTGTTGAACGGTTTATGAGAATCTACAGAAGAGTGCGCGCATGATTATGCTTTCAACTTATTTAACACTAAATCTTGAACCTTTTCTCGTTCTCCTCTAATGCCTTTATTCCAGGTAGTTCCTTTCCAGAAAGATATTCTATTAATGCTTTTCCAGAAAGGCTTACATAACCAAATCCTTTCTTATCCAATCCAAACTTTTCGATAGCGCTTATTGTATGCCCCCCACCTAGCAACGAGAACCCTTTTGAGTTTGCTATTGCCTTGAGTATTTCTCTTGTGCCATATGCGAACTTCTCCATCTCATAGACGCCCATAGGGCCGTTCATTACGATGGCTTCAGATTCGCTTATTACCTTTTTGTACCTCTCCACAGTTCTTTTGCCTATGTCAAATATCTTTCCCTCTCTTATCTTGGCTACATCACATTCCACTCTTTCATCCTCAATATTCAGAGCGACATCCTCAGGGAGTTCTATCTTCTCTCCAAATCTTTCAAGAATGCCTCTTGCCTTTTCTAAATATTCTATAAGCCCTTCTTCTTCGAGATAACTGTTAGATTCTCCGACAGAATATCCCTTTGCCTTTAAGAACAATATAGAAAGCGCGCCCCCTATGAGAACAACCTTTACCTTTCCATCAACAAGCCATCTTTCCATTATACCTAATGAATCCTTTCCCTTAGAGCCCCCTAGGACAAACGTTACACTATTTACATTCCTTATTGACTGGAGCGCCTTTATCTCCTTTGCGAGAACATTTCCATAAAATGAAGGGATTCTCCTAGCAAATCCTACAACGCTAGAATGCGCCCTGTGAGCGACGCTCAATGCGTCGAGCACAAAGTAATCTGCAAGTGGAGAGAGCTCATCTACTATACTTCCTTCCTCCATAGTTTCAGAATCTAACATTCGAACATTTTCAAGAAGAAGAACCTCGCCATCCTTAAGATTTGATATCGCTCTCTTTGCTTTTTCCTGTACAACATCATCTACATAAGTAATTGGTATTCCAGTATACTCGCTTAAAACTCCTGCATGCTGCTTTAATGTCATGAAATCCTCATCTCCCTTTCTTCCCTGATGCGCAAGAACAACAACCCTTGCCCCCCTTTCAGCAAGCCTTTTTATAGTCTCAGAATGCATCCTTATTCTCTCACCAGGGATTATCCTTCCGCCTTCAATAGAACAGTTGCAATCAATCCTTAACAATACTAATTTTCCCTTCACTGGATAGTCTTCTATCATTCTCATAAAATCAATCCTCTTTTTTCTCCCTCTTCCATCTATCCTTTGAAGAGCATTGCGGGTCTATACACATCTCAAATTTTCTTTTATCCTTTATGACAATTACCATTGGCTTTCCGCACACTGGGCATAATTTATCGGTAGCCTTTACAAAAGCGCCTGTTGGAAGGGGAAAGGCATTAGTACAATTTGGATAGTTGCTGCACCCTATAAATTGCTTGCCCCCTTTCATCCTTATTATTCTTAAATCCCCTCCGCATTTTGCACACTTTCCGATAAAATTTTCCTTCTTTTCTGTAAGTTTTAGAGACTCTGCTATCTCTTTTCCTATTTTCTCTTCATTCATCTTCCATTTGTCAAGAATTTGGATGAGTATTTCTTTTCCTTCAGCGATTACGGCTTCCTTATCTATCTTACCCTCCTGTATCTTTTCCATATCATCCTCCATTCTTCTTGTAAGCTCCTCATCAAGAATCTCCGGTGCATATTTCTTGAGAATGTCTCGTACCTTCAATCCGAAATCGGTAACCTCAAGCTGTTTTCCGGTGACATAACCTCTTTTGAACAGCGTGTCTACTATTACGCTTCTTGTTGCTTTTGTTCCCAATCTTCTTTTCTCAAGTTCCGCCACAATGGACGCCTGTGTGTAGCGTTTTGGTGGTTGCGTTTCTTTCTTTGTTTTAGTCTTTTTCTTTAGGGCTATAACTTCTCCCTCTTCAAACTCAGGGAGCTCTTCTCCCTTATTTCTAAAATATTTTCCATAAAATTCTGTCCAACCTGGTTCTTTCAAACGACTCCCAGAAGCAACATAAATTTCACCTCCAGCATCTACTTCAACTTGCGTATTCTCTTTTTCTGCCGGTGGCGCAAATGCTGCTAAAAATCTGCGAACGATAAGATCATAGAGCCTACCTTCATCCTTCTCTAATTTTTTCGGTTCGAGACCGGTTGGATGGATTGCTGGATGAGCAGGGTCGTCCTTCTTTCCCTGAAATATTTTGAACCATCTGTTCTCCATTATCTTGTTAACGATGGATTCATATTCTTTATTTTCAGAGAGCCGTGTGAGAATGCTCTGAAGATTTATGGTTGGCGGAATTTTCTGTGAAGAGGTCCTTGGATATGTAATAAGCGAGTCTTCGTAAAGGGATTGGGCAAGCTGTAACGTCTTAGTAGGATTGAAGCCAAAGAGCTTGTGTGCTTCCACCTGGAGGCTGGTAAGGTCAAAGCACGGTGATGCCCATACCTTAACGATTTCCTTTTCTACCCTTGTAACCGTTCCTTCATTGGCAGTTCTTGCAAGGCAAACGTCTGCCTCTTTCTCATCAAAGAACCTCTCTCTTTTATGCGTAAACTTAACATCCTTTATAATTGCTGTTAGAACCCAGTACGGTACTGGTACGAACGCCTTTATCTCCTTCTCTAGGGTTGCTAGGATATCAAGCGCAGGGCCCTGCACCCTACCTATACTCATTATCTTTACGCGAGTAGCTGTTCTTAAGGAACTCATAAGAGCTCTACTTAGATTTATACCGTAATACCAGTCGAGAATGTGCCTAGCCTCACCAGCGTATGCATTGTTATAATCAAATACACCCATTCCTTCGTAAGCATCCAAGAGGTCTTTGTTTGTAAGGGCTGAAAATTTCATCCTCCTTCCATCCTTTATCTTCGTTGCGAATCTAAAAACATTATACGATATTAGTGTTCCTTCTATATCATAGTCGCATGCTGAGACAAATACATCTGCTTTTTTACCGAGTTCCTCGAGAAGAGCAAGGTATGGCTTTGTATACGCTGCGCCTGCGGATGCCTTATATGAAGGCACCCACTCTACATCAAAAACAGGATAGCTGCGCGTTTTTTTCTTTTCCGCAAGGGTATAAACATGCCCCACCGCAGGTGCAACCACAATTTTCTTCCCATCCCTTTCTATCTCATAATAAGAAACGCTTCCATAAGTCCTCCTATTTACGACTCCCCCTATAGCCATTGCTATTTTCTGCGCGACCCTTGGTTTTTCTGCAACTACTAATTCCATTTTCGATCCCACCTTTTAATCTCTTAGTAAATTTAAAATTCAAATACTCTTTTTCTTTCCTCATCGTAAATAGCGCGCTTCTCTTTTTCGAAGGTATGCTTTACGATTAATTCCCGACCCTTTCCCATCGGCACCACAAAGAGATGCTCGACACGGTCATTTGAATGCCTGAGTAGAATGGAATATTTATCAAGCTTCTTACCACTATCGACTTCTTTATAACCGTATATTACAAAATCCTTTCCACAGGTTATAAGAACACGCGCTTCCTTTTTTCCCTTCGCGCTCAACGTTATGGTCTCTTCAGGATACATAAAAGAGATTCGTTAGAAAAGTTAAAAAAGGATAATAAGAGAATTATTGTCATGTGCAATCTATATCTCGAAGGTACTAGAGCAGTTGTGGATTTAGCGAAATGCCCGTATGAATTCGCTTCTCCAGAGTTTATCAACTTTCATCTTAAGGATTTATCAACTACCGAAAAGCCCATAAAGACGATAAGATATGAGGAGGAGATTGTTGTAGAGCTTGACGAGGAGAAAACAGCAATCCTAACAGAGTATGCTGCTTTCATAAGACAACTTGAAACAATACTTCTTAGAACAGATATCTACGGGCTGGAGGAAGACCCGCAATTCCATAATAGAAGAACCGTCCTAAGGAGATTTTACGAATACGTTTTCCTAAACCCACTAATAGCAGAGAAGGAGCTTTCAAGCTTCGAAGAACCACTTCCTGAAAGATCTATTTATATGAAAGGCTATGCAACCTTTAAGGGGTGGGTGGCAGGAATACTGAAGAGATTTGTTGAAACAAAGCTTTACCGACTTGTGAAGCAGACAGGAGACCTTAGAGCGGCTTTCCTTTCTCTAACCGGCTTGAAAAGCCTTTATTTTGTTCCATCCCTTGTTCTTGGTATTCCGTCAAACGCTGTTCCTCTAAAAGATCCGGATGCACACTACACTCTCCCATTCGGGATAGACGTTCAAATCTATGAAGTTCCTGGTGCAGAGGCCTATCTATATGTTCAAAGAAATCCACCGATAGAGTCGCTTCCAGAAGAACTATCCAAGCTTCTCAAAGCAACAATAAACGAACAGTTCAAGGAGTCCTTCGAAGATGTGAAGTGGGAAATATTGATGAATCTAAAGACTAGGGAATACAGACAATATTTCATAGACAGGGCGATGATGGAAGGAATACCTATTACGCCGCAACAGGCAATGGCAATGGGAAGGGAATGCGCAGCATGGGTTGTTGGTTTAGGCGCGCATATAGAGAATCTCGCACTAGATAAGGACAACGTAACAGACATCTATATAGACAGTGAAAACTCGCCGATTTACATAGAACACACAAAATTCGGTATCTGCCACACCCTTTTCAGATACAACCGCGATCTCTTAGAAAGGGCATTTAAGAATGTTGTAAAAACAACTGGCGGGATAAGAAAGTTCGATGACGCAAATCCAATACTGGATGTTGTAATCAAAAGGCTCAGCATGAGATGCCACCTCCAAAGACCTCCAGCTACTTTTAGCGAGTTGATGGGCGCCCTCAGAATAATGAAGGAAGAGCCGTTCACCTATTCACAATATCTTGATTATTACTCAATGAGTCCGTTTTTTGCAGGTTATGATGATGTGCTTGTTTCTCTTGGTTGCAGCGAAGCAGTCCTTGGTCTAAAGGGGGTTGGCAAAACAGCATTTACAGCAGCGAAGGTTGCGGCGATTGGAACGAGGAGAAGGATAATACCAATACAGGATATTGAAGAAATCCCAGTGCGCGCATTCAGAAAAAGAGGCTTCCACATAGGCGCTGCTCGTGTTACTGGCGGGGAGATCGAGGAGGGAAGGACAACGGAACTTGACCTCGTTTCGATGGCAAATGCGCTCCTCAGGATGGGAGATGCAGCAATAATAATCAACGAGGTACGCTCTCGAACTGCAGTGCAGGGAATCATAAATCTTCTTAACACTCAACCTGGTGTTTTCCTGTTATATAACCTTCACGCAGAGTCGCTACGAGATGTTCAGGATAGGCTGGAGCTTGTTTTCGGGATACCTGCTGCGAGTATGTACGCAACCGACAGATACTCTTTCCTCAAAAAGATAAGGTTTGGAAGAAAGGGAAGGATATACCGCGTGGTCGGTTTCGAGTATGAAAGCGATATAGAAGAGAAGAAATTCGTTGAGATTTTCAGATTCAGAAGAGGACCGACAATTGAGCAATGCAACTGGGAGTGTAAATTCCTAAGAAATCCTGAAGCAAGTATGTCAAACTTTGACAAGGTTAATATAGAAAACATGGAAAAAGAGCTCGATATAGCATTTATACCACCTGCGCTTGCAAGGAGATGTGAGGAGAGTGGAATCTCGCCAGAGCAATACCTCCTTCAGTCGTTCTTCAAAGGAAAGATGTACTATGAGATACAAAAGATGAAGAAACTACTTGGCGATAAACTGCTTGTGGAACTCGACTTCGTTCTTAAGGTAAACACTGCAGCAAATAAATTGCTTGCATCCATGGAGAAGGAGGAAGGGGAAGTGGACTTTGGTGAGGCATGGAAAAGATGGCAACCCATCTTCAAAGAAATCCTAAAAGACGAGATAGAGAAGAGAAGGACGGGTGCTGTTGAGATGCCTGCAGAGATAGAATCTCAGAAATCAAGTAGCGAGGAGCCGAAAGAAGAGGGTGCAGAAAGAGAAGCCCCTAAGAAGACAGCAAAGAAAAAGCGTTAGCGGTCACAAGGCTTTATAGAGATTTATCCTTCAGTAATTCCTCTATCTTATCAAATGCATAATTGAGTTGTTCAACAGTAGGCAGAAAAACGATTCTAAAGTATATGCCTTGAACAGGCCCGAAAGCAGAGCCTGGAACAACAACGACCCCTTTTCTTAGTAATGCGCGTACAAACTCCCAATCATTCTTCCATTTACTACTTTCGACTTTAACAAATGCATAGAATGCGCCGCCAGGTTTCACAACACGCAATCCTTCTATTTCATTTATGCGTTTCATCATTACTTCTCTTCTTTTTCTTAACTCATTATTGAACGTTTTCACATGCCCCAATCCGCCACGCAATGCCGCAATATAACCACGTTGCATCTCCCAGTTTACTGAGAGGCGCTGATTGCAAAGACGCTGTATGGAATCCTTTATACTGTTTCCCCAATCGCCATGGAATGCAATGTATCCTACTCGAGCGCCCGGATAGATGAAATTTTTGGATAGGGAATTCCCAGATACGAGGAGAACATCCTTATGTATTCTTCTCATGTTAACGTAGTCACTCTCATCTAGGATTATGTGCTCATATGCGTCATCAGCTATTATCGGGAGGTTGTATTCCCCTGCAACATCTACTATCCTTTGAAGTGTTTTCTTCGAATATATCTTTCCTGTTGGGTTGTTCGGATTTATGATGAGGATGGCACGCGTGTATGGCGAAATCTTTTTTCTTATATCTTCTATCTCTGGCTCGTAATTCTCATCGCAGTTGTAAAAATCTAAAGGGCCATAACTCAGGCGCTGTTTCGTCGAATAGAGCGGATAGGTTGGAAGCGGAAGTAGGATGTTCCTCCCAGGATCTACAAGTGCTTGGAAAAGAAAATCTATCCCTTCGCTTAAGCCAGCCGTGATGAACACATCCTTTTCATCAACGCCTTCGTATTTTGCTATCTCCATTCTCAGTTCAGGATCTCCTTCTGAAGGTGCGTAGCCTGAATAGTTCTCTCTCAAGGCTTCTTCTACAGCATCTAGAATGTGCTGTGGTGGTCTGAAGCCAAATGGTGAAGGGTCGCCAATATTTAGATAGGTCATCTTTATTCCTTGTTCTCTCTCTAATCTTCTTGCCTCAACAACTATATCTCTTATCGGATAGGAAACAAGCTCACTTCTTTTTGACGGTTCTATCATAAAGAGACACCTTAGATGGTGTGTAATGCAACGTAGTTAAAAAAGGACACGGTTAATTTGTTTGTGATTGTTTAAAGTAATGTTTAAAAATGTTTCGCTATATATCACTTTAATACAATTATATAAACAGCATATCGTAATAATTTATAAGAAGGTGATTTTGGATGGGTGAGGGAAAAGGTATGGAGTATTCGAAAATCAATGAAGCGAAAAAAAAGGAAGAAAAGAAGGGCGCTTTAGGCAAAAATAGCTTTTTCAAAGCGCTTTTACTTGGTAGTGCACTCACAGTTTCCACGTTCGTACTACCAAAATGTTCGGAAGAAGAAAGGACGGTGATAAGTAATCCGGTTAGCAATGGAAAATGTTCTTCTGATAAGAAAGCAAGGGCCAATCTCAATGTTATAAGTGGTTGGGGTTATGATGTTAACGACGAAGAGATGAGATGCTCGAATTCTTCAGGTTGCAAGATGGGTGTTAATCTCGGAGATGAAATAATTGTTTTAGGAGAAGAGAACGAAGAAAAGTGGAAGGTTGCAGAGATTAAAAAAGAAGAGAACGGTGAAGAGATTGTACTTCTTAAACCAGCAACTACCGACGAAAGTAATGATACCAGAACAATTAATATAAAGAAAGGTGGCGCTTTATACACAGATGGAGAACGCCACAAATTCATCAACGTATCATTACTCGGAATCTGTTTAAATGAGGAAACATGCGAAAACGGAATATCTATGGATGATAAAAACGCTACTGGAAAGGCAGTTCTTGCGATAACTGTTGGCGAGGAGACAAAAAGAGTCCTTCTTAAAGACCTAGAAGGGATATCTCTCTCCATGGGGGAATACACGATCGATATCATGCTTGCAAGGGCAACTGAAAGCCAGGCTTATGTTATATACAACATTGTCAGCAACAATATCAACAACAATAGAAGAGCAGATCTTGGAGAGCCGATTGGAGAGGACGAAGTTCTTCAACCATTAGAAGACCTTTCAATAAAGAATGAGGTAAGCTCTGACAGCATAACAGCGACATGCAGAAAATTAAGTGTTCAACTTGAAATAACAAACACGGCAATGGGCGAGAATACTTCTCCATACACAGTAGAGCTTGTGGAAGGGGACATTATAGAAAGTGGTAACAACGAGCTGACGATAGAGAGTCTGCTTCCAGAGATAATAAAAGAAGATGGGGTGGAAAAGGTCACTAATGCAAAATCAGCTATCTCTATAAGGGATAAGAGTAATGGCGAAGTTACAGTGCTATATACTGATGAAAGCGCTCAGTACGGGGATCTTCTCATAAAAGTGAATGGGGTATTCGTCCGTCCTTAATTTTTACTTTATTCCAAGGACCTCCCTGGCGAGTGAAATTTGATTTGCTTCTGGCTTGATTGCAACTTCTGTGAAGTCCTGCTTTCTGCTTACAATGTAAAGGCTCTCTAAATTCACTCCTTTATTTGCAAGCTTTCTAGTTATCTTCCCAAGCTCACCAGGTCTATTAATAAGTTTTACAACGAGAACATCAGCTTCTGAAACCTTTTTAACAGTAGGCACCCTTGAAAGACTTTTGAGTGCTGTTGCATAGTCATTTGTTATTATTCTAAAGACAGCGTCGCCGTCGCGTCCGTACGCTGAAATAGCCTCAATGTTAACTCCGACTGCGCCGAGTGCTTCTGCAACTGCTGCAAGTGATCCAACTTCATTGCTTGCTATGATTGTTATTTCTTTCATAACTCCACCTCAATGCGAATAATTTATTAAGGGTGTTATCTCAAAATGTTTATATTTGTTGTTGCTGTATTGGGGAAATTTTATGGTTACAAAAGATGAGGTTGTTAAAAAATTAAGCGAGGTAATAGACCCAGAGTTAGGGATAAATATAGTAGACCTGGGACTTGTTTATAAGGTGGAGCGTAAGGGAAAGAAGGACGGAAGGGACCAATTTTACATAGAGATAACATTTACAACACCAGCCTGCCCGCTTTTAAATTTCATGCTGGATAATCTGAAGGCAAAGCTTGATGAGCTTAAGGATGCTGATTTCGATGTTAGAGTAGTATTCGAGCCACCATGGACTCCAGATAGAATTAGTAAGGAAGGAAAAAGAAAATTGGGAATAGAAAAGTGATCTCATGAGGATTACATTTTATGGAGGCGCAGGCGAGGTTGGAAGGAGCTGCGTCTTGGTAGAAGAAGGACGAAGAAACATAATGCTCGACTGTGGGATAAAGCTTGGAGAGCAGGTTGAGTTTCCTCTTATAGACGATAGCGAGCTAAGAAGGATAGAAAACATAGTCATATCTCATGCTCACCTTGACCATAGTGGTTATACACCGCATGTGTATTCTAAGAACGCAAGACCAAAGATCTACATGACGAAACCAACCAGGGATTTGATGGCAGTATTACTTGCTGATTATTACCGCATCCAGAAAGGAAAAGGGAAGAGGTTGTTTTCAGAGAAGGACGTAAATGATGTTCTTATGGAAGGGAATCTTATAGAATACGGAAAAAAGACAGATACTTCAATTCCATTCTCCCTCCATCCAGCAGGCCATGTGATGGGAAGTGCAATGATCCTTATTCACAAAAACGGCGGCATCCTATATACAGGAGACATATCGATGAGAAAAACGAGAATACTTAATCCATGTGAAAGGGGGCTAAAGGCAGAGACTCTTATAATGGAAACAACATATGGTTCAAGAGAAGACATCCTCCCAAGTCTCAAGGAAGCTTCGCAGCAGCTGATCAAGATAATAAACGAAACGCTTGAAAATGGGGGACATGTTATAATACCAAGCTTTGCTGTTGGAAGGGCTCAAGAGATATTGCTTACCTTGGATGACTACATGCGTTCTGGTGCCTTGCATCCAACAAGGGTTTATATAGAGGGAATGATAGGGAAGGCGATGAGGATATACAGGCATAATGCTATTTATGCAAATGACGACATAAAAAACAGGATATTGATGAGCGAGGACGATCCATTCAAAAGTACGAACTTCTATATCCCGCGAACAAAAACAAAGGAGGATGTATTAAAAGAGCCAAGCATTATAGTTTCAACTTCAGGGATGCTTATGGGAGGACCTATAATATTCTATTTAGAAAAACTTGGGCAGGACTCAAAGAATACACTTATATTTGTAGGATACCAAGCACCAGGAACTACGGGAAGGAAGGTGCTGGACGGAGAAAGAAAAATTAGGATAGGTGAGAAGGAAATAGAACTTAAGCTTAGGATAGAAAGGGTAAAGATATCAGGTCATGCAGACTTTAATGAATTGCAGCAGTTTGCCAAGGAGATAAAGGGATTGAAAAGGATATATTTGATGCACGGTGAAAAGACAGAACTTAAGGATGTTCTGGAAAGAAAATACGAAGTTATTGTACCAAGGCTTCTCGAGACTTACGGAATAAGCTAGGAATAATCTAAACACGTTGATTCTAATATATTTATATCAGCCCAGCACTGGCCAAGCGGCGTTCCATCAGAATCTACAATAATTGCAGTTACCCCGTTTGTATGCATCCCAATTGTTGGTGTTCCTCCCTCGCTACCTATAGTAAATCTCGCTCCGTTTGTAGTTGAGGTCACTACCCTGCCATAAAGATCAGGATTTACATTCCAAACAATATCTGTTGAACTTGAACATGGTCCCTTTTCCTCACCCTCACCGCATAGTATTCCTACATATCCAGCATCGTGCTGGTATTTTTCCATAGAGCCCGGTATAAGTTCGCACACATCTCCTCTTCTCTCACCAGTTTCATTTCCTGTTTCATTTATAGTTGCATTTCCACCAGCACCGACAACAACATGCGCCCAATCTATCGCACCGCGCAATGTTGGGTCTCCTGGAGCAGTATACCACGCAATAACCTGGATATCACCAGAACTATTGGTTGTTGCCGTAAACGTCACTCCGTTAGTAGAGGCATCACTCAAGGTTCCTTCAAGTCCGTTCACAAGGTCGTATCTGACATCTGTCGGGCTGACAGGAGTTCCTTCTAACGAGCAGTTTAGTACAAACCCCTGGTTCTCTCCAATATTGAGTTCTACGCTCTCAGGGGTTAGTTCGCATACAAATGAATATGGGTCGTTGCTGCTTTCAGGTTCATTAGGGCTAATGGACAATTCAGATGTGCATCTTACACTGTCTGTTTGATATACAAGCATTGGGGACGAACCAGCCACGCTCCTTACATACGCCTTCGCCCTTGAATTCGTTTTCTCAATAAAACCACCATATGCATCAAAGAAGTACCAATTATCACCGATACATGGAACAACACGGTCAGCAGAGTTATAGCAGGTAACAACCCATTCATGAATCTCTGATGGGGTTAGGGAAAGATGAGATGGAGCAATCCTACACGAAGCAGGAGTATTATCACCAAGATTTATGTTAACTGTCAGATTAAATTTCGTCGCGTCGCTGCATACAGGTGCGAGTGGTTCATATTCAAGATTGAAAACATCTCCGTTCAATTCTCCGGTATAAATAACATAAATCCTCTGGCGCTCACCAACATTTATCGTTTTTCCGAATCCATTATCAGAAGGACAGATGGTGGATGGAAAACCATATAGTGTGCAGTAGTAAGGGCTTGCTGGTGAAACACTTCCACCTCTAACAGGATGAACAGAAACTACTCTTACAGGAACGCTTCCACCGTTATAAGCAGTTATTGAAATGAGATAGGTGGAAGGCACAGTTGAGGATTGCGCCACCGTCCTTGGCGGAACATTACTAAGGGAGGGTTGTCTGTTTTCGACTATTATTGAAACACCTGTAGAATCTATCTCAGAAGGCAGTGAAACATCGTAACCAAAGAAATAAAGCCTAAAGTTTGGCGGGTCATCAAGAGACTTTGGGTATTTCATCAATGCCGCAAAGCACTCTGCATTCTTTATTTTTGTTTTTAGGATATATCTTCCTTCGGAAGTAAATCTACTTTCAGTTCCAGTTGATGCTTCACCCACATCTTCGCTTGATAGTACTTGAAATACTGGAGAAGTCGGTGACTTTCTCAGCACCTCTATATCTCCATTACAGAAAACATTTCCCTCTCCTTTCTTATTATATTGCGGACCAGAGCAGGGATCTGATGGGTCGTACTCTGCTGCAGCGTAGGTGACAGATTCTAAGTAGAATGTTCCAAGCTCTTCGTAAAGCTGAGGCCCTGTGTAATCC
>CAYSXZ010000064.1:0-15949 GCA_964435235.1 Microcaldota archaeon
CATATCACCTGGTCGAATATCAGATACTATGCAATTGCAGTTGAAACTTTATAAATATTCCTACGTTCTGTTGATGAGGCTTTTCTTCTGTAGAATTTTTTAGCACGCATGTCTGGTCTTTCATCCGCGCTCTTGAATAAATTTTGCGTAAAGCTTCGAGAATATCTCATATCTTCCTCTTTCTACCCTTACTATATGCCCCTTCTCCTCAAGCCTTATTAAGAGGGTTGCAACAGGCCCCATCCCTTTGTTAAGTCTGGTGGCGAGTTCCTTTATACTGGGCGGCTCAGCTGCGCGTGCCAGATTTTTCAAAACTACCTTTTCTTGCTGGGAAGCTGTTGCGTAAAGCTTACCAAACCAATCGCGCGAGAGAAAACTTATCATACCTCTTATATTGGTTGCATAATGTGCCTTTGTTATCATCTTTTCATTTTCCTTTATGCTATCATAGAGAATCCAGCAGACCTGTTTGAGTAGTTTCGGATTTCCGCCGCAATCAGCATAAATAGCCTTTATGCACTCCTCTCCCATCTTAGGTTCTTTTTTCAACATCTTCGCAATGTAATCATGAAACTCTTGTTCTTCTATCGGGTCTAGATATATTGTCTCAACATTCTCAAGGGGTTCGAATCTCCTTGTGCTCGAGACAACAAAGCCAACCTTTCTTTTTTCCTTCGCGACATTTGCTATGTTTCTAATCATCTCTTTGCTCTTTCTTGTACAATCCAAATCATCGATAAGAAAAACGACGCCCGGAAAATTGGAGCGCATAACCTTTTCAAGGGCGCTGATTACCCCTTTCAGCGTACCAGTATTTCCTTCTTTGCTAAACGCATTTACCTTCAATGGTTCTTTAACAGCAATCTCATTCTCAAGCTCGCTAAAAAGCGCTCTGGATATTCTGTCTAATTTATCCCTTTTTTCAACCTTTATGTACGGTGCAAACAATCCTCTTTTCTCCGCCTCTCTGTGAAAAAGCTTCATGAGCATGCTCTTACCGCTTCCAGGAAGCCCCTGAAGAAGTAGCACTCCAGAGCTATCGCTAGAGACTCTATCTAAGAATACGCTAAAGGCTTCTATCTGCTGTTTTCTCCCCATTATAACGGTTTCGTCCCACGGAACAAACGGATTTGGTCCTTTCATAACAATCGCTGTTTATTTTTTTAGTTTTTCTTTCTCAATTACTACTTTTTTTGTAGTTTTTGTAGTTTAATATATACCATAAACCAAAATATTTAAAAAGGACCTGAGACGCGTTTTTACTTGTGATGAATAAAAATTCGCAGGCGATAAAAATGAACGAAAAAACGTTTGTGATGTTTGGGTTGTGCGGATTTCTTCTTTCGTTAGTCCTTATCAGCGGAATCGCCAATGCTGCCGTACCATGGCAAGGATTCATAAGCATAGAGAAAGAGGAACAAAATCCGAATGTCTTGAACGTGGGTATTCTTGTTGTCGAACCAGTTGTTCAAACAGATGGATTCAAAAACGCGTTAGAGGGTTGCAAGGGTAAACCTGATTATGCAAATTGTGTGGCAAATGTATACGCTTCTTATTCAAATAAAGCAACAGCGCCTCAGGTAAGTTCTATAGAAAATGCAGAATTCATGCTGACATATTTCAATCCTGTTACGAATACTTGGAGTGTTGTTCCCGGCTGCGAGAAGGTAGTGGCAAGCGAAAGGAAAACTATAGAATATTATGGTACTCCGGTTGATTATTATTATGGAAGATGTACAGTGGACAAGGAACTCTACAAAGGAATAAGGATAACTATAAGGGCAACTCTTATCGGTGGTATACCAAGCAGCATGAGTATTTACGCGCCCTTCCAGGAGACTGATCTTAGCGACATTCAGGCATCGCCCGCTGTAATGTTCGCAACCATGCTAACGAACTTAGTAACCGGTATTATATCTGGAGGAAACGTAAACGTTCAATGCCCGCCGAGCGATCCAAACTGTATCGGTGCAGCATCGCTTCCGTGTTTGGGCGTATTTCTTATACTCGGATTGCTACTTGCATCTATGTATTTTTCAGGAAGATCCCCGATAACCCTACTTGACATAACAACACCAAGGCTTCCTGCCCCTAAGGGATTAACCGCAAGTGGGCAGGTTGTACTTCCGTACGGTTATGGAGAAATGAAGGCAAGCATCGGAAAAAAGATGGCTGGGGCAGTTGCAGCAGCAGCAGAAACTAAGAGGGTGATGGAAAAGGCAAGACCGTACGACAGGGAATTAGATATCATGAAGAGGATGGCGAAGGAAACAGCAAAAAAGTATGGCGGGGGAAAGGAAGAAGCAGACATGCTCGAGAATATAGCAGTGGCTGGTAGATGGACTGGTAAGTCTACAGCAGATATGAAGCCATTACTCACTCGGCTTCCTGGTCATTATGGAGATGCTGAACACAAAGTGCTTGCAGAAGTATTCGGTAAACTAAATGCGATGGGAGAAAGAGAAAAGTTGATGGCCAGTGCAATCAAGGATTATCTGCTCAGTATGAGGACTATGAAGACGTTAGATGCTCTTTCAGGTCATCCAGATATAGGTAAGAGAAGCGTACTTCACCACAAAGTCCAAAAGACGCTAGGAACTCTTACAGGAGCAGGAAGATACGGAGCAGGGGTTGGAATCGGAGCTCTCTTTGCAGGTTCTGTCGACTCTGCGGTGAGAACGTTTAGAGTGGTTGGAAGAGGTACAAAGGCGATGGTTCAGTTTGCGCCAACCCTTGGAAGAGAGGTTGCAAAGACAACGATGACAATGATAGGAGGAGAGAGGGCTTTAGAGAGATTGGAGAAAGAAAAGCCAGGGGTTGCTGCATGGTTGAAAAAGCCGCCAAAGACAATTGAGATAGGCCAGATGACTCCAATAAATGAAAAGATGGGGCATCTCTATAACGTAGTTAAGGAGGAGGTCCTTAGAGATGAAATTAAGTATGTTATAAAGCAGATGTACAGAAAGGCAGGGATTAACTTCGCGATTACAGAGGAGGAGCTAGCAAGGATGGGCAGAGAGGACATGAATATTCTAGAAATCTCTGGCTACAATAAAAACATAGCAAAGATAAAGCAGTTTGAACCTGATATAGTAAAGATATTATCAGCTAATATAAGCTCTGCAGAAAAACTCGAGCAACTTGTTGCTCTTGCAAAAAAACAAGGCGCTGCCATCGATACAAATATGCTTCAATTCAACGAGAGAATAGCTGCGATAGAAGGGAGCGCGGAAGCAGCGTACCTTAAATTCTTGAGACTAAGCGAGCTTCTTGCTCAGCACGAGAAGGCGATTCCTGCGGCTGCCGCAGGGCAGGTGATGGAAGGAGATAGATTTTATACTGTTGTTGGCAGGTCTTCGATCGCAGGTAGCGACCTGTGGGAGACAATGGTGCTACGTTATTTAATAAAAGATGCGGAGAAAGGCACCTTAGCTTCTGGCGCAGGATTAAAGGAAGAGCTATTAGCAGCATGGCTTAGAACGATTAACAGAACGGATTCCTTGAGGGTTGAGGACCCAGCGCTTCAAAAAAGAATAAATGCTGCTCTTGGGGAATTGCTTACAGAGAACGGAAAGGAAGTCTTCAGGCAGCTTAACCAAGGAAAGAGCGTAATTGATGCAACACTAGATGAGCACGCAAAGGTTCTTTATAGTGGCGAGCAAAAGGCACCAAAGACATACGAGATAGTAGATAGGAGAACAGGTGTAAGGGCCTACTGGGGAGAAGCAAAAGAGATGGGCGCTCTTCCAGGCACTTATAAGATTTGTATGGATGAGGTATGGACTACAGAAGTAACTTCTAGAGCACTGGTTCCAATCAGACCTTGGGTAGCCGGAAGATTCGCAAGGAGTTATATAGATCCATATGATGCAGTAGTTGAAGCGAATCTAAACAGAATGCCTGGCTCTGCGCGGTGGTCGATAGCTGAGAGAACCGCAAAGGCAAAGGAGGAATGGGCGAAGAAGCTTATAAGAGAGGATATGGAGCAAAGATTCAATTCAGAGTTTGCGCTTAATGCATACGGAAAGTTCCGCGAGGCTTCTGCATTCTATGTTGGAGTGACAGCAGGATTCTTACAGAAAGCACTCACTGACAAAGGACTTCCAGAGGATCATCCAGACCTTATGTTTGTAAGAACGCTTGATGCAAGCAACGTGAGTCAGCTCAAAAAACTTAGAGAACTTCTATCTACATACAAGAGTGACTACGAAGCCGTCTTAAGCAGAAAGGTAACGTATGATGATATCGTAACATCAAAGCAGGCTCTCGTGATGCTCTATGAAGGCGGTTTTGCATACGCTCACAAGAATATGCCACTTAGCACCGCAGACAGGGTCTATGGAACCGTAGTAATAAGGGACGAGAAAGGTCAGAAGAAGGAGTTCGCTCCAGAGTCAGTCGTTATCGATTTCCGCAAATTCGGCAGGGATGACCTCCAGATGGAGTTCAACAAGGTTAGAGAATCCAAAGACCCGCACGATTGGAGCGCATTTATGGAAGGAGTAGTGAAATGGGCAAAATCTGGCGGGTACAATTACGAGAAGGAAAAGATATTAGCAGCAGTTGTATGGGAATACGGCAGCTATACAAATGATTATCAGAAATACTATTCTAAGACTTCTCTTGAAGTTGTTTCAAAGAGAGAAGCGATACCACTCGCACCAGACGCTCTTAGAATGTTTGGTATAGAAGGAGGAAAGGTAGCAGAAATGCTCAAACCATGGCATAACATAAAGAACGCTGTCGGGGATTATATAGGAAAATTCTCTTATGTTGCGGGTGGACCGGTGTATAGAGCATCCTATGACATAACGCCTATATCAGAGTACCTCAGAGAGCATTCATGGAGGATTGCTGCGAACATCTATACCAAAGACCTAAGGAGTCTAACAGCAGCTGAGCGCGCAGCATATGAAAAATTTGCTTCAACGCACTTTTCGTTCCATCACGTTTGGGATTGGACTATAGATAGAAATCCATGGAGACACTCTTCATCGCACGGGCTTCAGCAGGCTATGGATTCCTACTTCAATTACGGTCCAAGAAGTACCTATCAAGCAGAGGATTACCTAAAGGCTACAATGTCAGATACTCAATGGAAGATGTTCAAATACGGTCCGTACGGTCTCCTTCTAAATGTTACAAGGAGAATGCATCAGATACCTGCTAGTATGTTCGGAGGGATGCAGATGGCTATGCAGGGCTATCCTGCAAGGATGGACCAAACAGGGAATCCACTTAAGCCATTGCATGAAACTCCCCCAAGGTTCCTTGAGGCTCTTCAGTCTCTAAACCCATTCTCATTCGAGTGGGGAACAAAAAAAGGAAGAATAACGAGTAAGCTTAACGTTTGGGAAGGAAGTCTCCAGAAACGCCAGCTTGCTGGTCCAGATATACTGCTGGGTATTACTCAAGCACCGCAGGACATATATGAGAAGAGGATCGGCGCATTTGCAGTAGGAAGATTTGGGGAGGCAAATCCAGGTGCATCTCAATACACATTTGGTTACCATCTTAAGCTTGATCCAGCAATGGCAGAATGGTGCATTAGAAACAGGGATGCTGTTTACATGTACGACCAAGAAGTAAGGGAGCTGGCTTACAGCAATACAATGAGAAGAACAGTTTCAATGGAGGCTCTTGCAATAAAAAGGGCACAGGAAATGAGACACTTTGGAATACTACAGAATTCGATATATGCATTTGCCAGTCCAGTATTTTCTATGTGGCATGGTCTTCCTTTCACACCTCCATCTCTGACACCAAAGGAACAAATTATGAAGATGGCTCAGAGAGTAAGGAGTGGCAGAGGAATGAATCTTGGTCAGTCCATGGAAGACCTTTATCAGAGAGCAGTTAACATCACCACAAGGATCATGCAACCGAGCAAGGCAAAGCTTGTGTCATACTGTAGAAAGTGTGGAAGACCTGGGTACAAGGGACAGAAGTGCGTCTGCGGAGGTTTCATATACGGAGAGTAATCAATTCTTTTGGTTTTTTATTTCTTTCCTTCTAAGATTAGAAACATGCGCCACGATATCATACGTATTATTTTCACTTTTTTCGTAATAGCCATTTTTTTCTTTATTCCAGGATGTCTAAAAAACATAACTGGAGCGTCTCAGTATGCAGATGAGTATGTGCAGAACCTAAGATATATTAATGCATCTGGAACTCCAGGAATGCTCGATGAAGGGTCCTGTACATGCATGATATGCAGAAATAGCACATTCCTTTTTGGAGTCTTCACCTCATTTGTTGGTGGAGATTGTAAGTTCATAACTCCATGCGACCAGAACACATTCGAAATGTATAGCAACCCCCAGCAAACAAAAAACTATACTCTTAGGCAATTTATGATAGGTGCCGGGCCTTCATTTGCAGATTTTGGAGCTGCAAATTCATATTGTTATAACAAGCTTAGCATGGCTGTCCACTGGCTTGTAGGTGCTGAGAATAGACCGTACTCCCTTCCAAGCGCTGAAAGGGCGATGTGCATGCTTGACAAGGGTGTAATACCGGTTTATGTTCTTTACAGCGATGGGAAGAACATAGACCCAGATAGCACGAGAGAAATAGCAGCAATCCTCGGGCATGAAGCAATGGATGTTACGATGGGGAGGGTGTGCGGCGCTGTTGGGCCAACAATTGTTACAACTGAAATAGATTTTAACAGTACAGACCCTGCTGTTATAGATAGGGTTGTAGAGCAGATTCATGCAATAAATGAGGGCTGTAATGATTTTTCGAAAACCCCACCTGAGATAAATTGCTTTGTTGCTGTTGCACCAAAGATGGGTGACACGAAAGGGTTGGACGCAGTCATGGGAAGGGTAAGCAGAGAAGAGGTTCATCTTCTTGCATTTGGAATAAACTCGCACTATGACAACGGCACTTGTAATGGTGCTTTTATGCATACGGAAGCGGTAAAATTCGCAAGATACGGCCTCTACAAGTACGGGCTTCCAAGCGTCATTCCATATGTTCTCTTTGATGCTAATACAATGGATGCGACAGGGAGGTGCACTTGGAGCGAAGAAAACGTATTGGAAGGTTATCGCCTATTCTTCCCGTCTGGTGTTGTCTCATTGCTTGGTGCCGGGGTTATAGGTGTAGCACCTTACGATTTTAATTCATCTGCAACTGGTGGGGATCCGCTGAGATGCAACGACTGCGCGCTTGGCGCAAGCGAGGAAAGGCTCGCTGCCTGGTATGGCGGTTGCCAGAAGATGGTAGAGATAGGAAATAAAGTACCAAGCGCTCAAATGCCAATAATATTTCCAAATGCGTCTGGCGCCTATTGCGATTATGGAGTACAACAAGACGCCCTTTTTCATATCTACAGGGATGCGCAAGGGACGGAATTTTATCTTCCTATTTCTCATACCTTAGCTCCTCCGGAAAAGGAACTCTTTAGATGCGATGCATGTCTACTACAATCAAACAAGACGATAAGTGACTATTATCCTACAATTAAAAAATACGTTGTTAAGTCTCTTCCAGATTATTCTGATAAATGCCCAGATTGTCCGGATCCAGCAATCTGCTATATCTACCCAGAAATAGATTACTACTCTTCTAGATTTAATGTCGATCCTACCCTCATGCGTGCCATTGCGTGGGTTGAAAGCGATTTCAACAAATGTAGCGCTGCGCTTGTTGGAAGCGGAGAAGGTTGCCTAAGGGGAGCATATGACACTGGATATAATTTCATGTATGATCCTTCGGGAGAATGCGATTCAGATTTAGAGAATCTTATGGGTAAGTCCGGTTATTATGAACCAGGAGTCCAAGAAGGAACGCGCCAGCCGAAGTGCAGATTCGCAGGACTTGGCCTGTTCCAAGTAATAGAACCACCTTATACATTTTGGCCATCACCATATTATCCTGAAGAAGGAAAGAGCGGACCCTACGCAGATGAGTATGAAAGAGCAAAGGATAAAGGGAGGGCAGCCAATATCGATGGTGCAAGAGCATGCTCGCCTTATTTTAATCCATTCAATACAACCGATGCTGCATGTATGGGAGCGAGAAAGCTCGAGGGCGCAATTAAATTTGGAATGGATTGGGTCGATAAAACATCCGAAGATTGTTCTTCTGTTCCTGATCTTTTTGAAATTAAAAATGATCCAGCGAAAAGAGATATTCTCGCAACATTCGCGGCCACCTATCTTCTCGCTGGTGTTTGGAGGAAAGGATACGACGAAGGGTGTCCTTCATATCAAACTCCTCTTGATTGCTGGGCATCAAAATACTGCGCTCTTAAAACCTGCAAGAGTAGACAACCACCAGATTGCGGGCTTGTGTGTACAGAATCTGGTGGTAAATGCGTCCCTACTGATGCTGATACTAGCGCATGCGCTGGAAGTAGGGATTTTCTTGACTTTTCCGAATGTCTCGTTAAGCAACATGGAATGGATCAAAAATTAAGCATGCTAGCAGGCTTCAGAAAATTAGGGGCTTACGAATCTCTACAAACCGTATGTCCATCATTTTGTCCTCCTCAGAAAAGACTTCTCGATGAAAAATTAAAAGTAAATTCAGATTTCACTGAATCTCAGATCGCAGAGGATCCTTACATTGTACATGGAACTCCATGGAGCGTCTGTCGTCCATAAATCAAAACTCAGAACTCAATCATCAGCCGAAGGCTGGTGAGCAGTTCTGATGAGTGAAACGAATCAGAACTCAATCATCAGCCGAAGGCTGGTGAGCAGTTCGAATCAGAACTCAAGATCTTCATCATTGAAATTTTCTATAAGGAAAATTTCTCTGTCTGTCGAACGTTCATCATCAGATGTATTTAGGATGCAAATAATTTAAGTGTTTCTTGTCTTTGTCCATAAAAATGAACGAATTTATGGAATTTTGTCCATAAAAATGAACATATATTTAAATATTCATTTATTTATCTTTAGAGCATGGAAGCATATGAATTTGTGCGATTTATGGAAGAGAAAAAGGCAGAAAGAATAGAGGAAGCAAAACGGTGGAAAGAGCGGGAGATCGTTCAAAAAATAGAAAGAGAAGTTGCTGAATTTGAGGAAAAAGGTAACCGTCTTATATTCGTTTTTTACGGTCTCAGGGGAATAGGCAAATCTACAGCGTTGTTTCATGCGATGGGAAGACACGATGGTATGTTTATAGATGGTTCTGCGTTGGCCTACCATGATCTTGACCTCCTTGCAGTCGTCAGAGAGTACGGTAGCCATACTACATCGAAGATTCTTTACATCGACGAACTAAATGCAATTGCAAGATGGGGAGATGCGCTGAAGGTGATCTACGACCTCTATGGAATAAAGGTCATTGCAACCGGCTCATCAGCCATAAAAATTGCAAAGGAGAGAAACGCTATATTAAGGAGAGCGCGATTTTTTGAGATCGCACCCCTCTCCTTTAGAGAATACCTTTGGCTGAAAGATGGAATAAGTGTTAAAATTCCCTCAGCTGATATCAAGGACATGCTTTTTTCAAAACCATCTGATGCATATGTGAAAGCAAAGTCGCTTCTTCTCGCTATTCCGGCAAATTATCAAAAGCATTTTCGGGAATTTCTTTTCGATGGTTTTCCTCTCGCATTCACAATACCGATAGAAGAAGCTGCAGATTATATCCTTGGAAAAATAATTTCAGATGATTTTCCTGAGATAAGCGGATTTAACATTGAGTCGATAAAAAAGGCAGAAAAGGCGGTGCATTCCTTTGCCATTTCGAAACCAGGTATACTGTCAATCTCATCATTAGCGAATACAATAGGATGCTCAAAGACAACTGCGATGAACATAACCAATTCATTTGCTGCAGCTTCGCTAATCATACAAATCAATGCATACAGAAGAAGCACATCCATATTGAGAAAGGAGCCAAAGATTTTGTTCTCTTCTTCAGCACTTCGAAACGGACTTCTTAAGAAAATAATCGGTGAATCTGATATAGGAAGTTTAAGGGAAGACGCATTTGTGTCCGCTATGACGTACAGTGACATCAGGATTTTTTATTTTCCGGAAGGAAAACAGACGCCCGATTATATTATTCTATCTGGTGGTAGGAAGGCAGTTGTAGAAATCGGAGGACCATCAAAATCATCGAAGCAGCTTAAAAAAGGAATAGTTCTAAGGGATTCATTGGACATAGGGTATAAAGACGGAGTAGCAGAAATCCCGCTACTCCTCGCTGCTCTTTGTCCATAAAAATGGACGAATTTATGAAATTTTGTCCATAAAAATGGACAATAAAATGAATGTAATGTATCTATGCAACAATCTCTGTCCCGGCTTTTCCTCGTATAGCATCCCTTACATTCTCAAGTCCGCAAATAATCGCTCTTGTCCCACCATGTTTTATGAAATCTATCGCTGCTTCCACTTTTGGTTTCATACTCCCTTCTGCGAACTCTCCCTTTTCCATAAGTTCCTTTGCCTCCCTTACGTTTAGCCTTCTTATCAACGCTTGGTTCGTCTTTCCAAAGTTTTTATAAACACCAGGAACTGCTGTGACTATGAGAAGGAGTTCTGCATCTATTTCTCGTGCGATCAGGGCCGCGCATCTATCCTTATCTATAACAGCTTCAAGTCCGATACCGTCTGTATTGATCGGTATTCCACCACCACCGCCAGCTACAACCACTAGGCCAGATTGAAGCAACGGAAGAATCGCCTTTCGCTCTAACACCTTTATCGGTTGTGGGGATGGAACAACCATTCTGTACCCTCGTCCGGAATCCATGATCATATTCGACCTTATTCTTTCCTTGTAAAACGGCCCTATTGGTTTTGTTGGATTCTCGAATGCCACATCATCTTCATCAACAATCACGCGCGTTATTATTGTAACTGACTTTCTGTTCGTTTTTCTCATAATCGCACGCTGGATGAAGTATCCAATTTCCCCCTGCGTCATAGCATCAAGAACATCAAGAGGCATCTTCGGTACCTCGTCTGTCGCATTCTGCTGCAGAAGAAGAGCACCAACCTGCGGGCCGTTTCCATGCGTTATTACAACCTCGTTATTTTCTATAATCTCCTTTAGCGTCTCCACAGCTTCCTCAGCAGTTTTCATCTGCTCTTCAACAGTTCCTCTCTGCCCATTTTTAATGAGCGCATTTCCGCCAAGTGCAATTACTATTCTCATTCCTCAATCCCTCTTATCAAATTTTTTAAATCCATCTCAAGCTTTTTTCTGATTTTTGGAAATCGCATTGCAGCAGCAGGATGATAGGTAGGGATGTAAGTGATATTATCTCGCAGTATCCTTCTGCCGTGAATTTTCTCTAATCCTCCTACATTGCCCAACACTGTCTTTATCGCAACGTTTCCAAGCAGAACGATGGTTTTTGGTTTTATCAGAGCAATCTGTTGCATAAGATATGGTCTGCACGCTGCTATCTCGTCTTTCTTCGGAAGCCTATTTTTAGGTGGAAAGCATTTTACCACAGATGTGATGAAAACCTTCTCACGTTTTATACCGTTGTTTTCAAGCAATGCCGTAAGTAATTTTCCTGCCCTTCCTACAAAAGGCCTTCCTGTTTCATCCTCCTTTTTTCCAGGCGCCTGACCGATGAGCATAATCCGTGCATGCGGATTTCCCTCGCCAGGAACTGCGTGCCTCCTCCTCTTCCAAAGTCTGCATCTTCTGCAATTTTGTATCTCAGCAGCAATTTTTTTCAGTCTGGACATGAAGCAATTAGAAAAACCTAAATTTTAATTTATTAACCTCTAATTTTTATTGCAACTTCTTGCATGTTGGTGAAAAGATTATGTTAGCGGATAGGTATGGAAAGGAAATTGAAGAGAAGTGGAGGAAGCGCTGGGAGGAGCAGGGCGTGTATAAGTTTGATGAAGATGACGACGTTAAACCGATTTACTCTATAGACACACCCCCGCCGTTCACTAGCGGAGAGCTTCACATGGGGCACGTCCTTTCCTACAGTTATTTCGATTTTGCAGCGCGGTATAAGCGCATGCGAGGATTTAATGTCTACTATCCGCAGGGATGGGATTGCCAAGGGTTTCCAACAGAAGTGAAGGTAGAGAGGAAATACGGAAGACTTCCTCCAGAGCAATTCAGGGAAAAATGCATAGAGTGGACAAGGGAATTTATAGAAAGAATGAAGAGTCAGATGAAAGAGCTTGCCTTCAGCGCAGATTGGAGATACGAATACAAAACAATGGATCCTGATTACCATAGAAAGGTTCAAATTTCTCTTCTAAGAATGTATAAAGACGGGTTGATCTATAGAAAAAGTTATCCGGTGTATTGGTGCCCTAAATGTGTTTCGGCAATCGCAAAGGCCGAGCTTGACGAAGTAGAGAAGGATGGCGTGCTTAATTTTATAAAATTCATAGGACCGAATGGAGAGGATCTTATAATTGCTACAACGAGACCGGAGCTTCTTCATGCCTGCGTTGCTGTTCTGTTTCATCCAGACGACGAGCGGTATAAATATCTTGAAGGAAAGAGAATAAAGACGCCACTTGGAAGGGAGGTTATTGCATTTGGAGATAAAGAAGTGGATAAGGAGTTTGGAACAGGACTAGTCATGGTTTGTACGTTTGGCGATAAGATGGATGTCATATGGGCGCATAGGTACAAGCTACCAATTATTGAAGCTATAGATAAATACGGTAAGTTAAAAAATGCAGGGGAATTTGATGGGCTTAAGATAGAAGAAGCAAGGAAAAAAATTTTGGAGAAGCTTGAGAAGGAAGGAAAGATAGTTAAAAAACAGCAGCTCAGGCAGATGGTAAAGACACATGATAGGTGTGGCACTCCTATAGAGCTAATCCTTTCTATGCAATGGTTTGCTGACATAAGGAACATGGCAAGCGCTATCAAAAATATGGCACACCGAATAAGGTGGATCCCTGAATTTGGTATAACCTACCTCATAGATTGGATAGAGGGAGCGGAATGGGATTGGGTAATAAGCAGACAGCGTATATTCGGCACACCGCTTCCATTTTATTACTGCGAAAAATGCGGGGAAACAAAAGCAGCAGAGGAAAGCGAACTGCCATTTTACCCTGAAAAGGCGAGATCAATAAGATGCAAGTGCAGAGACGAGATGAAACCAGAAACCAGTGTCTGCGATTGCTGGGTTGATTCAAGCATAACCCCGCTCATAATAAGCGGATGGCCAGACGACGAGAAGAGATTCAAAAAATTCTATCCTAACACATTAAGACCTCAAGGAGTGGAGATAGTAAGAACGTGGGCGTTTTATACTATATACAGAAGCGGAGTGGCGCTTACAGGAATACCACCATGGAAGGAGATATTGCTTAACGGCAATGTGCTTGCACCTGATGGAAAGAAGATGAGTAAATCTCTTGGGAATATAATATCTCCTGCAGAACTTCTCAGGGATTATCCGGTCGACGCCATAAGGCAATGGGCAGCGATGAGCGGTGCTATGGCAAAGGATAGACCATTCTCATATGAGGATATAAAATACGCGAAAAGTTTTTTGACAAAGGTTTGGAATGCGGCTAGATTTGCAGAACCTTTCTTGAAAGATTATAAACCAACAAAAAGAGACGCAGAAGAGACAGGTATGATAGATAGATGGATTCTCTCAAAGATGAACAAGGTGATAAATGAATACACAGTAGACATGGAAGGATATAATTACCAAAAAGCTATAGGAAGAATGCACAACTTTTTTTGGCACGATTTTTGCGATAACTACTTAGAGTTCATAAAGCATAGAGTTTATGCTAGCGATGGCGGAGAGAGAAAAAGAGCGGCACTGTATACCCTGCACCATGTTATCCTGAATAGTATATTACTTTTAGCTCCCATAACGCCCCACATAAGCGAGGAGATATATAATGCGCTATTCGTAAGGGGAAGGAATAAAAATTTGAGCGTAACGAGCGAGCGCTGGCCAGAAGCAGGGAACGTTGATGAGGGTGTAATAGAAGAAGTGGAGCTTCTTTGCAAGATTGTAGCAGAGATAAGACAATATAAAGCATCCAATAGAATGCCACAAAACGCAGAGCTCGGTAAAGTGATCTTAACGCTCGATAGAGAATTAAATAAGGAGCTTCAGGAAGAACTGAGAAGGATAAGCAGAATTAGGGAATTAGAAATAAAACATGGAGGATTCCACGTTTCCGTGTTATAATTATTTAGAGACTATCCTCGCAACTATCTTCCCAGAAATGGTATGCTTTGATGGACTGCATCCTCCACCCTCGCTTATCTCTGGCGCACAGGAGTAGTATTCAACAGAAGCGGAGAATCTTTTTATAGAGCCTTGTGAGAGTTGCTCACCATTTAACGTACCCTTGTAAGTGGTGCTTGCACCACTTTCAATCAATACTGGTGCCATATTTTCGAAATCGAACAATTGACCCGTTTCTGTGAGCTTTACTTCCAACCTGCTTATATTAATCTTATATGGAAAGCCATTCTGAATAGCGATGTTCATCTTCGTCTTTCCATCTTCATTAAATACAATAAATGTGCAGGGCATGTTCGAACCCAAATTGCATTCTTCTGAGACCATATAATTTGGGCTTAGCGCCCCACTGGCTAAAAGAGCGGCTATGATGATAGTAAGAGCAAGTATGGCCCAGCCGTACGTTATTACGTACTCTGCTGCCGATTGACCTTTCATGAGGAAGATTAGTATATTATCTTATTAAATATTTACGTTGCAAGCTTGATGCCGCCGAATACCACAACTATTAAGATAAAAGATGGAAAGCAGCATGACAACTGTGTTTTCTTTTCTTCTTCCGTTTCTTCTGTAATATCTGTTTCGTTCGTTACGTTCGAATCACTAATATTTGTTATATTCTCGGGGATTGGTTGGATTTGTTGCTCCACCTCTTCCTCCTCTTCCTTGGTAGGTTCCTGGGGAGTCTGATTCTGTTGTTGTGGCTGTGGAGGGGAAGGGGGCGGTTGAGGTGCAAGACATCTTATTATATCGAAATGCGCTTCCTTATTTTTATATCCTCCTTTCTCTACAACCGCGCTGAACATCCCGCGCATATAACTCTTGTTGCCCACTAGTACGTATGAAAATTTTCCATCCTTATCAGTAAGTCCTGAATAGAGAAGCGGTGTAGCGTAATCGACGTAGAGAAGACGAACCGTCGCACTTTCTACAGGCGCGCCTCCGTCTTTAACATATATATCCAATCTGCTTTTTTCGCAGTCCATATACACAACAAGCGGGTCGAAATTCTTATAGTAAGAAATACCAAAATCCTTTTCTTCCTGTACTGGTAGTTGTATCACAGTCGCTGCTGAAAGGGAAGATAAAAGGATAAGTAGGAGAGCGGCCGCCAATTCTTTCACTTTTTCGCCCCTATCAATGCAAATTGTGCAAGTAGTGCTTCTATCTGTATTCTTTCGTTCGCCCCTTCGACAAGTCTGAAGTTGTACTCCCCCAAACGATCTATTAGAATGACCTTCTTTTCCTCTGGAATTTTTAGATTTGCTATCTCTTTATAGACCTGAAATAATACATCCTCTCCGCTTAATCCATAGTTTATTATAAGCTTGTCTAAATTTTTTCTTGCACCTAAGAAATCTCCAGAAAGTGCAAGGGTAACCATATCATGTATCTCCTTTGGTCTTGCCCTGCTACTTATCTTATGAACCTGCTCTGCAGTTATGTGCTCTCCATGCAACGCACAACCCTGCAAGATGTTTATCGCTCTTCGCATATCTCCTTCTGAAACATAGTAAATAGCCTCGTATGCACCATCATCAACCTTGAGATGTTCTTCTACTGCGATGTGCTCGAGCATCTTTCTTATATCCTTCTCTTCAAGCTGGATGAACCTAAATATGGCGCACCTACTTTGAATCGGCTCTATTATCCTGGAGGAATAGTTGCAGGAAAGAATAAACCTAGTCATCGATGAGTGCATCTCCATAGTTCTTCTAAGTGCCTGTTGTGCATCTGCTGTTAACGCATCGCTCTCATCTAAGA
>CAYSXZ010000065.1:0-6649 GCA_964435235.1 Microcaldota archaeon
CCTATAAACAATACTTCTTTAAAAGTGCGTTTTCTATCTTTCTATCATGTGCGACTTATGTGAAAGGACAAAAGATATTCCAGAATATCTAGAACTTCTTTCCAAAATGCAAGAAGAAGATGCTATCCGCCTAGCTACATCGAAAGAACTTGCTGAAAAGATGCCTGTAATAGATAAATCTATTTATACCTCAGTAAATTGGCCTGTTAAGCTTCACTATCCCATGTTTGATGCGAGAGCGGCTTATTCTGTTCCTTCCAATTACTTCCAACCTCTTTATTTAAATGGAGAGAAACAGGGGATCATGTTCGCGCATGGCGCCATGCGTTCTATATTCTTTGCAGGCGAACGATTAATGGTTTTTTCCAAGTGTGTAAATCATTATCGCGGAGGAGATTTTTTTACTTCATTTTTGTTTCTTCATTTCGAACCCTTCGAATACAAATACGACATTGCGGCAGACGGTACTCTTACCATTTCTGTAAACTTAGAAAAACCTATGAAAAATTTAATAACCGGAAAAATAGAGGGGAAGAAGGTAATGTTTACCTTCACGCACAGGCCTGTCACAGGGAGAATAGTTACAAGAGAAAGAATACTTTCTTCTGCACAATTTACAACAATCTATGCAAAATACGGCGGTGCGCAATTCCGTTCTGCCTCTATCGATATGGAGGGTTATGCGATAACTGTTCCACATTTTGCTCCACATCCTTATATGCTTCAACTTCATGAGAAATTTGGATATAAAAGCAACAGAGAATTTCAGGAGCACGTAATCGATTACTTTAAACAACATCTTAAATTCTAATCTAGAGAAAAATGATACTCCACCTTGGTGAGAGCCTCTCGTTATACCTTGGAAAGAATAGCAAGTATGACGAGTATCGCACCCACGAGGATCAATGGGGCTGTGATCTTTGCAACTGCAACAACTGAGTTTACTGTGCTTACTATCTCTATGGAATGCTTTGCGCCAAGCACTCTTATGTCAAACCATTCCTTATCTACAAATGCAGAAGCTGGTTGCATATCAGCAATCGCCTCTTTCGTTCCTTCTAATATCTCATTTATTATTTCTGGTTCTTCCTTTGCTGGATTGAGCACGCCACGGACTGCGTTTGTTTGATGCGTGTCTGTTGTAAAAACACCTACTGTACATTTATATCTGGAAGCAACTTCCTTCTCTATTTTTTCCTTTAGTTGAGGAGTTATGCCGTTTGCATCGAGAAGAATGGTGGCATACTTTGGAGAAGTGGAAAGAACAGCGATTTTTATCCCTCCATCGCCCACTGCTGAGGATTTTGGATGACGAATAGAGATACCAATTTTGAGCGGCATGTCCTTCGTCTTCTTTAATACAGCTTCCTCTACAGCCTTTATGTAATTATGCCCTATTTCGCTTCCAGGTTCAAAACTTGTTATTTCGCCTGTCTCCGCATTATGTTGATCAACGATTATAGCGTTTGCTTTCTTCTTTTCAGCCGTCGCAAGCATGGCGAGCCCGAGACCGAGATTTATGTCTTCCGTCACGTATGGTGCGCGGCTTACCCCAACAAACGCATCCTTACCAATATTAAGAGAATCGGCTACACACTCTTTACTTCTACCGACAGAAAATGAGATTGTGGATGAGGTATACTTTGCGCGTCTCAGTACAGTGTCTATAGCATCCATGATTTTTCGCAACTCTGAAGAAGATGTTGGATTGAGATCGTGAGTAACCGGGCCATGAAAGACAAACACCCTCGTCGCTGGGTGTCTTTTCTCAAAATCTTCTGCAATCAGATGGGAAAATTCGCTTCCACCGAGATTGCCGAAGGGGCCAAAATGGATGTATGGAACGATAAAAAAAATCTTATCATCTTTTCTTTTGAAGCCAACAACGCCAACAAGCGTCCTTGCGTTCTCGCCAACTCGTTCAAATGCTTTCTCGAGATCGTTCTTCTTATAAATCCACTGACTTATGAAAAGAGAAAACACATCGGTGCTGCTCAAACCGAAAGTTTTTTTCATCGGTGCGTTTATTACCAAGAAGAAGACGTATATCGCCCCTAGAAGAATGAAAGATGCGATATACGCCCGCGTTGCCCAATCAACTATCGATCCTTTAGCAAGCTGAAAAATTTTAGAATTAAAAAGAAAGAGAAGATAAAAAAGAAGTTGAAGAACTGCAAAAAGAATCGAACGATATTTTAGAACAAATACAAGCCTAGCAACAATATACCAAACAACAAAAACAATAGCTGCGCCTACAAAGAGAACGAGCTCGCCATATGTTGGATTTATTCCAAAAACAAACGATGAAATAGCATAGGCAAATCCGTACACCACTTCCCCTGCTGCGGCTGTAGCGAATATTCTTTTTATTGGAACCCCTCGAATTAGTACCTTAATAACAAGGGAGGTTAAGAGCGCAGGGAAAAGAAGGAGAACAGCTCCGTCGAGCACTGTATTCTTAACAAAATCCTGAGGGGGAGGAAGGTTTAGGATAGCACCAAATAAAATCGCTACTATAACCATGAATGCGAGGATTACTGGAAGAGGTGGGAGAGAAAAGAGATAATTTGTCAAATCTACTGCACGCTTAAGGTTTTCGCTGCCTTCTCCTTTTTCAATTTTCTCCATGAACATTATTCTACTATTATGTTTAAAAATCTCTTGAGAATAGTTAAACACGATGATTTTATGATGATCTGTCCGAAATGCGGAAGAAAAAATACTGAAGTGAAATTCATAGAAGCATTCTGCGTAGATTGCTACCCTTACAATATCAAATTACCAGAGAAGATTGAGATAGAAATCTGTAAAAGATGCGGAAAAATGCGTCTTAAGGGCGAATGGATTCCCTATGATAAAAACAAAATAGAGGAATATACTATAAGCAAATGCAGAGGAGATTTTACTGATGCGAAATATGACATCGAAAGCGGAAAAATTACATTCGTAGTAAAAAAAGGCGAAACTGAAGTGTTTGTTGAAAGATGGCTTCCCTTTAAGAAAATTATCACCATCTGCCCTGAATGCTCGCGGATTGCAGGGGGTTATTACGAAGCAATAATTCAATTAAGAGGTGACCCACGGAAGATTGCAAAGTATTCGAAGACAATCCTCAGAGTATTAAAGACAAAGACGTTTATCACCAAGACTGAAGAAAAACACAGTGGAATTGATATATTCGTAGGAAGCACAAAGGCTGTGCTCGAAGTGTGTGGAATGCTTGGTCTGCATGCAATAATAACAAAAAAACTCATGGGCAGAAGAGAAGGAAAGAGATATTACAGAACAACTTTTTCCATAAGGTTTTGAGTAACTTTAGATGTCTAAGAAAGTGGTTTATGTGCCATTTTAAGAGCCTCCGGAATTGCTACTAGGTGGAGGAGCGTTGTTTTAACTCTTACAACTAGAGCAAAAACCATTGCATTTGCCGCGCTAACTCCAAACAGAGACAGAATAATAGTTATTGCACCTTCGCTTAATCCTAACCCGGCTATTGTCGTCGAAGGCAGGAACTCTAATATTGTAACAAGGGGTTGGAGGAAGAAGTAGAAAAATACTTCTGGAAATTGCGTATTTATTGTTATCCCAACTGATTTTGCAACTGCATACCAAGAGAGGGCCTTGAATGTCCAAGAGATCGCTATCAAGGTAAGGATGTTGATTGTTTTTTTAGTGATTACGTGCGAATGAGTTTGCATTCGTCTCATCATCACGTAAAGTCTAGATAGAACAGGGATTTTTTCTACAAAAGAAAAGATACTAAGAAATCGTTCCGAGAAAAGAATGAGAAGCATTACTATTACTATTGCAAGAAGAGCAAGAACTCCTAAAAACATCAACCAGGAGTCTTCTAAGCTGAGAGAGTATATTGTAATATAAAACAAGGCGATTGTTCCAGCAATAAGTTTTACACCGAAATCAAATATCTGCGGACCGAAGATGGAAAGCATAGCCTTCTCTGAAGGAACATTATAATTATATTTCAAAACTGCTACTGTCGCGAAATAACCACTCCTTGCAGGAGTGAAATCTGCAGCTAGCATGCCTACAAAATGTGCCTTTAGGACATCTATGAATCTTAAATTTATCCCAGTGCTTCGAAGAAGAAAAAGAATCCTGTAAGCCATAGTAAGGTCCATGAAAAAAAGAAGCAGTATGGATAGAAGAAGGATGAGGAGATTTATACGTTCAAGCTGCCGAAGCATCTCCCCAAGTCCTACAAAATGGATAATAACCGCTATTATCGCAAGAGATACTATCGCGTTAATAAGAAGCATTAGTTTTTTCTTCATATAGACAGTTTTCAGTAATGATTTATATTTCTTATTTTGCTATCTGATTAGGTTGTTCCATGGTAAAGAGATATTCTGTAAAAATTATAACACCTAGAAAGAAAGAAGAGTTGATGGAAAAGTACCACGCCATTGGTCTTTACGAGCTGAAGGCAGCGATACACGGAACTTGCGTGAAATTCTTTACAGACAACGCAGAATTTAAAGAGATGTGGGAAGACAATTTTGAGCCGATGCCTGATTGGATACGCCCACATGCAAGGCTCTTTGCAGTTCGCGATGGAAAAAGATTAGAGGTACTTTACGAACCAGTTTCAAAAACAGCAATAGTAAAAAATTGCAATTATTATGGTTGGATTAAAAGCATTGCACTTGCGCTTGTTGCAGATTTTATGGAGGATTTCACTTCAGAGCATAGACGCTATTCCGTCCACGGTTCTTTTGTCGATACAGGCGGGAAGGGGGTTGCAATAATAGGAACGCCAGGCGCTGGAAAAACAACGCTTACCTACGGTCTTCTTCTTGACAAAAATTTTAATTTTCTTACAGATGATTGGTTTTTCGTAAGGTTTATGGATAATAACATACAAGTATTCTCATCCGAAAAAAACTCCTATGTCCGAAGCGACTTAGTAGATATATGGCCACAGCTCAAAGAAAAACTTAGTGATATGAAAGGTGATAGCAGTAAAAGAGCGATAGTAGACGTCAAAAGATTGTTTGGTGCTGATAAAGTAAAAAAGAAATCTACGCTTTCGCTTATTGTAATTCTCACAAGAGAAAAGGGTAGAGAGCCAATGAAAAAAATGAGTAGAAAAGAAGCATTGGATTTCATACTAAAACACGATTTCTGTAATCCGCATCAGCTTATAAGGAGCAGAGCACGGCTCACACAAAGAAAAAAATTCTTCGATGAGCTCTTTGAAAAGGTTCCTGTTTATTTGCTCAATACAATCGAAACTCCGAATGAATCGCTCAGAAGATTAAAGGAATTGATAAGATTGTATATAGGATGAGAAGATGCAATTCATAGGAAGCAAATGGGGCTTTGAGGAATGTGATGTCGTTGTATTTCCTGTTCCCTACGAAAAAACAGTATCTTACATGCCTGGCACAGCTAAAGGGCCGAGGAGTATAATCAATGCAAGCATGCAACTAGAAAGTTTTGATATAGAACTCGGATACGAAATAGATAAAAGAGTGAAGATCCACACAACAAAAGATATAGAATATAATGAAATTGAAAGGAATGTTTTAATGGCACTTAACAAAAACAAATTCCCAGTCCTTCTAGGCGGCGAACATAGTATAACCGTGCCGGCGGTGGGAGCATGCGCAAAATTATACCATGATTTATCAGTTCTTCAAATAGACGCCCATGCTGATTTGCGCGATGAATTTGAGGGAAAGAAAAACAGCCATGCATGTGTTATGCGGAGGGTTCGCGAAACTGTAAAAAGAACAGTACAGGTTGGCATTCGGGATATGAGCGCAGAGGAGAACGAATATATAGAAAAGGAAGGAATACGAAATACGATTTATGGTATAGATTTTGATGCTGATGAGATAATCAGACAACTTTCTAACGATGTATACATCACTGTAGACCTGGACGGATTAGACCCTTCAGAATGTCCTGCTGTTGGAACACCGCAACCAGGTGGTCTTCATTGGAAAGAGATCCTAGGATTGCTTAGAAGTATTGCAGAAAAGAAAAATGTAATCGGATTCGATATTGTCGAACTCGCACCCGTCAGGGGGTGTGTTGTCTCGGATTTTCTCGCTGCAAAACTCGCATATAAGATGATAGGGTATTACACGTCTTAGGCTGTTGCGAATTATCTCTGAAATCACCTCATTCTTTCAATAACTCACTTTGACTGTTAACGACGATTCGTTCACATCTCGTCGCTACCTCGTTGTCTCGGTAGCTCAGATCGTGTGATCGACGAATCGATCACATCTCTTCGCTTGCTTCGCAAGCTCAGATCGGTGTTATGAGGTGATGGTAATGGTTTTAAATTTGCATCAGCCTAATTGTAGGTAGTAATTGGCTCATACTGAAAGCATACGAAAGTTTCATACAGGTAATCGTTTCAATCCTACATTAGTCTTATTCTAACAATATTATTGGCACGACGGCCTTTAAGGTTCATAAGTTTCAATCCTACATTAGTCTTATTCTAACCATAACTTTTTTGTTCGGATTTTTTCGCACGTGCGTGGTTTCAATCCTACATTAGTCTTATTCTAACAATACAACGCTTCGTATTGCACAGTTCGGCATGTTATGTTTCAATCCTACATTAGTCTTATTCTAACCGTAGATGAGCATTCAATTACTATTATGTATAGAG
>CAYSXZ010000066.1:0-2205 GCA_964435235.1 Microcaldota archaeon
CGCTTCGTATAATAGAAGAAGAATAGTAAAACCTAAGCACAGAAGAAAAACCTAAGCAACAGAAACGGGCCCAGCGTGATTCGAACACGCGACACACGGATTTCTTTCTATAAGTTAAGAGTCCGTTGCTTTTGGCGCAAGACCAAATAGCTTGCTCTACCAAGCTGAGCTATGGGCCCAAAGAATAGAATTATTCCAGGAAATAATTTTAAAATATGCAGAACGCCTTTTATACGTTGCCAGTCGAATTTTTCGTGGAAAATATTAAAAACTGCTAAATTTTGATTGATTCTGAAAATAAAATTAGTGATGGTTATGGTAAAGACTAGCCGTTTTAAAGAGATGCAGGATCATAGCCTACGCCTTTCGGATGTAAACAAAATAAAAACAAAGGTCGAGAGTTACTCAAAAAAGCTCCTAGCTGAACCGTGCTATGGAAAGGAATTAACAACTGTGAAAGGTGGTCTTGGCGACCCAACTGGATTTGGTTTCAAGAGCCCAAGGCGTTTCATAGAGATATTGCAAGATGTTGTTGGGGAGGAAAGGGCATTTTACACAAACTCAATTGGTTATCCGGAATTTCTCGAAGAAATCAGTTATGGTGACCTTCGTCTTGTGGACGGCCCTAACGGAGAGAAGAGGGTTGAGCATTCCTACAAGCTTGAGCGGGGGAAGGACGCTTTTATATTTGTTGGTTCTGGGTCAAGTGGTGTTGTGCGTAGTTATATGCAGATGGTCGGGGGTGGTAAGAAGCATCGCACGGTTGTTTTTATTCCAGAGCTTACCTATCCTCTGTTTCTCGCAGAAGCAGCGAACATAGAGGCAGACATGATTACAGTACCAATAAATCGTGAGAGCGGGGTTGTTGACCTCGGTGAGCTTGAGCGAAAGATGATTGAAACGATAAGAAAGTATGGCACGCAAGTACGATATATACTAACCATAACAACAATCGGTAATCCTCTTGGTTCTGCGATGAGTGTAGAAACGTTCGATGAAATAACTATGCTACTGAAAAGGATAAACGCGAAATTCGGCATTCGCGTGCATAGAATAACGGACCCTACTTATGAACCTTTTCGAAGAAATCAAGCAGAACGTTTTGACCCAGTAGAGCGAATAATAGATACAGATAGCAGTGCGATAGAACTCGTTACTGGGACATTTTCCAAATCCCAATGCTTGCCTGGTGCACGCGTTGGTTATGGTATCCTTCTTGTAAATGGGATAAAGGGATGTATTGAAAAGTTTAAGCGAAGGCTTGAAAGATTCAGGGATAAGATATTTGAGCATGTTGATGTATATCATGCAATTACATTATGCACTGTAAATGTGCATAGTCAAATAGCCTTAGCAAGATGGTTAAAAGAGATACGTACCAACCCAATCTACTTTATTGAGGAACAAAAACGACAGGCTGAAATGAGGAATGAGGTAAATAAACGTGTTGAATATTTCGCGCGCGGTATAGTGAAAACAGACACTGCCTGGCTACATTCTTACTACTATCCGAAAGGAGAGAACGGTCTTGAGAAACATAACGGGCCAGACCTCAATAAATTAAATAGCTTTTACGTTTTGTGGAGATTTAGATTTGATAGGCAGCAGCTTTCTCAAGCAGCTCTATTTGCAGATTGGACATTGAATCGTGCTTTATCTGAAATAGAGAAGTATAAAGAACAGAGAACACCTGTTGTGTTTATGAACGACGGTGATATGTTCTTTGCTAAAACATACAGAAGCGATGTGCCTAATTACATACGTACGGTTGCATTGATGGACAAGGAAAAAACTGATGTCATTCTAAATTTAATAAGAGAGTATGGAGAACAGCTAAGTTTGCATAAAAAATAAAGAAATGTTACTAAGGGATAGGAACACGTGGCACGCGTGGTGTAATAATGGTGCCTCCCCCGCCGCCACCTCCACCGCCTCCTCCAGTACCTTGGAAATTGCATGGATTGTTTGGGTTTACAGTTACTCCGCTACCTGTTAGTAGTGTTTGTAGGATTAATGGGGTAAGAATGTAGATAATAGCTGCTATGACAGCACCTGTGAGCATTGATGTTGCCCAAACTGATGCCCTTGCCCTTGTTTCTGCACCATAATCTGGCCAATTGCATATACGACAGCAGATAATACTATCAAAACAACAATAGATCCTGCTAGGAATGTTGTTGCCGTAGTGCAGAGCTGAGATAAGGC